>CAKQRB010000031.1 GCA_934271195.1 uncultured Alphaproteobacteria bacterium | reverse complement strand
ATAATGTTGAAATTTTGGGCAGAGGAGCGGGAAAACGGGAAAAATTTGGCTAAAAGAGGCTAAGGGGGAAGGAAAGAAAGAAACAGAAGATAAGGGGAATGGAAAGCCGCGAGGTGTGAGAGAAGAATAAAAAAGCGGTGATGGCAAAGAGAAAAATGAGAGAAAAGGAGTGGTAGTGAAGAATGAGAAAGCGAATAGGAAAAGGACAATGGTGGATGATAGCGTATGAATAAAAAAATTCCTGCCGGTTTAAATGGCAGGAATTTTTTTATTCATATTTAAATATTTCATACAAGGTACAAATCAGTTTTTCTGATTCAGACAATCGCTCTTCTTGTGAAAGATCAATTTTTGTATACATCTTTTTGATTGTTTCAAAGACAAAGAAGTTTAAGCCTCTGTCTTTGATAACTTTGAAAGCTCGGCATAACAAATTGCTTGTTTCAACGCTTATCCAATTGCCTAAAAACAGGAAGTTCAGCAAGCGGGCATCGACTTTTTCATATTTTAAAAATGCAGCTTCAATAAAATCGTAGCAGATTTTTTTGACTTCAATTGCCACTAAAGAATTTTCGTATGCTTCATAGGATTGGCAGATGATATCAATTTGTTGTTTGAAAATGTCGGGCGTTGTTATAAAATCTTTGTTAAGCGCAATTTCAATCAATGCCGGAGCCACGGGCTGTTTGACTTTGAATTCGTGTCTGGTATACTGAAGAGCGTAAGTCAGAAACTTTTTACTGTTCCTTTTTGCATCTTCAGCAGCATATTCCTCCGTCATTTGCCGGATAATTGTTTCAACGGGAACGTTTCTGCTTATTAAATCAGAAAGTCTTTTGTTGAATTTGTCTTTGCGTTGCAAATAATCTTTGCATATCTGGCAAAAAAGTTCTGCGTTTCTGCTCGGCGTCGTTTGAAATTGCAAGCGGTTGCGATAATTAACGGCCCGGAGATAGACTTGTTTGACGCGTTTGCCTTTTTTTAGCTGCGGCCAATTGATTTTTATTTGAATCTTTTGGCAGAGCGAAAAGATGTAGCCATCAAATTTGCCGTCAGACAATTCGCGGAGCAGATCTTGATCCCATTGGTTTTTTATTTGTTTTTCAAAGGCAATGATGTCGCAGTATTTTTCCAAAACATCTGAAAAAGACATACCGTTGGCGAGTTCAAAATAAACAAGTTTGCGGCTGGTTCTTTCTAGGTTGGAAAATACAGTTGCTTCTTTGACAGATAATTTTCTTTTAGGTATCATAATATTCATTTTAATTGTTGTTTATAATAATATTTAACTCAGGTATTGTTTTTAGCATTATTGTAGCTTTTTGGTAATAATTTTTTTGTGTCTAAAAAGTAAAAAACACCGTTTAAGCTTAAACGGTGTTTGGGGAAGATTAAAGAAAAAGAAGCGCCAGATAATCCTGGTTTATCTTTTTCAGGTAACGATAGCAGAGAGTTTGCAATTTTGCCTGCCGGATTTGGTGATTGTATTTTCCCAGAATTTTCAGAACAAAAGCGCGTTCAGAAACGGAAAATAAAATGCCAAGCCATTTTTTGTTGAGCGGATGCATGGCAAAAACCTGCTCCAAGGCATAACAGCAAATTCTTTGAAGCGCTTTTTCAGCGTTTATTCCCTGCCGGATAAACTGAGCCAGCTGCAATGTCTGTTGGTCAGACATCGGGGACAGAAGCAGCGCGTTAATCATATCTGTATTCATAGTGTTGTATTTTAATGTAGTAAAGAAAGGTTTCCCCTCAAGAGCCGAAACTCAGGAGGGGAAACAAGAAAGACGGAATTACTTATATAATTTCAGCACTTCCTGATACAATTCTTCTGATTCTTCACTATGGTTGCGGTCTTTTACATTTTTGATATATTTGTAAAGAACCTTGCCGGAGTGCTTTTTCAGAAGTTTGACATGATCCCGCAGAAAAGCGAAGCCTGTGTCAGACACATATTCTCGAGACAAGAGGTCAATCCACAGATCCAATCCTATGACAGGAGAGTCTTCCTGCTCAAATTCTGATGCAGCGAAATCTCTCACCATGTGACGGATCTCAGGCTCGGGATATTTAAAACCTTCAATCAAGATGTTCTTGACTGAGTATGGGAATGCGCAGTAGTTTACATTACTGAGGATCCCTTTAAGGATCTCTTTTTCCTCTGCCGTCAGAAGCATTTTTTGTTCATCTTCAGCGGTCATCTCTGAAAAAACGTAAGATTTTCTTCTGGCTCTCAGTTGTGCGGCAAAATCCTCTATTTGTTTTTTGGAGATTTCCCGTGCAACTTTATCGGCAATGTCGCTGCAGGCATAAGGGCTTGCATTGATGGCATTCTGTCTCTGCATAGCTTTTTTTTCTAATTCTTTTTGTTTTTTCTCTTTTCTGAGATCCTTTACTGCTACAGTTTTAACCTCAAAAACTTTTCCCTTCTGTACCATTTAAATTTTTTTTTTATATTATACAATTAATAATTTTTTAAGCCTCTCATTTTTTGGGGGCTGTTAGCAAAGTTTCGACACCGTATTTCTTGGCGAAAGGTTGTGCCTTTGCTTTGAGAGTGTCATTGTGAGAGTTGGCAATTTTAGTAAGTAACATGTTGTACAATACTGCCGATTTTTCATAATCGTTCTTTTTGTTCAAAAGGACAATTATTTTTTTCTTGTCTATTTCTGAAAGATTATTCATGTTAAGAGTAAGGAATCTCTTGATTTCGTCATTGCGAACATGATCTTTCATTTCAATCTTTGTTTTGTACTTCTGCAAATCAGCATAGCTGAAAACAGACTGTTGATTACTCTGGTTTGCGCTCTCTAAACTACTATTCTTCATAATTATTATATTAAAAATTAAACATCGTTTTTAATATAGACAAAAAAATAGACTTTGACAAGTACCTTTTTGAGATTGGTTTATATTTTTCTTTGTTTTTTTTGAATAATCGGCTTTTTTGTCACGTAAAAGTTGCAAAATACAAAAATAAACCTTCAAATTGGGCATCGGAATATTTTTTTATGCCGCGACTCTGCAGAAATCTGTTATTGTATAATTTTTTTTTGCGTATCAACCGCTTTGGCTGTTCAGCCAGCGTTCTGCTTCCAGAGCCGCCGTACAGCCCGAACCGGCGGCAATAACGGCTTGACGGAATTCCGGCGCTTTAACGTCTCCGGCGGCAAAAACGCCGGCAATACCGGTTTCGCAGCTGTCAGGTTTGGTGACGATATAGCCGTTGCTGTCCAGTTCCAAGTGGTTTTTGAAGATTTCGGTGTTGGGGTGGTGGCCAATGGCAATAAAAACGCCGTCCACTTTCATCTCTTTGGTGCTGTCGTCTTTGATGTTTTTCAGTTTCAGACCGGTTACGGCTTTTGGGATGTCCGTTCCGAGAATTTCTTCGATAACGCAGTTCCATTCAATAGTGATTTTGGGGTTATCCAAAAGACGTTGTAGCATGATTTTGTCTGCTTTTAAGCTATCTCGGCGGTGGATAAGGGTAACCGAGCGGGCAAAGCTTGTCAGATATAGCGCTTCTTCGGCAGCCGTATTGCCACCGCCCACAACGGCAACGTCTTTACCTCGGTAGAAAAAGCCATCACAGGTGGCACAACCCGAGACGCCGAAACCCAGAAACTTTTCTTCGCTTTCCAGTCCAAGCCAGCGCGCTGAAGCACCGGTGGCGATAATAACGGAATTGGCGGTGAAGAGGTTGTAGTTTTCTGAGTTGCAGCTGAAGGGGTATTGTTTGAAGTCGACTTCAATGATCTTATCTTCAATAAACTCTACGCCGAGGTTCAGAGCCTGTTGCTTCATTCTTTTCATCAGTTCGCTGCCGTTGATCGGCTCGGGAAAACCCGGGTAGTTTTCAACATCTGAGGTAATGGTTAATTGACCGCCGATTTGTCCGCCGGCGACAATAAGCGGTTTCAGTCCGGCGCGCGCGGCATAGATGCCTGCGGTATAGCCGGCTGGACCTGAGCCGATGATAAGAACGGGGGTTTTGTATTGAGCCATAGCATTTCTCCGATAATTTTTTCTTATTACATAGAATAATTATCCGGTTTTTGCAAGCAGGCAAATGCATCGGGTTTGTTTTGTCACTGATGTGTGTCTGACTGACGTGCAGTGCAGTTTGGGCCTTCTTTGCATTCTTGCTTGAAGTCTTGCGGCAGATTATTAGGGTAGGTGCAACCGCAGTTGTCGTCTTCGCGGCAATCGCATTTGTTGTCGTAATCTAGCACGTACCTGCATTTTTCCTGTTTTGTCTCATTCATCTCCGTTTCCTTATTTTTTTCGGGGTTTCGATTTCTTCTCTTGTTACCGTACAATCGCATTCTTTGGGAGTACAGTAGCAGGTTGTTTCTTTCTTGATGTGTGTTTCCGGCGTTTTGATTTCAACGTTTTTTTCTTTTTGAAGACAGTCGCAATGAGGTGTAGACTGTTTTTTCATGTTGTATGCTCCTTAGCTAAAAATAAAACCGATCCTTTGGGAGGATCGGTCTTAATATAAGCTTGTTTTTGGCTTTTTAAATGTATTTGACTTCTAAAATCTCAAAAGATTTTTTGCCGCCCGGGGCAACGTATTCGGCGATGTCGCCGACTTCTTTGCCGATCAGGGCTTTAGCCAGAGGAGATGAAAGCGAGATTTTGTTTTTTTCGATATCTGCTTCATAATCCCCGACAATCTGGTAGGTTTTTTCATTGTCGTTATCTTCATCAACAACCTGTACCGTGGCACCAAAGCGGATGACGTCAGATTTGGTGTTGGCAACATCAATGACCTGAGCACGACTCAAAACGGCTTCCAGATCCTGAATACGTCCTTCAATGAAACTTTGTTTCTCTTTAGCAGCCGAATATTCGGCGTTTTCAGACAAATCACCATGAGAACGCGCCTCTGCGATCGCCGCAATAATGTTGGGACGGTCAACGCCTTTGAGATGTTTCAACTCTTCCTCAAGAGCAATATATCCTTGTTTGGTTAAAGGGAATTTTTCCATTTCACTCACCTGTCTTTTCTGGTTACAAATAATAGACTGCGATAAGTAGGAACTTATCACAGCCTGCCGAATTCTTAATTTTCTTCAATATAGCATACTTTTTTATATTTTCAAGCGAAATTTTTTATGGCGGTATAATGTGAAAATTATGCTATACAAAAATGTTATTTGTGTTAAAAATCAAGAGTAACTTTTTTATGGGAGGCATTTATGAAAAAATTATCTCTGGCCGCTATGATTATGGGCGGTGCAATGATGGCGGTTTCCAACGCTGCCGCGGTTGACAGCACAGGCTGCGGTTTGGGTTCCATGGCTTGGCGCGGACAAAGCGGTATCGGCCCGCAGGTGTTGGCCGCAACGACAAACACTTCTTTCGGTACCCAGACTTTCGGTATTACTTTCGGAACTTCCGGTTGTGATCCGAACGGACGCGTGACCGGCGGAACAGGCAAAATGATGCTGGCTTTTCTGGAAAATAATATGGAGCAGTATGCGATGGACGCTGCCGCCGGACGCGGCGAAACCATTGACACGCTGGCCGGTATTTTGAATGTGAACAGTGAAAAACTGGGTGAGATTTCAAAAACGAATTTTGCTTATTTGTTTGCTGATGAAAATGCCGATGCGGTTCAGGTTACCTTGAACCTGTTGGAACTGGTGCAGAATGCGTAATTGCTTTTGATGACTGAGGCAAGACGGTTTCCGGTAGAAAAGCAGGAGGCCGTTTTGTTGTTTTGATGATGAGAACTTTTGTCTGTTGTCTTGGGGCGTTTGTTTTTTTATCCGGCTTGCCGGTTCTGGCAGGCGGACGGATTGCTTATTCCGACGAATGGCTGGCGCTCGGACATTATCGTCCGCAGGGTGGCGGGCAATATGAAAGTACGATTGATTCCGAGGATTTCTTTTTGGCACCGGACGGAAAGACAAATCCCGAATCTGAGCTGGCGGCAACCGCGGCTTTGTTTGATGGTGATGATAACAAACGTTGCCTTTTTCCGGCGCGTTATCTTTTTTTGAAAACAAAAGGTCTGATTTCGGCTGATTTTCCCCAATGCGCGGAGTATAAACAATTTCAAAAAGATTTACAGCCTTCCGGCGTGACGCTGCTGTTTACCGATGCTTATATGAACAATCCGTCTTCTTTATTTGGGCATACGCTTTTGCGAATTGACACGGCGCGCAAAGGAACGCAGCTTTTGGCTCATGGCGCGAATTACGGCGCTTTTACCGCCGGACAGGAAAACAGCGTTTTGTTTGCGGTTCTAGGTCTGACCGGAGGATATTACGGCGGGTTTACGGTCAAGCCTTATTATGATGTGATTAATACTTACAATAATATTGAAAATCGTGATATCTGGGAGCTTAATCTGGATTTGACACCGGAAGAGCTGGATTTGTTTGTGGCGCATTTGTGGGAAACGGGACATGCACAGAGCCGCTATTACTTTTTTACGCGTAATTGTTCTTATATGTTGATGGAAACGCTTGACGCCGTGCGGCCGAGCCTGAAGCTGGCCGATGATTTTCCGGTTCAGGCTATCCCGCTGGATACGGTCAAGGCCGTGTATTCCCGCTCCGGACTGGTAAAAAGCATTAATTATCGGCCGTCGCGACAGGCTAAAATCAGGCATCGTTATAAGCAAATGACTTCAGAAGAGAAAAAAACGTATCTGGCTGCAATCAAAGAACAGGACTGGTCTTTGGATGGGCTTGATGATGAAAGTAAGGCTGATGTTTTGGAAACGGCTTATCAATATGTGCAGTATCAGTATGTGGCGCACGAGTTGGAGCTTTCCGAGTATCGGCAGCGCAGTTTTAAGGCTTTGCAGGCGCGGAATAAAATTGCCGAAAACGGTAGAATTCCGGAATTGGAAAACGGGCAAAATCCGTTGTTTTCGCACAAATCCATGCGTGCTTCTGCCGGCGCAGGTTTTCGTAATGGCGAAGCTTTTCAGGAAGTCAGCTATCGGCCGGCTTATCATTCGCTCAGCGATGACAATTACGGTTTTTTGCGCGGTGCCGAGATTAATTTTTTGAATACGACACTCAGACATTATGACAGTTCTGACAAAACGGTTTTACAGCAGTTTGATTTGGTCGGGATAAAATCGTTGTCGCCGGTTGATGTTATGTTTAAGCCGGTTTCTTATGTGATCAATGCCGATGTGAAACGGGAGATGAATCCGAGAACCGAAAAAGAGGGTTATGCTTTTAATTTGAAAGTCGGCGGCGGATCGACGGTGGCGTTGAATGAAGAAATCTGGCTTTATTTTCTGGGCAGCGCTTATGCCGGTTACGGCGGCATTCTGCCGGATAATACAATTGGCGGGGTTGGCTGGACAGTCGGCACCTTTGCCGATTATGGCAATTGGCGGCTGATTGCCGAAGCGGAAAAAGTGCTGGCGACCAATCATTTTGGTGATAAGATGAAATATAAGGCGGAAGCCGTTTATTCCGTGAACCGCAGTAATGCCGTTGCGGTAGAATATAGTTATGAACAAAATTACGGCAAAGATTTAGATGAGACTTTGCTCAGTTGGCGGCACTATTTTTGAATATTAGTTTTTTTATTGGAAACTATAACGAAGGCATCTCTTGTGATGCCTTCGTTATTTTGTTAAACTTGTTGTACGATGTTTTAATTGGAACAACAATATTGTAACTTATATGATTTACAGCTGAAATCTGTATAAGTGCATGTATGCAGAGTTCCTCCGATGCAAACACCACTAAAGGTTTGGCCACACCACATATTTTTAAAAGATTCACATCCGCTTGTCTTACATCCACATAGATTATACTCGGAGTTCCATTCTTTTCCGGTCGGACAACTACAGGCAGTGCATCCTCCGCAAGAATTTTTGGAAGTGCAAACTTGTCCGCCGTGGCAATACTTATTGGGGCAGACACAGCTCCCATTTTGGCAAGTATTGCCATTTTTGCAATCTTTGTCAGAACAACAGTTTTTGCAGGTCCCGCCGCAGTCTTTTTGACCATTCGGGCAGACACAAGAACCGTTGGAACAAACCTTTCCGCCAGGGCAGGTTATTCCGGCGCAAGGATCGTTTGGTTTGCAATCGTAATAGCAGGTGTTTTCGCAAACCGTTGTGGTTGAACAAGTCTGCCCGCTTGGTTGGGACGACTTATACCCTTTGCTTGAACAAGTGTCTGTGCAAGGCGGAGTAAGAGGTGTGCAGGTTACGCAAGCTTCTCCCGTAAAATCATTGTAACTGCCATTGTAAGAGGCTTCTTCATCAGAAGAGCAATTGGTGATACAGTCGTTGCCATAGCGGCAGACATAGCATGTTTCACCGCAATCGGTAGAAGAGGTGTAATCCAAAACATAAGGATAGGAGCAGCTGTTTGTCGAACCTTCAAGACAGCGGGTATCGCAGCATTTTTCATATTTCCCGTCGCAGTTCAGGCCAGCGCCGCGATAAGGCAAAGTACAAATCTGATTATAACTTGCGGGACAATAACATTCGGTAATCCAGTCATCGCTGTGCGGACAGGTCTTGTCAAAAATCTTGGGAGATGAACATTTGGGAAAACTCTGAACAAGATGATAAACCGGATTTGTTGAGCGCTGACAAAGACAATAGTCTTCGCCGCCGCCTTCTTCACAACTGAATTTCATCGGTTCTTCTTCAAAGTCCGGAAGAAAAGTGGTCTTTGTCTGCGCGGGAAAAGAAAAGGCAACGGATGCCATAAAGCAGTATATCAGAACAGCAACGGGTTTATGCGCATAATATGTCATAATAGTTCTCCCAAAAAATCCAGCCAAAACTATTATAACATATAAACGGCAAAAGTAAATAATTAATGAAAAGCGATGCCGCTTTTTTGTACTGGCAGTGAAGGTAAATTAGATTATTTTAATTGTTGACGGATTTAATGAAATCGCTGGCTTATTGTTTATGGTCTTTGCCGATGGTTTGATTTAGGTTTTGTGCCGAAGCTTTCATCAAAGGTGTTCTTTTTTGTTTGCTCAAAATATAACCTGATTAGACGGCGATTACAATGCTATTTTTGAATTGATTTTTTGTTCTAATGCGATTATTCTCAAGGACAATTATGTGATTGAATTTTTTTAAGGAGAAGAAAATGCTGAGAGAAGATTTGCAAAACGCTTTGAAAGATGCAATGAAAAGCCATGATACAACGACGGTTTCGGCTGTGCGCCTGATTATTGCCGGACAAAAAGAAAAAGATGTGGAAGCCCGCGGCAAAGGAGCCGAAAAAGCCAGCGATGCGGAATTGTTGTCTATGATGCAATCAATGATTAAGCAAAGAAACGACTCCGTTAAGATTTACATTGAAGGCAAACGTCAAGATTTGGCGGACAAAGAATTGGCTGAGATTAAAGTTATTGAAAAGTTTTTGCCGAAGCAAATGAACGAAGCCGAGATGACGGTGGCGATCAAAGAAGTGATTGCATCGGTTAACGCTTCTTCCATGAAGGATATGGGGGCCGTTATGGGCAAGCTGCGTGAACAATATGCCGGACAGATGGATTTTGGAAAGGCATCTGGAGTGATTAAGAATTTATTGGGATAAAATGCATATAACGAGTGCCTAATGCGATTTTTTCCGAATAAAAAAATTCATGTACTTCTGTGTACACTAAAATTTTTTTATCGTTAAAATCACATTATTCATCTCGTTCTCTGCACTTTACTAAAACTGCTCCGGGGGAGCTTTTTACAGACAAAAATAATGAACATGATGGAAAATGGCGGATTTACAAAAGTTTTTAGATGAGTTGAGAGCAAAGGTTTCGATTGTCGATGTGGTCGGAGATAAGGTCAAACTTGTCCGCAAAGGGCGGGAATATCAGGCCTGCTGTCCGTTTCACAATGAAAAAACGCCGTCTTTTACTGTGAACGAGGCCAAAGGTTTTTATCATTGTTTCGGCTGCGGCGCGCATGGCGATATTATTAAATTTGAAATGGAAGCCAACGGTCTGCCGTTTATGGACGCCTTGGAAAAGCTGGCGCATAAGGCCGGACTGGAAGTTCCGCGGATTTCGCATGAGAACAAAGCCGAGCTGGAAAAGAAAAATTCGCTTTATGACATTATGGAGCTGGCGGTCAAGTTTTTTGAAAAATGCCTGCGGTTACCGGAGGGGCAAAAGGCGATGGAGTATCTTTCCCGCCGCGGTTTTGGTGACGACATTATTTCAAAATTCCGTCTGGGATATGCGCCGGCCAATAATGGTTTGCTGGCTTTGCTGAAATCAAAAGGAGTTTCAGAGCGTGATATGTCTGACCTCGGTCTTGTTTCTCTGGCAGAGAACAATACCAGCAAGCGGACGTTTGACTTTTTTCGCGATCGGGTGATTATTCCGATTTTTGACAAACGCGGCCGACCCATTGCTTTTGGCGGGCGGATTATGGGGAACGGGCAGCCCAAATATCTGAACTCGCCAGAGACGCCGATTTTTAACAAGCGTCGCGTCTTGTATAATCTCAATAATGCCCGCGATAAGGCTTTTGAGGCCAAGCGGATTATTGTGTGCGAAGGCTATATGGATGTTATCGGTATGGACAAGTATGGTTTTCATTATGCTGTGGCGCCGCTTGGCACGGCCTTGACTGAGAATCAGATTGCCGAAGCCTGGAAAATCTGTAACGAGCCGATATTGTGTTTTGACGGTGACGGCGCCGGTGTTAAAGCGGCTATTCGCTCAGTCGACAGGGCTTTGCCGATTTTAAAACCCGGTTATTCGCTCAAATATGTATTTTTGCCGGAAAAAATGGATCCGGACGAATTCTTGAAAGCACACGGGGCGGAGGCTTTTCAGAAACAAATTGATATGACAGTGCCGCTGAAGGATTTGTTATGGCGCAAGAACTTTGAAAATCGGCCGCTGGATACGCCGGAGCAGAAGGCTCTGCTGGAAAGCGATTTGAAAGAAGAAGTCTCAAAGATTGCCGATGCAACGGTTCGGACTTATTATATTCAGGAGATGAAAGACCGGCTGTATTATGAGGTCAGGCAGGGTGCAAGGCGTAAGTATCAGCGCAGCGAGGCTTATCAGACCCAATCGCGTCGCGGTGATTATCCCGCTTATAAAAAAACAGGCGGCGTGCAATCTTTTATGCCGCAGCCGGTTGTAGTGGCGCGCCCCAAGAGGGTTTTGGACGAGCAGATTGTCAAGTTTGTGATCGCGGCCATGATTTTTTGTCCGGAGCTGATTGTCGAATATGAAGAAAAAATGGCTGGTTTTGAAATTAAAGACACTAAGCTGCGGGCATTGTTTGACGAGCTGGTACAAATCAGCACGGATGATCCTGAGGCTGATTGCGACAAGGTTCTGGAATGTCTGAAAAACAGCGGGCAGGGCAGCGAAGTCGAAAGCTTGTGGGAATTCAAAATGCTGCGGATGCAAAAAACGCCGGTTTTGAAACTTCGGGAAGAGATTAATACCAAAATTGCCGAAGTTCAGCTCAAAATGCTGGACAATGAGATAAAAGAATGTTTAAAAGAGATTGAAAACGCACCATCTTTTCCTGATGAAGTCTTTAAGCGTTACGAATCGCTCAAAAAGGAAAAAGAGGCGATTCTGCAAGAAATGAATCCGGACTGAAAAATATTTATTTTATTCTTTTTCCCTTGAAAACAGCGGTTTTGCGCTCCATATGCTGTTATTCGTTTGATTGAGGGGCTTGACATTTGGCTGATAAATTATTAAAAGTTCCTGCAAGCTAGCAAAAGAATCGATTTTTTTAAGGAATACTGATGTCAGATATAGATACTCCAGACCTCTATGACGGCGGGGCGGCGGACACGCCCTTGATCGATACCCTCGGAAGTGCTGTTAAGCGCTTGATTGACAAGGGAAAAATCCGTGGTTATATTACAATTGAAGAACTCAACAAAGCTTTGCCTCCCGAACGTGAATCTTCTGAAAATATTGAAGATATCATGTCCGGTATTTCTGATATGGGCATCAGCCTGATTGCCGAGTCGGAAGTTGACAGCTTTGAGCATGACGCTGTGGAAGACGATGTTGACGATTTTGACGACGAAGACGAAAGCGGTAATTTTGACGAGAAAGAGCTTGGCCGCAGCGATGATCCGGTCAGAATGTATCTTAAAGAAATGGGAACGGTGGAGTTGCTTTCCCGCGAAGGTGAAATTGCCATCGCCAAACGTATTGAAGCCGGCAAGACCGTAATGATTGACGGTTTGTGTGAAAGCCCGATGACGATTAAAGCCATTGCCGGTTGGCGTGATGAACTGCTGGAAGGCACGATGCAGCTTCGCGATATTATTGATTTGGAGATGATGTATGGCGATGATGCCGAGGCCATGGCTTTTGAAGAAGACGAAGAAACCGTCGATGATTTGGAAAAAGTGGCCGAAGAGCTGGAAACCAAAGACAATCTGGATGATATTGACGATGAACTCGCTGATGATATTGAACTAGACAGCGCCGTGGAAGATGAAGAAGACGAAGATACCGATGACGACTTGGAAAGCGGCGATGACGAAGCGCATGAAGGCACGGAAGACGATGATGACGAAACCGGCGGACGAGCCGTAGCTTCCGTTTCTTCAATGGAAGAAGCCCTACGCGAGCCGGTGTTGGAAATTCTGAACAAAATTTCCGGTTATTATGATGATTTGGATAAAATTCAAAAGCAGCGCGTGGCTGCAATTATTGCCGGCAAGTCTGTTAGTGCTTCGGTTGAGAAGAAATATCTGCAGGTTAAAAAAGAACTGGTTGAGCTGATGAGCTCCATTCATCTGAATGCCGTCAGAATTGAGCAGTTGGTCGAACAGTTGAATAGTCTGAACAAACGTTTGATGGGATTGGAAGGAAAGCTTCTGCGCTACGCCATGTCTTGCAAGATTAAGCGCGAAGACTTTTTGGAAGTTTATCAGAAATCCGAACTTGATCCGAAGTGGATTGAAAATGTTGCAAAGAAGAGCGACAAGCACTGGAAAAATTTTGTAGAAAAATATGGGTTGGAAATTGCCGAACTGCGTGAGTCTGTCGCACAAATGGCGACGGAGTGCGGTTTGCCGATTAGCGAATATCGCCGTATGGTTGATACAATCAAACGCGGTGAACGCGAGGCTGAAAAGGCTAAGAAAGAAATGATTGAGGCGAACCTGCGTCTGGTTATTTCCATTGCCAAAAAATATACCAACCGCGGTTTGCAGTTCTTGGATTTGATTCAGGAAGGCAATATCGGTCTGATGAAAGCCGTTGACAAATTTGAATATCGCCGCGGTTATAAGTTTTCGACTTATGCAACATGGTGGATCAGGCAGGCGATTACACGCTCAATTGCCGATCAGGCGCGGACAATCCGTATTCCGGTTCATATGATTGAGACAATTAATAAGCTGACTCGGACTTCCCGCCAAATGCTGGCAGAAATGGGGCGCGAGCCGGTGCCGGAAGAATTGGCGCAGCGTTTGTCAATGCCGCTGGAAAAGGTTCGCAAGGTTATGAAAATTGCTAAAGAACCGGTTAGTTTGGAAGCGCCTGTCGGCGACGAGGAAGATTCTTCTCTGGGCGATTTTATTGCCGATGACAGTGCTTTGCAGCCGTTGGATATGGCAATTCATTCCAATCTGAAAGAAACCTGTACCCGTATTTTGTCTTCCTTGACGCCGCGAGAAGAGCGTGTGTTGCGGATGCGCTTCGGTATCGGCATGAATACCGATCATACGTTGGAAGAAGTCGGACAGCAGTTTAACGTTACGCGTGAACGTATCCGCCAGATTGAGGCAAAGGCTTTGCGCAAGCTGAAGCATCCGAGCCGGTCACGGAAGTTGCGCAGTTTTCTGGATCAATAAGACTGAAGATTATGAAACGCCTCCAAAAAGTTCTCAGGAGGCGTTTTTTGTATCCAGAAAACCACGCGCTAGGCGCGTGGTTCCAAAGAGCTTACAGCTTTGCACGTAAAAACTCCTTTGCTATTATGTTAGAGATGGTCTGGCAATTGTCTAAATAAAAGCAAAGGAGT
>CAKQRB010000030.1 GCA_934271195.1 uncultured Alphaproteobacteria bacterium | reverse complement strand
ACTTCGGTAACAACTACTCAATTGTTCAAACCCGTGAAGACTTTACGGAAAACCTGATTAACGTATTGGAAGAAGGCGCAGACAAACTGACCCTGGCCGATATGAACGAAGAAGGTGCAAACATGCTTGCTCTGCAGACCAGACAGCAGCTTGCGGTCAACTCTTTGAGTTTGGCTTCTCAGGCTTCTCAGGCTGTGTTGCAACTGTTCTAACCGAACGTCGGCTGCGATCGGTTGTCGGCAATATGCCTCAGAGACCGCGTTGCTCCGATATTATTCGGGAAAGAGTTTGTACTCAGAACAAAAAAGAAGGGAGGACTTGTTCCTCCCTTTTTTTATGTTTCAATCATTGCTACCCGCGCAAGTAGGTAGATGTAGATATACTCATATCTCAGCGCCATAACTAAGCTGCGGAACCAGTTGCGTATAGAAAACAGAGTAATTGTGTGTGTTATAGCCATTATCATATAGTGATAAAATACCGTAAGAAGACATTCAATGTAGGCGTATAGCCAAAATGACAATACCTTAAAACGCATTCTTCATTATACTTCCAGCCATGGCAACGCGGTGTTCAGGGCACGCATATAACCCGCCGCGCAGCTAAGAAAATAAAATGTTTCTATTTGGAATAAGAAGCCTCAATAATTCGGGTATTGCGGAGTTCATCAAGGTCATAATTTGCCTTGATATTAAGCTGCGGCGCAATAGCCTCAATTATTTTTCCGGCTGTCGGCACGGTGTTCCAGCCCGATGTCACAAAACCCCAGCTTTCGGGCGTAGCCTTTGGCTCATCCATCATTACTAAAAGGGCATATTTAGGATTGGAAATCGGAAAAGCCGAGACAAAAGTCGTGCGAACTTTCTTGTCAACATATTTTCCTTTTTCGGAGAGCTTGTTGGCCGTACCGGTTTTCCCGGCAACTTCATAACCTTTGACATTAGCCCGCTTGCCGGAACCTTCAACCACCACCAGCCGCAGCAATTCACGCATTGATTTTGATGTTTTGTAAGAAATCACGCGTTTTCCGGTAGTCTTGTGATCTTGCTTGATGAGGGTCGGCGTATGATAAATGCCGCCGTTAACCATAGCTGAAAATCCGGTGATTACATGCAGCGGTGTTACCGCCAGACCATATCCGAAGGCAACGGTGGCAATCGTGCCGTCATCCCAGCGGTGCGGAACCAGCGGCTTTCCTTTTTCCGGCACCTCAATCGGCAGCTCGTCAAAAAAGCCGATTTTTTTCATAAATTCCATTTGTTCTTCTTTTCCGCCCGCCGCAAAGGCCATCCGTGCCGAACCGATATTGGAGGAATAGATCAAAACTTCGGGCACAGAAAGCCAGCGATTTTCGCCGCGATAATCTTTAATAACGTTATAACGCAGCTTCAGCGGCTGGCTGGCGTCGAACTTGTCCGAAACTTTAACTTTTCCGGTATCCAGCGACATTGCGGTGTTGAAGACCTTAAGAACCGATCCCGGTTCATAGACGCCTTTGGTCGCCATATTAAACATTTGCTCGGGCTTTAGGCTGCTGGTATCGTTTGGGTCAAAATCCGGCAGCGAAATCATGGAAAGAATTTCTGCAGTGTTAACGTCCATCAAAATAGCGGTTGCGCCGAGAGCATTATATTTTTGTACTGCGGCTTTTAAATGCTCGCGAATAGTGTCCTGAATGCCGGAATCTATGGTCATCTGCAACGGAATGTCAGATTCGGTCAGTCGTTTGTTAAGTTTTTTCTCCACGCCGGAAATGCCGATATTGTCAATATTGGCGTTGCCGAGCACATGAGCAAACAGCCCTTTGTGGGGATAAACGCGTTTTTCGCCGTTTTCAAATTCCAGTCCCGGAATGCCGAGCGCATTAATCTGATATTGTTGTGACGGCGTCAGATTGCGCTTCAGATAAACAAAACTGCCGCGTCGTGTAAGCTTGCTCAGGATGTCTTCAAAACGCAGCTCTGGCAGAATACGGTTGAGTTTAACGGCGGCGGTCTTGGGGTTGAGAATTTTTTTAGGATTGGCAAACAGGTTAACCGTGGGCAGCGAAGTGGCAATAATAATGCCGTTGCGGTCAAGAATGTCGGCTCGCTTGATGGGGTTGGGCATATAGGCCTGAAGATACGGATTGTCGTCGGCGGCCAGAGTCACTGCGGCCTGTCCGCTGATGCAGACGGTAAACAGCCTGACGGCAATAACTGCATAAATAAAGGCAAAAACTGCCATGGCCAGAAGCATGCGGGCTTTACAGGTCGAGAGAGAATCTCTCCCGCAAGAAAGCATGTTAAAAGCCATACTCTTGTTTATTTTGATTTCCTGCCCCGGAAGATAAAAGTTTCTCTTCCGACTTTTGGATAAATATTTCCCCCACATATCCTTTTGCTTCTGCGTCAGTTATTAGCGTTCAAATTTTGCCAGTTTCTTCAGTTCCTTGTTTCTGGCGGCATAAGTTGAAATATTGCGTTGCGCGAGCATGCGCTTGTCGGCTTCTCCGCCCTCATAGTCAAATGGTACCTGAGAATAGTTAATAATTTGTTCAGCTTTGACCGGATTTAAAGAAATATGTTTTTCGGCCAGCTGGCGCAGACGTTTCGGAGAGTTAAGATGGCTCCATTCAGCTTTGAGAATATGAATAGTCTTGATATCTTCCTGAATGTTTTTGTTGATGCCGACCAGCTGGTCTTCCAACCCCTGAACCTGATTTTTCATCACCAAAATGCCTGAACCGAGCAAAAAGGTAAGAGTCACCCAAAGTGCAAAGGTTGCAGATCTTGTGCTATTCATGTCGCTTTTTCCTTTCTGGGTTATGCGTTTGTTATCTTTTTACGGCAAAGCGCAGCTTTGCCGAACGCGAGCGCTTGTTGATCTCGGTCTCCTGCCGGTCGGGTACAATTGCTTTTGAGCATTCGCAAAACAACGAATTGTCAGTGTTGACGTCATTTTCCGGCCGGTAACGTGAAACATGGCGTCTGGAGCCGGAGTTTTCTTTGAAAAAGGTTTTGACAATGCGGTCTTCCAATGAATGAAAACTCACAACCACAAGTTTTCCTCCGGATATAAGCCTTAGTGCCGCGCCGTTCAGGCCTTTTTCGAGTTCTTCCAACTCATTGTTGACGGCAATCCGCAGAGCCTGAAAAGTTCTGGTTGCTGGATCAATGCTGTTGGGGGTTTTATGAATGACCGAATAAATAATTTCGGCCAGTTCTTTGGTTGTTTGAATGTTTTTTTGCATACGGGCAGCCGCAATTTTTGCCGCAATCTGGCGTGATTTGCGTTCCTCACCGTATTTGTAAATCAGATCGGCCAGCTCTTTTTCTGCCACTGTGTTGACAATGTCGGCGGCGCTTATGCCGGAACAGGACATTCTCATATCCAGCGGCGCGTCTTTGGCAAAAGAAAAACCGCGCTCAGCCTCGTCTAATTGCATGGACGAAACGCCGATATCAAAAACGGCGCCGTCAATCGGCTCGGTCACTAAGTCGGCAAAATTTCCGAATTGTCCGGCCCGAAATTCAAACCGGCTTCCGTAAACAGATTTCAGTTCTTCCGCTCTGGCATGAACGTTGGGGTCGCGGTCAAGGGCAATTACTTTGCAGTCGGCGGCTTTAAGAATAGCCTCGGTATAGCCGCCGTTGCCGAATGTTGCGTCAACATAAGTCTTGCCGTCTTGCGGAGCAATGCTTTGCAAGACCTCTGTCAGCATAACCGGAAAATGTTTTTCATAGCCGCCGGGAATCATTGCGCATTCTCCTTCGGAGCTAAAGACGGGCGGTTTTTTAATACTTCGGCGCGAATGCGGGCTTCTTCTTTTTCCCAGTTTTCAGGGTTCCAAATTTGGAACTTGCGGCCTTTGCCGACAAATACGGCAGTGTCGGTAATCTGGGCATGCTTCAGTAGTTTTTCGGTCAGGACAATGCGTCCGGTACTGTCAAAAGCAAAGCGTTTTGCATCGCCGAAAATCAGGTTTGTGAGGTCGTCTTGCGTTTGGGAGAAAAAGTCCAGCGAATTTTCCATGTCTGTCGCCAGCTTATCAAGCAAATCTTCCAAACATCCTTCAATGCAAGGGGAAGTCAAGCTGCGATAACAGACAATTTCGGTTGATAATTCTTTAACGATTGCGCGGTAATCTGAGGGCAGGGAAACGCGGCCTTTCGCGTCGACCTTGTTGGTGATTGTATCCATAAAGAGAAAAGTTTTTCTCAATGCCATACCCCTTGTTACCGTTTACAAGTAATTATATAACATGGGAAAATATGGTATGCAATGGGAAAATATGGTATTTTATGAAAAAATTATGGTAAGCACTATATTTTGTATAAGGCCATGAGATTGTGACTATATATGGTGAATGGACAATAAGATTTATTTTTCTCTGTGCAAAAAAATGGGGATAAGTTTTTCGAGTCGTTTTTTGTTTTTAAAAGTGCTTTGTGTACGGAATAAAAAATCCCGCTTTCAGTTTGTGTGCAGAAAGCGGGAAGATCTTTTGTTATGTCTTTTTTGTTAGTAATAAGAATTATACGGAACGACACGAGCCTGTTTGCCATACAAAACCAGACATTTCTGCCCCGGCTGCAAAATCACGTCCGCTCCTTGGGTAATGGTGACCAATCCGCCGTTTTCGAGCTGAACCGTGTATTCATAACCGGTCTGGCGGGTCACGCCTTCCTGCACGGCATCGCCGATAATGCCGCCGAGTACTGCGCCGCCGACACCTCCGATAACGCGTACGGCGTCACTGCCGCCGATCATTGAGCCGGCAGCGCCGCCGGCAACTGCGCCGCCCAGTTTGCCGATTTGTCCGTCACCGTCAGAAACCATAACCTGCCGGACGGCAACGATTGTGCCTTTGGCCGCGCGGTTGACCTGCCCGACACTGGACGTGTTGTAGTGGTTGGCGCCGATATTTTCCGTGCAGGCGCCAAGCAGCATGGCCAGCGGCAGGACAAGGGCAATAACAAATTTTTTCATGATGATTCTCCAAAAAATAAAGTTTTTCTCAAATTTAATCTGTATATGCGGCTTTGTCAATGCTGGACAATTAAACTTTCTTGTTGTATATTGCCCCACGGTATTATTGAACATAACAAAAATATTGAGGAATAAAATGTTACAAAGAACAAAAATAAAAGCTTTGCTGGCAGCCGAGGCGCCGCTTGGCGAAGTTTTGGTCAAAGGCTGGGTTAGAACCAGACGTGACGCTAAAGATTTTTCATTCATTGAGCTCAACGACGGCTCAAGCCTTAAAAATATTCAAGTTATCGCCAATAATAATCTCAATAATTATGAAGACGTTAAAAAGTTATCAACAGGTTCGTCCGTTGCCGTTACCGGCGATATGGTTGCCTCTCAGGGCGGCAGCCAGAAATTTGAAATCGTTGCCAAAGATATACTTATTTACGATATTGCCGATGACGATTATCCGCTGCAAAAGAAAAAACATACCGATGAGTATCTGCGTACGATTGCCCATCTGCGTCCGCGTACCAACAAATACGGCGCCGCTTTTCGGATTCGCTCGGAGTTGGCTTTTGCCATTCACAAATTTTTTCATGACAGGGGCTTCCGTTATGTCCACACGCCGCTGATTACCGGTTCGGACTGCGAAGGCGCCGGAGAAATGTTCCGAGTCACGACGTTGGATATGGAAAACCTGCCCAAACTGCCAAACGGCAAGGTTGACTATTCCAAAGATTTCTTTGGTAAAGAAGCCCATCTGACCGTTTCCGGACAGCTCAACGGAGAAATGTATGCCATGGGTCTGGGCGACATCTATACTTTCGGACCGACTTTCCGTGCCGAAAACTCCAATACGGCCCGTCATGCCGCCGAATTTTGGATGATTGAGCCGGAAATGGCTTTTGCTGATATTTATGATAACATGGATGTGGCCGAAGACATGGTGCGTTACTGCGTCAAGCACGTTATGGAGCATTGTCCCGACGATATTGAACTGTTTGAAAAGTTTGTGGATCCGACTTTAAAAGCCACGCTGGACAATATCATTAATAACGACTTTGCCCGCATTACTTCTACCGAAGCCATCGAAATTATGAAAAACTCCGGTCATGACTTTGAATACAAGCCGGAATACGGTATTGACATGCAGACGGAGCACGAGCGTTTTCTGGCTGAGCAATACTTCAAAAAGCCGGTTATCGTCCGCGATTATCCGAAAGAGATAAAAGCCTTTTATATGCGCCTGAACGATGACGGCAAAACCGTTGCCGCCATGGATGTTCTTGTGCCGAGAATTGGTGAGATGATCGGCGGTTCCCAACGTGAAGAGCGCTATGACGTTCTGGTTCAAAAAATCAGAGAATGCGGCATGAAGGAAGAAGATTATGGCTGGTATCTCGATTCCCGCAAATACGGTTCCGTACCGCATGCCGGATTTGGCCTTGGTTTTGAACGGATGATGATGTTGATAACCGGAATTACTAACATCAGGGATGTTCTTCCGTTCCCGAGAACACCGAATTCAATCAGTTTTTAGGAGAAAAAATGCTCAAACCGCTGTGGCTGCTTTTGGTATTTTGCGTAGTAAGTTTTCCGTCTTTGGCGGAGGAAGGCTTTGACGCCGTACCGGCAGTCGCCGGAGAGCAAAAAGAATTGCCCCTCTGTTCGGACGGACAACTGACGGAACAGGTGGTTGCCAAAATCCTAAAACATTTTGAAGATAACCCGCAGTTGAGCATGATCGAGCGCCGCCATCGTCAGCTTTTACTGCGCAATCTTCAATCTTTTGCCGAAATTCCGGTTGCCAAATTTAATCGTGCCGAAAACCGACAGGTTGCTGACAAGCTGTTGATGATCAAAGTAAACAACGGTCTGGACGATGCAAATATCCGACTTTGCCGGAGTGCTGCTGACGGCCGGCTGACTCCGGTTTATCTGTTGCTCTATCCTGAAAATCATCAAACAATTGTTGATATTCTCAACTTTTTGCCGATCTCTGTGGCAAATGCGGATTTTTTTATTATTTATGAGTAAAAATCAGATTTGTCCTCTTGCATTTTTATCAAAATAGTGTACTATTTCCTTCTTGATGGATGTTGAAATTTAGATGAGTGATGCCTAAATTAGTATCCATACGATTTGTATGAAAAGAGGTTGTGTTTAATGAGTACTTCATCAGAATTGATTTTAAGAAGTTCAAACAATTTACCGGCAGTCATTGACGGCAACAGCTTGTTTTCGTATTTAGAAAAAATCAAAAAATTCCCGATATTGACAGACAAAGAAGAACTTGATCTGGTCACGTCCTTTCAACAGAACGGCGATTTGTCAGCTGCGCAGCGTCTTGTGACGTCGCATCTTCGGCTGGCAGCTAAGGTTGCTTTGTCATACCGCCGTTACGGCCTGCCTATGGGCGATATTATTTCAGAAGCCAACATTGGTCTGATGCAGGCGGTCAAAAAATTTGATCTTGATAAAAAAGTCCGTTTGGCGACTTATGCCATCTGGTGGATTCGCGCTGCAATCAATGATTATATCTTGCGGTCGTGGTCTTTGGTCAAAATCGGAACCAAGGCTGCCCAGAAAAAGCTTTTTTACAATCTGAGCCGCCTGAAATCCCGTCTCGGTATTTATGACAATCGTGAACTTGCGCCGGAAGCGGTGAAAAAAATCGCTGATGAACTGGTTGTCGATGAAGCCGATGTCGTTGAGATGAACCGGCGTATGAGCGGAGACAAGTCTTTGAATGTCTCTGTTTCGGACGAAGATGATAATGAAAAAATGGATTTGTTGGTCGATTCCCGTCAAAATATAGAAGAGCGCCTTTCCCGCCGTCAGGAACAAGACCAGCGGAACCGGATTCTTCGCAGCTGCCTGTCACAGTTGACGGAACGTGAGCAACAGGTCATAAATGCGAGAATGCTGAGGGAAAATCCGCAGACTTTGGAAGAACTCGGAGCTAAACTCGGTGTCAGCCGCGAGCGCATTCGCCAAATTGAGAAAAAAGCCTTTGAGCGCTTGTCTGTTCTGGTGCGCGAGCAAATGGCCGAACTTAACGACGCCGCCTGATTTTTTTGTAATTTTATCATATTGGGTGAAAAGTATGGCTGATTTTACAAATGCCGACAAAGGGCTTGGCCGCCCGAAAATAGACTGTTACTACGATGAGGATACGTCTTCGGTTTTCTGTTGGAAAGCTTTTGAAGAGCGGATGTCTGAACGTTTGTCTGCAATCAAAGCCCAAAAACTCAAATCCGGTATTGTTGATACGGCCGTAACAGTAGATTTTAAGCAAAAAATAATTTAGAGGTAACAAACTTTATATGCCTTGCAGCATGAGTGAAACTTTTGATTCCGTACTGTCCCGCCTGATAGCGGCACAGATTCCTTCACCGCGTCTGGAGACACGTTTGCTGCTGGCAGAGGTATTGCAACTCGCGGAAAATCAGCCGCTTCCGTTTGCAGCAGAAATAAATCCTGAACAGCGTCGGCGCTTGGAAGATATGCTTGCCTTGCGCCTGCAGCATTATCCTTTGTGCAAAATACTCGGCCACAAAGGTTTTTATAAATATGAATTTACCGTTAATGAAAACGTTTTGTCGCCGCGTCCGGATACGGAGATTTTGGTTGAGGCAGCGATCAGCCTGTCCAAGCAAAAAAAGCTGCGGACAATGGTTGATTTCGGAACCGGCTCCGGTTGTATTCTGCTTTCTGTGCTGGGCGATGTGCCTGAGATGGCAGGTACCGGCGTTGACATTTCTGCCGCGGCCTTGGAAGTGGCTGTCTGCAATGCGCAAAATCTGGGGTTGTCAGATCGCGCCGCTTTTATAAATGCCGACTGGTTTGATGAAGGTTTTGTCGGCGGCCTCGGGCAAAAATTTGACCTGATGGTGTCAAATCCGCCTTATATTCCGAGTACCGATATTGCCGGTCTTGATGAAGAAGTCCGCGCGCATGATCCGCTTTTGGCGCTGGACGGCGGTAAAGACGGATTGCGGGATTATCGACGTCTGGCAGAAATAGCCCCTTTAATTTTAAAACCAGGTGCTTATGTTCTGTTGGAAGCCGGTATCGGACAGGCTCTGGACATTGCCTCTGTTTTTGAGGATAAAGGTTTTGTTCTGGAGCACATACGCAATGATCTGAATTCGATTCCGCGTTGCGTTATTTTGCATAATTGAGAAAAAAATATTTGCAATTAAAAAAAATATATGTATTATCCACGATGTTGGTGCTTTTATTTGTTTGTTTTGCGCCTTATTTTTCTCAAGAAAGATGACATTGATATTAATATTTGTTTAGATAAATTCGCAATAAGAAGAATTTTCTGATAATTAACTTTGTGTGGTAAATGTATATGAAAAAAAATAACAATAAATATCGTAATAACAATAATCAGATTTATTCCCTCAATTATAAATTTGACAGTTGCAGCATTGCCGGAAAAATCAGCGGTACGGCTCTGGAACTGATAAAAAAATACAATGAACTGGCCAAAGAAGCGCATAGCAACAATGACTATGTCAACGCCGAAATTTTCCGCCAGTATGCCGAACATTACCGTAAAATTGTTACCGATATTAATGAGAAAAGAAACCAAAACAGTTTTCAACGCGCCAACAATACGCGTTTTGGTAATGAAGCCGAAACCGCCGAAGATGCTTCCGGCCTTGATATCTTGGACAGTGCCATTGACAACGACGAAGATGCTCGGGTTGACTTGTTTGATTCCTCTGCCGAGGTTATTAATCCGGCGGACGATATCGAGCTTGGCGGAAATGTGGTAGATATGTTTTCCGCCCTTCCGTCCGTTGAAAACAAAAAGGATGTTGAAGCGCCGGCTGTTGCCAAAAAATCGTTTACGGTGATTGAAATCAGTCCGGAAAATGCCGGCTCGGAAGTTATTGACGCCGCCTCCGAAGCTGCGCCGCGCCGCAAATATGTCCGCAAAAAAGATTTAGCCGTCTGATTCCTTTTAGGAGAAAACTGTTGCCGTTTGTTGTTGCCGCATTCATCGTCGGGTTTTCCTGTGCCGCCATCACGGCTAAGATATTGTTAGGCTACAATAACTTCAGTTTGTGGCTGAAAGTACCGTCTGTCATACTTGTCTTTGCCGCTTGGTTCACGCCGGTTATTCTGGGACTTGTTCGACATGGCCGCCTGATTGAAAATCCGGATGTCTATGCCGTTTTTAGCAACCTGATGTATTATCTTTTCGGGTTGGCTTTTATCATTTTCTGCTTGTTGATGATGCGGGACATTGTCTGGTTTGCCGCCCATGGCATGGCCAGACTTTCTGGTCATGCTCCGGAATATCTTAATCCCAAAAATCCGCATTCTCTGGCTCTGAGCAATATGGTTGTTCTTGGTTTATCGCTGCTGATTTCTTTTTACGGCGTATGGCAGGCGGTTAAACTTCCGGAAATAACAGAACTCGGCCTGAGCAGTTCCAAAATTTCTCGACCGGCAAAAATCGTATTTTTAAGCGATCTTCATATCAACCGCACCACTTCGCAAGAGCGCTTACGGAAAATTATTGATAAAGTAAACGGGCTCAAACCGGATGCAGTCGTTCTGGTCGGTGATATTATTGATGACCGCATGATAAACATTGAATCTCAGGTCAATCTGCTGAAAAAAATTAAAGCGCCGGAAGGCGTATATTCGGTGCTGGGCAATCATGAATTCTATTCCGGCATTCCCTCTTGGTTCATGAAGTTTGACAAACTGGGGCTGAACCCGCTGATTAACAAAGGCAAAAGGCTGGATAAACATAACATCTTTATTTCGGGAATTCCCGACGCCGGCATTGCAATGTTCAGCGAATTTTTCAAGTTTAATTTTAAGACCGCGCAAAAAGGTGCTGAAAAAGACGATTACAAAATTTTGCTTTCACACAGCCCGAAAATAGATTTGCAGGAACATAAATTTGACCTGCAACTGTCAGGACATACCCACGGAGGACAGATTTTTCCGTTTCATTTTCTGGTCAAACACAGCAACAAATATCTGGCCGGACATTATAAAAAGGACGATATGGATATTTATGTTTCGCGTGGTGCCGGCTATTGGGGACCTGCCATGCGGATTCTGGCGCCGGCTGAGATTACACTGATAAAATTAACTCCCGAAAAATAATTATAAAACTTGATTTATCGCTTGTCCCCTTCCTATATAAATATTAAGCAATGTAAAGGAAGGTGTTAAACATGGATTATGAAAAGTTAACCAATAAATCAAAAGAAGTCGTGCAAGATGTCATCAATCTCGCGGCCAAACGGCATCACCAGTATATCACGCCGGAACATCTTTTGCAGGTTTTGATAGACTTAAAAGACGGGATCGTGCTGGATTTGATATTAAAATCAGACGGCAGCATTATCAAAATCCGCCAGAAACTGGAAGAAACCTTAAATAAAATGCCGGAAGTCAGCGGACAGGGTACCCAAAGCCTGATGTCACAGGAATTTACCCGCGTAATGCTGGAGGCCGAAAAACTGGCCGATAAAGCCAATGACAAATATGTTACTGTCGAACGGATTTTGCAGGCCGTTGCCATGAGCAGCGGAACCGAAGCCCAAAAAATTTTGCAGGAAAGCGGTGTCAGCGCCGTTAAGCTGAATAACGCCATAAACGAATACCGCAAAGGGCGTCTTGCCGATTCCGAAAGCGCTGAAGATAATTTTGAGGCCTTAAAAAAATATGCCGTTGACATCACGGCGCGCGCCAAAGAAGGAAAGCTGGATCCCGTTATCGGCCGTGAGCATGAGATCCGCCGCACGATTCAGGTCTTGTCCCGCCGGACAAAGAATAATCCTGTGCTCATCGGCGAACCGGGTGTTGGCAAAACCGCCATTGTTGAAGGTCTGGCTATCCGAATTGTCAACAATGACGTGCCGGAAAGTTTGCGGGATAAAAAACTTTTGGCTCTGGACATGGGAGCGCTGATTGCCGGCGCCAAATTCCGCGGCGAGTTTGAAGAACGGCTCAAGGCGGTTTTGCAGGATGTCGAGGCTTCTAACGGCAGCATTATTTTGTTTATTGACGAGATGCACACGATTGTCGGCGCCGGTGCAAGCGAAGGCTCTATGGATGCGTCTAACCTTCTGAAGCCGGCTTTGGCGCGGGGTGAACTGCACTGTCTTGGCGCCACGACATTGAACGAATATAAAAAATACATTGAAAAGGACGCGGCGCTGGCTCGTCGTTTTCAACCGGTGTTTATCGGAGAGCCGACGGTTGAAGAAACCATTTCGATTCTGCGCGGAATTAAGGAAAAATTTGAGCTCCACCACGGCGTACGGATATCCGATTCCGCTCTGCTGGCTGCGGCGACCTTGTCCAACCGCTATATTACCGACCGCTTTTTGCCTGATAAAGCCATTGACCTGATGGACGAGGCTGCAAGTTCGTTGAGAATGACAATCGATTCCAAACCGGAAGAACTCGATGAACTTGACCGCAAAATTTTGCAGCTCAAAATCGAGCGCGAAGCCTTAAAGAAAGAAGACGACGAAAAATCAGAACAACGTCTGGAGCTGATTGGTTATGAAATCTCCGGCCTTGAATCCAAGGCTAAGGCACTGGAAGAAAAATGGAAATCCGAAAAACAGGTTCTGGCCGATTTGACCGGTTTGAAAGACAAGTTGGATAAGGCCAAAATCGAGGTCGAAATCGCCAAACGCAATGGTCAGTATGAAAAAGCCGGCGAACTGCAGTATGGCTTGATTCCGGAATTAGAAAGCAAAATCAAGACGGCGGAAGAAATCTCCCAGCACAAGAAAAGCGGCTTCAGCGAAGTTGTGACTGATGAGAATATTGCAGCAGTTGTTTCCAAATGGACGGGTATTCCGGTTGATAAAATGCTGGAGGGCGAGAAAGAAAAACTGCTGCACATGGAAGAATTTTTGGGCAAGCGCGTTGTCGGACAGAAAGAAGCCATTGCCGCCGTTGCCAATGCCGTCCGCCGCTCCCGTGCCGGTATCAGCGATTCTCGCCAGCCGATAGGGTCATTTTTGTTTCTGGGGCCGACAGGTGTCGGCAAAACCGAGCTCAGCAAAGCGCTGGCAGAATTTTTGTTTAATGATGAAACGGCCATGATCCGGATTGATATGTCTGAATATATGGAAAAACACGCCGTTGCCCGTTTGATAGGTTCGCCTCCGGGGTATGTCGGCTATGAAGAAGGCGGCGTCTTGACCGAAGCTGTCCGTCGTCGTCCGTATCAGGTCATCTTGTTTGACGAGGTTGAAAAAGCCCATCCTGATATTTTCAACGTCTTGCTGCAGGTGTTGGATGACGGACGATTGACAGATGGCAAAGGCCGGACGGTTGATTTCAAAAATACCATTATCATCATGACCTCCAATCTGGGTTCGGAGATACTGTCCAATGCCACCGGCGCCGATGATCCGCGCAAGATAAAGGCACAGGTGATGGATATTGTTAAGGCGTCTTTCCGTCCGGAATTTATCAACCGGATTGACGAGATAACAATTTTTCATAAACTGGATAAGAACAATATCAAAGATATTGCCGAAATTCAGATTAAGAATATTGAAAAACGGCTGGCGGAAAAGAACATCAAACTCCATGTCAACGAAGCCGCCTTTGTCTGGATTGTTAATAACGGATACGATCCGGTTTATGGCGCCCGTCCGCTCAAACGTCTGCTGAAAAACCAGATTGAAAATAAACTGGCCTTAAAGATTTTGAACGGCGAAATCAGTGAGAATGATACCGCAAATATCATTGTCGCCAATGGAGAACTTGATATTGTCAAGGATAAGAGAAGCAATGCAAAAGCTGTATGAACAGGCAATGCAGGCGGCGGCTACGGATGATGTTTCAACGCCGCCCGATTCTCTGGTGCTGTACAGCATAAGCTATCTGCCCACAGCCGAAAACAAGGACAAGGCTTTTGCTTATCTGCAGACCAATCCCAAAGCCATGATGATAGACCAGACCCCTTGCGGTCAAAAGTTGATTGCTTTGGGAATGTTGGAAGACGTTTTGCCCAAAGATCAAATTGTCGAAATTTGGAAACTAGCCAGTAAAAGACTGATTGCGGCAGCCAGCGGCAATGTCACGGCCTTTGTCAATAAGGCCGACAAACGCAGTGTCTTCCGGCAGCAGGAACTCCCCGGCCTGCTGAAAAATAACAAGGTCAAAAGCATCAACGGCATGGACAAGTTTGCCTTTGCCCAAAGATTTGATGATTAAGAAAAAGCGCTCGAAAAGAGCGCTTTTTTTTGTTTCCGTTCTCTTGTAGTCTTTTTTGATTTTTGATATTTTTGTTTTCAGCCTCCTTCACCTTCTCCTTCACCTTCTCCTTCACCTTCTCCTTCTCCTTCACCTTCTCCTTCACCTTCACCTTCTCCTTCTCCTTCTCCTTCTCCTTCTCCTTCTCCTTCTCCTTCTCCTTCTCCTT
>CAKQRB010000029.1 GCA_934271195.1 uncultured Alphaproteobacteria bacterium | reverse complement strand
CGGCAATACAGTCCCAATCAGCAATACCGGAATAGAAGTCGCTGCGTGTCCGGCCGTGAATTGTAATATAAGCCGCCCCGCTCTGCTCGCACATACGCGCGGTATCAACGGCGTTGACATGATTGTTATCCCAGCCTTTACGGAATTTGACGCTGACTTTCAACGGAGTAGCCCGTATGACGCTTTCTATAATTTTTCCGGCCCGCGGCAAATCTTTAAGCAATGCCGAACCAGAGTTGTTATTGACAATTTTCTTGACAGGACAACCCATATTAATATCAAGAGAAGCTGCCCCCAGGTCAGCCACCAGTTTGGCTGCCTCGGCAAACAGTTCCGGTTCGCCGCCGACAAGCTGCACAATGACCGGATAATCTTCATCTCGGACATCGGCAATCCGGTAGCTTTTGGGGTTGCGGCGCTGCAAAGCATTGACGGCAACCATTTCAGAAACAATGTTACCAGCACCGAGCGACGCAATCAGCCTGCGCATCGGTCGGTCTGTAATTCCGGCCATAGGCGCCAGAAAAATTCGGCTTTTGAAATTCATGTTACCAATCATATTCTAAAATCAAAGCTCCGATTGTTTGGGTGCATAAAATCTATGACAATTTTGGGCTCATTATTGATATTAAAGACGAAATTATAAGCTTCGCTGGCGTATTTTATATTTTGCACCGTATTAAAATTTTGCAGCCAGTTGTCGTTGGCAATGACCGTTGTGCCGCTCTTGTAAATGTTACTGATATGCTGAGCGGAATATTGCGGCAGAAAAAGCTGCAATTCGTCTAAAAAATCATTTTTTTCAATCTGTTGTAATTCGTTATTTAATACCTTACCTGAATTATCTTTTTCAACTTCTTGTTTATTCGCTTTTTGTTGTTCTGATTGCAGCGCTGGCGGCTGAGAAATGAATTTTTGCAGGGTGAAAGCCGAACTCGGAGACAGGTAGCCGATATTAAGAAAGCTAAAGTCAGTCGAGACCTTTTCGGAAGATTGTTCTGTTTGCTTTTTATAAGAAAAAGAGGTGCTTATTTCTTTCTTAGCAGACAAACGGCTGACTGATGATGAAATTTCATCATATATGCGGTTCAAGCTATATTCAGCCGTAGAAATCTGCATCTTCTAATCCTGTTGTCAGTTTACACGATCCATTGCTTTGGCCAGAATAAAGTACAGCTTTCCGACATCGGAGCCGGAAAAGACGGACAGCAGCAGGCCAGAACGTTCATTGTTTTTGGCTTGGGCAATAAGCCCCTCAAAGTCGTTCAGGTAGCGCGTGACCAGCGTACGGAAGTCAGAATCGCTTTCATAAGCACCGCGAATAGCGCTGATTTGCTGTTTGCTTATGGTTTTGTTCAGGTAGCGGGCAAATACGCCGGTATCGCCGTTATAGAACTTCTTCCACAAATCTTCTTCAATGTTCGGATTGAACAGACGATTGATGTCAACAGCCATGGTTTGGAGTTTTTCAATCATAAAAGCGGCATCTTTCAGGAAGGTGTCAACCATGATTGTCTGATATGTTTTCTTCATGCTGTCTAGTTTGTTTTCGGCCTTTTCCGAAGTTTCCAGCAGTGTTTTCAGCTGTGTTTGGAACATTTCGCTGAATTTTTCCGACTTTTGAACAATGTTGCCGGTTTTATTCTCAAAACTGTGGGCGGTAGATGTCAGTCCTTCCATTGTGGTCTGCATTTTCTTGACAGTTTCTTCCGATACTGCAACCAAAACATTGGATTGTTGCAGGAAAACTTCGCCGGAAGAACGAATCTCGTTGGAAATCCGCTCGGCATTGGAAGCAACCTCAGAAATTGTGGCGCGGATTTTATCGCTGGCGTTTTCCATATGAATTGAACTCATTTTTGCTGTTTCGCCAACCTGCAGGCTCAAATCTTTCAGATTCTTACCGAGTCCTTTAACCTTGTCAAAAGCCTCATTGGCTCGTTTTGACAACTCCAGCGATGTGTCATTAAGAACTGTGTTAAAGCAATCAACCAGTTTTTTGGTATCACCAGAGATGTTCATCATCTTATTGCTTTGTTCCGCAATCAGGTTGTTGATCTCAACCACGCCGGTGCTGGCCTCAGCCGTAACGGTATTAAATCCGGCAATGTATTTTTCATATTCTTTGGCTGAATTTCCAATCTGGGCAACGGACTTATTTACGCAGGCGTTCATATCGTCACTGGTCTGGGTTAGGACCATATTAGCCTGCTCCAAGCTCTTAAGCGATAGTTTGGTCGTTTTTGTCACGTTCTCTCCTGCGGAAATTATCTTATCGCTCAGCACATCAAATTCATAAGCGATTTTGGAGGTGCTATCCGTAACATTGTCAATGTTTTCTTTAAATTGTGCATTAATATCGTTCATGCGTTTTGCAACTTCTAACGAAACGTCGGACAATATCTTATACTGCTGAGCAATAGAGTTTTCACCCAGACGCGCCTGAGTTGACACGACATTGGCAATGTCGGAAAGACTGTCTTTTTGATGGTCCAGCGAATTTTTAATCAGCTCACTTTGCGAACGAACTTTGCCGATATTTTCTTCCAGAGTTTTGCTATGACTTTCCAATGTTACAGAGAGCTTTTTGGTGTTTTCGACCAAAGATGTTTCAGCTTCCTTAATATGAGAACAGTTTTTCATAATGCTTTCGGTCGTGTTTCCGGCTTCTTTGGACACGTCTTTTACAATGATTGTAAAATCTTCGACCTTATTATGGAATGATTGGGAAATTTCTGCAATCTGATTGCAAATTGCGGTCATATTATCCTGAATTTGTTGTTTTTGATTGCTGAACATTTTATCAATTTCAGTTAGCTTATCAATGGATTTGTCAGAATCCTGCATGATGGAATCAACTTGTTTGCTAAAGTTTTCTTCCAAAATTGCCATACGTGAGAAGACACGATCTGAGCTTTGCTCGATAATTCCGACCTGTTTTTTGAGTGAGGTACCAATGTTGTTGGTGTTTTCAGAAATCTTGTCGCAAACGTCAAAGAATGCGTCTTCCTGATTTTTGAACAAAATATTAATTGCTTCGGCTTTTTCGTCAAGGACTTGAACCACTTCCGCAACATGGTTTACAGTGCTTTCCGTTGTTGTTCTTAATATTTCATTTTGTTTTTCAAATGAAATCGTTGCCTTTATCACGCTTTCAAGCGAGGCAGTCGTATTTTTATCAAGAGCGACTATATGCCTGTCAAGGGTATCTGATATGCCGTTGGCACGTTCTTCAAGACTTTGAGAAACTTTATCAAGTCCCGCAACCTGCGTTTTGATAATATCTTCAAACTGTGAAGCTTTAGACACGGTCTGAGTTGTCGCCACATCAAGGGTTTCACGCTGCAACTGCAAATTATCATTAAGACCTTGTGTTTTGGAGATAACATTTTCACAAACATGCAAAGCCTCGGCCATTTGCTCTTTAAGACTGATAACAGATGCGGAGGCGCTTTCATCAATAGTGCCTGCCGTTTTGAGCAGTTCGTCAACCTGATGCTTGAGTTCGGATTTGATTTCTTCCAATTTGGTAACCGATGATGTAATATAGCGTTGCTGTTGCGATAAAGAGGCTTCGCTGACACGGCTTTGCGTTTCAACGATTGAAGAAGCCTCCGTAATTCCAGCTGCAAATTTCTGCATAACCTCACCGGTTTCTGCCAGCATTGCGCAAGCCTGTTCGGCGGTTTGGCGCAGATTATTGGCTTTTTCGACCATAACGGCATCAACACCTTTAACGGAGGTTTCGGCCTCTTCCGAAATTCGGCGGATATTTTCTTTATGAAGTTCCAATCCGGCAAGCGCTTCATTGGTTTTGGCAATAGAAGCATCTACACTCTCCATAAAGCGGGTATTTTTGTCATCAAGACTGCGAACCATATCATCCAAAGACGCGACTGAGTTGTTACGCAGATCCTGTAGGCGATTTACCTGCATATTCAAGCGGGTATCAACCTCTTCCAGCTCGCCAGAAATATTATCGGAGACATTATGCAGCCCTTCAACCTGCGTATTAATAGTTTCACTGATGGCGTTGGTACGGGCAATAATTTTTTCAACTTCCATACTGAGTTCTTCTCCCTGAGCCCGAATCTTTTGAGAAAGCTGCTCGACATTTTTGTCAAGCCGTTGGCTGTTCTGATCTGCAATATCGCCTTGTCTTCTCAGGATTTCTTCCAATCTGTTTACGCCCTTTTCGATCAATTGGTAAGTCCTTTCTGTGCCGGCGGCGGCAGATTGAGCCACGGCATCAAGTTTGCCGGCTTGAGCCGAAACGGCATCAGTAATATAGCCGGCATTTTTAGCCGCACGGTCATTGAACTCAAGCATAAGTTCATTAGCTTTGGCCATCCGGCTTCCGGCTTCATCAGAAATGCTTTTAAGCAACAGTCCGGAATTTTGAAGTTCCTGCAGACGCGGGGCAAGGTTATTGAACAATTCGCCGATATTATTTTGAAACTGATTTTGAACCAATAAAAACTCTGAGGCTTGTGACCTGAGATTGTCGCTTGATGAAGCAGCCTTGTCAGAAACATAATCAAAGCTTTTTACAAGATTTTTAACGTTTTCATTCAATTCAATCAGAGTATTTGAAGAATAGTTATCAAGGGCGCCAACGAGCTTGGCAAAGTCATCAACCCGATTACCGAGCTCATTTTTGATAAATTCGGTTTGTTCCGTGGCTTGTCTGGTGACTTCGTGAAGTTCCTGTACCTGAGCGCGGATGGCATCAGCCATGGCCTGAGCGGTTTCGGCGCCGGAAGCATCGGACGGATAAACCAGATTGTTCATATATGTCCGAAGCAGTCTGGCTTCCTGCTTGAAATTCGTACCGCGGTCAATATAGGCAATGACAACCCAGATGACGGCCAGCGGCAGCGTTACGCCTGCAAGAAAGCCGCCGAATTCGTCCGGCATCATCAGAAACAGGTTGGACCAGCCGAAAAACTGGGTAATGTAAATCAGCACAATACCGAACCAGCCGAGACTTATCCAGATCATCAGGCGATGGAGGTTGCCAGCCATCCAAGACATATTTTCTTCAGTTTCGGCAATGTTGTTTTTTTGCGGCATAGTCATATAAGCAGGAAGACGGCTTTCCTGTCCAGATTTATCCTCAACCGGTTGATTTGCCATATTTAATTTTCCCCAAATTTAAAAATATTTTCCCTTGGGGCTGAGTTTAGCTTATTTTTTTGCTTTTTTAAATATTATTTTGTTTCTTTCCACCGTTATTCCGCGGCTTTTTTCTTTAAGACATAATTTAATCTTTTAGCGGCCTGTAGCTTCATTTCATCGACAGACAAATCGGCCGGAACTACAACGCAGATTTCGGTTTGGGTTTCCGGTTCTATGGCGCTGACTTTGACAACTTTGCCGCTTCTTTTAAATTCAAACAAGATTTCAGCCATATTGTTATCCTTTCTAAAAAAGAAAGACCAAGAAGGCTTAGTCTTTCAAAAATTTATTGCTTTTCGGAAAGCCGAACGGTGCCAGTTTTCCGACTTGTCCGCGGTGACCAAGCCATGACAACAGTTCGGTTTCTGTTTTTGTGCCGCCGGCGCGACTATAGACAAAGCCATCCGCTTCATTAAAGATTTGAAGATCTGACAGTCCGCCGTCCTTGTACTTTTGCAGCGTTACGCCGCGGCCGCGCGCCATTGTCGGAATTTCTTCAACCTTAAAGACAAGAAGCTTGCGGTTATCACCAATAACGGCAACCATATCGCCGGTGATTTTTTTGCAGAAGATTGTCGTTTCGTTATCGCCGAGGTTCATAATCTTGCGGCCGTTGCGGGTTTGAGCAATGATGTGGTTTTCATCGACCAAAAAGCCTTTGCCGGTGTTGGAAGCAATCAGGTATTGCGCTTTGGGCTCAAAAACAAACATATCACATATATTATCATTATTGCCCAGGTCAATCATCAGGCGTAACGGCTGACCAAAGCCGCGTCCGCTCGGGATCTCGCTGCCGGAAACATTAAAGAACTTGCCGGAAGTGTCAAACAATATGATTTTGTCCGTCGTCTGGGCATGGATGGCTTTGAGAAGCGAGTCATCATCTTTGAATTTAAATTCTTCATTCAAATCCGAATGACCTTTGATACATCTGATCCAGCCTTTTTGGGACAAGATAATTGTAATCGGTTCTTTTTCGACAAAGGCTTCGACCGGAACCTCAATATCGTCGGGGACTTCGGCAAATTCGGTGCGGCGGCGGCCGAGAGCAGTCTTTTTGCCGAATTTTTCTTTGGTTACTTTAATTTCCGCAGCAACGGCTTCCCACATTTTTATCTCGCTAGCCAACAGGCTTTCCAGTTCACCTTTTTCGGCGGCAAGCGTGTCATATTCGTCTTTAATCTCTGCTTCTTCCAGCTTGCGCAAATTGCGCAGCTTCATATTTAAAATGGCTTCCGCCTGATTTTCAGTCAGTTTAAAGTCGGCGATCATTTTGGCTTTTGGGTCGTCTTCTTCCCTGATAATACGAATGATTTCATCAAGATTAATATAAGCAATCAGATAGCCGGACAGGATTTCCATGCGGGCGTTAATCTTATCAAGCCGGAAATTGGAACGGCGTTTTAACACAATCATACGATGATTTAAAAATTCGCGCAGAACTTCCTGAATACTCATTACCCGCGGTACGCCGTCGGAATCCAAAACGTTCATGTTCATACTGAACCGAATTTCCAAATCCGTGTTTTTGAACAGGTGTTCCATCAGAAGTTTAGCATCAACAGCGCGGTTTTTGGGCTCCAGTACAATACGGACATCATGGGTCGATTCATCACGGATATCGTTCAGTAACGGAAGTTTTTTCTCCTGAAGCAGAGAGGCAATTTTTTCAATCAGTTTGGATTTTTGAACCTGATATGGAATTTCCTTAATGACTATCTGATATTGGCCGTGGCTTAAGTCTTCTGTTTCCCAGCGGGCTCGGATGCGAAAATAACCGCGGCCGGTTTTGTAGGTTTCCAAAATGTTTGCAAAGTTGTCCACGATAATGCCGCCGGTCGGAAAATCCGGGCCTTTCAAGCGTTTGACTAAAGGCTCGATTTCGCAATCCGGATTTTCGATCTGATAAAGAAGCGCATCGCAAACCTCACTCAGATTGTGCGGCGGAATATTGGTGGCCATGCCGACGGCAATACCGGAAGTTCCGTTGCACAACAGATTGGGGACGGCTGCCGGCATAACGACAGGTTCATCTTCCTCTCCGTCATACGTTTCTCTGAAGTCAACAGAGTTCTCATTCAGCCCTTCCATCAACGCCATGGCAAATTCGGTCAGTCGGGCTTCCGTGTAACGCATGGCGGCCGGACCATCTCCGTCAATATTACCAAAGTTGCCCTGCCCGTCAACCAACGGATAGCGTACCGAAAAATCTTGTGCCAGACGAGCCATAGCCTGATAAACTGCGGAATCCCCATGCGGGTGATATTTACCGATAACGTCACCCACAACGCGGGCGCATTTTTTGAAGCTTGACTTAGGGTCAAGATGCAGCTGACGCATGGCAAAAAGCAAGCGGCGATGAACGGGTTTAAGACCATCACGAACGTCCGGCAAAGAACGGGAAACGATTGTCGACATGGCATAAGACAAATAGCGGCTGCTCAGTTCTTCAGCCAAGGCCACACTGCGGATTTTTTCTTCAACAATTTCAGGCATTTTTACTCTGTTTTATTCTTCTAAAGTTCTAACTGGTTAAGCAAACTAGCACGATTTTGCGGGAATTTCAAGCCGTGAGTTTGAAAAAAGTTTTTTGTGAGGAAAAACTCGGTCATCTTCAGCAAATCAGCCATTTCAGACGATGTCGGCCGATAATTGCCGGTGACGATAAAGCGCGGGTAGGAAAAGAGCTTTTCTTTATAAATAAAACCGGCTTCTTCACAAACGGCACGACCGCTTTTAGGCGAGACATAAGCCAGATTTTCCGTTGTGCCGGTGGCTGCGCATTCGCTCAGATCCAATCCGATGCCCAGATTATCTAACAGAAAAAATTCAAAGAAACAATAATGCGCTATCCAGTTATCTTCATTTATCAGATTAAAAAAACTTTCTATGTAATAGAAAAATCTGTCTAAAGGCGAGAGCTCAGGCATCGCGGCATTGCATAATTCGCATAATGAAGACAAGGCCGCCAGTTTGCCGGCATGGCTGATAAAGTTAACGGCGCAAGGCTCCAGAAGTTCGGCTTTTAGGCTCAGCATATTTTCATCTACACGCGAATAAGCATTTATTTGCAGACGGTTTCCCAGCTGATAAATTCCCAGATTGCGTTTGTGAAGACAGTTTTTGACATAACCGGTTACTTTGCCGTGTTCTCGCGTTAACACGGTGAGAATTAACGAACTCTCACCGTGTTTGCGCATATTGATGATATAACCGTCGTCATTAAACTGCATTTATTTGTATTCATGAAGCATGGTTTTGGTTATATGGTCATAAGCCATAAGTTCGGTCAGAACCCTTTTCATATCACGCAGGGGAATCATATTCGGTCCGTCGCTCAATGCTTTGTCCGGATTGTCATGCGTTTCAATAAACACTGCGGCAACGCCGACAGCAACTGCCGCTCTGGCCAAAACCGGCGCATATTCTCTCTGTCCGCCCGAAGTTCCGCCCTGCCCGCTCGGCTGCTGAACGGAATGGGTGGCATCAAAAATAACAGGACAACCCGTATCCTGCGCCATTTTCGGCAGACCGCGGAAATCAGTAACCAAAGTATTATAACCGAAAGATGCGCCGCGTTCTGTCAGGCAGACGTTATGGTTGCCGGAATCTTCGGCTTTTTTGACAATATGCTTCATATCCCAAGGGGCGCAGAACTGGCCTTTTTTGATGTTTACGACTTTTCCGGTTTTGGCAGCGGCCACGACCAGATCAGTCTGACGGCACAAAAAAGCCGGAATTTGCAACATATCAACATGCGGGGCAACAATTGCACATTGTTCTTTTTCATGCACATCGGTCACAATCGGAATATTATTGTAGAGCTTTTTTATCTCGTCAAAAGTTTTGATGCCTTCTTCCAGTCCCACGCCGCGGGCACCGTTGATAGACGTACGGTTGGCTTTGTCAAAAGATGCCTTAAACACATAATTTATACCCAATTCTTTGGTAATTTCAACCATTGCGCCGGCCATGTCGATGGCATGCTGACGGCTTTCAATCTGACAGGGGCCGGCCAGCAGTGCCAGCGGCAGCGTATTGCTGATTTCAAAGTTTCCGATTTTTACTTTTCTTTGTTCCATAAGTTTTTTCCTTTTGCTATTCAGAATGATTTATTTTTAACAAATTTACGCGCCGTTTTCAACCGTAATCCTGCCTGTTGTGGAGGAAAAGCAAAAAAAAACACTGTCTCTCTGAACTGTCCTCCGAAAGTTGGACACTTCACACGCGAGGAGGTGTTTTTACATTTTTATGCCAAGTGTTCCGACAATATCTTTTTCATGTTTTTCGAGAAAGAATGAATGGAAGATTTTATGAAAATTTGATTAATACTAATTGCAGATGTCTTATTAACCCCCGTTCTGTCAAATAGACTCCCGAACGGGATCATTTTCAATAATCGTTGTTCAGTTCCCAACGCAGCCAGGTAAACAAGACATTTCCGTCATTTTTGACTCCGGGGACATATGCGGCCTGAATATTGAAATTTTTGTAGCCGATACCTGCCAGCGGCAATGGCAAAGGCAATGGAATGTAAGCATATTCGGAACGTTGGGTCAGGCTGAGCGTATAGCCGATGCCGACACGCCATTTCTGATAGCAGTCAAGCGGCCAGTTATGTTGGTAAGCGTAACCGAATATTGTTTGCAAATGGTTGTTGGAATCTTTGAAGCCCATACCATAAAGAGCATGCCAGTCGCCGTCGGAATCGTAAAAAGATTTTCCCAGCCCTATGCCCCATGGTTCTTCGTTGTAGCCGTCAATTTTATCTTTATCATACAACAACCGGTTGTGCCAGGTGTTTATCGGGAGATAGAGATCATAATTTTCCGCGTTCCAAGCCGTTGTCATATTATTTTGCAGTTTTTCTCCCCAGTCATCGGAAAGTTTGAATTTGTTTTCTTCTGCGACTGCCGATATTGCAGACAAGCACAAAATTACTGTTATATAAAGAAGGCAATGACGAAACATATTTTATTAATCCGGCATAATTTATTGAATGTTCGCTTGTAACAAAAATCAAAAAAAAATTCAATCTCATAAAGGAACATTGTTTATAACTAAAGCCCCGATTTTGTTTCAGGGCTTTAATTTCTTACATCAGAGTATCAATACCGTTTCCTAACGGAAAATAGTAGAAGTACAAGCTGGCAAGGGCAAGAGCCGCAACCGGAACAAAAACTTTTTCAAACGGAAAATGTGCATGCCCGCCGTTTTTGCGCTTCATCCACTGGTAAAAATCAGAAGACCAAATCAGAACCAACATTCCGATCAATACACTAAACAGGAACGGATCAATATAGAAAATCAGAATCGGTTTCGGCATATAGTCAAGCTCGCTCACGTACACAAAGCCGACCATGGCAACAGATACAGCAATCAGCCAGAAATCGCGTCCTTTGAAGTTCCAGCCTTTTTTATCAAACCATTTGATCAGCCAGAATCCGAGCAAGGTCAAAAATGCACCGGCCCAAACGCCGATGACACTGTCATCAACTCCGAGTTTGCGGGCAATTTCCAACGATGCGCCGATGGCAATCGTGCAAACGGCACAGGCAGGATTAGCCAAAGCTTTGCCGCTGTAGGCCAACGCGGCGATAAATGCTAAAATCAGACTCATGTTTTTTCCTTTCACTGAAACCAAAATTTTCTTCATTCTAGATTATCAAAAAGAGAAATCAATCAATTTTTTCAATATGTTCCTCTTTTTCTCTTTTGAGCCAGCGACGTGTCATTTTCAGCGCATTTTCAAAGGTTGAGGCTGTTGAAATGTTTTTTACCAGATTTTCTTTTTCCAAAGCATCGTGCAAAACACGGCGGGGCTGCGTTTTCATGTTGGAAAGAATAATCTTGGTGTCATACGGCCGCAGGCGGCGAACAAATTCGATAATCGTATTGGCACCGCTGGCATCTATTACCGGAACATATCCCATACGCAGAATCAGAACTTTCGGCTTCTTGTCAATTTTCTTTAAAAAACTTGAAACCTGCGAGGCTCCGCCAAAGAACAACGGACCGGACAAGCGCAGCGACATAACGCCTTGTTCATGCAAGACTTGTGTCAGGTCGCGGCCTCCGCCCACGTCTTCGAGTACCGTATCGTCGTTGGCAATTTCAATTTCTTTGCTCATTCTGTGCATAAAGATAATGCTTGCCATGATAAAACCAACACTAATGGCCGTATTTAAATCAACCAATATGGTTAAAAACAGCGTTACCAGCAAAGTATATCTGTCTCCTTTCGGGCCGGTAACAAGTTTGAATACCTTATCAAGATTCAGCATGTTCCAGCCGATAATGACCAAAACCGCAGACAGGCAAGCCAACGGAATAAACTTCGCAATCGGCGACAACAGCAACATAAACAGCAGCAAAAAGACGCTTTGCATCGTTCCGGCTATCGGAGAATAGGCTTTGGCCTTAAAATTGGTGGCGGTACGGGCAATTGCACCCGTTGCCGGCACACCCATGAAGAAGGCGGAAGCAATGTTGGCAATTCCTTCGCCAATCAGCTCGGCGTTGGAATTGTGGTTATCACCGCTCATACCGTCTACAACGGTTGCGCTCAGCAGAGATTCAACGCCGGCCAGAAAAGCAATGGTGAACGCGCTCGGCATGACCTTTAACGCCATATCGAGATTGAATTCAGGAAAAGCCGGAGCCGGAAGAAAATGCGGTACGCCGCCGAATTTGCTGCCGATAGTATCAACATGCAAGCCGAAAATGCTAAAAACAATGACCAAAACAGTGGCTCCGACTACACTGACAAGATAAGCCGACAGTTTGATTTTTTTTATCTGAATATAAAAAATGCAGCCCAAAGACAATGCGGTAATAATAACCGAGCCCCAGCTGAATTTGTTCAGGTTGGCCAGATACATTTTCCATTTGGGCAGGAATTCAGCCGGAACATTTTCAATTTCAAGTCCCAGCAGGTCTTTTATCTGGGTAGAAATCAGCAGCAGGCCGATACCGGCAGTAAAGCCAAGAACTACCGGATAGGGAATATATTTAATATATGTTCCGAAGCGCAACAGGCCGGCAAGCATCAGAATAAAACCGGCCAAAACCATCGTGACAGCCAGTCCGGCATAGCCAAACTGTGACATAACGTTAAAGATTACAATAACAAAAGCGCCGGTCGGTCCGCCGATCTGATAGCGGCTACCGCCAAAAAAGGCAATAAAAAATCCGGCAACAATAGCCGTATACAGACCTTGCGCGGGTTCAACCCCTGAGGCAATGGCCAAAGCCAGAGATAACGGAATGGAAATAACGGCGACAGTCATACCGGCAACGGCATCGCGTCTGAAATATTCTTTATTATATCCGTGCTTTAAAACTTCGTATAATTTCGGGGCAAAATTCTTTTCATATGCCCGCAACATCTTTTTAAGATAAGCCAACATCTTTACCATCTTCCTGATTTATATTTATCTGTGATTATTTGCGGGTTATAGCAATACTACTTTGTCCGGCAGAGTCAAGGATTTTAGAATGATTTTGATTAAAATTTTTTTATGATTGCCAATGCTATTTTATTGTGCTAGTTTGCGGGCAGTTTAAACTTTGTCCGAATGTGTGAATATTATGACTGCAAAACATGAACTTATGAAGAAAATCAGAGAAATTTTCCAACTGTCGCTACCGATTACAATCTCTTTTCTGGCAATGGGAATTATGGGAATTGTCGATACGATTATCGTCGGCCATTACAATACCGACCAACTGGCTTATATCGGGTTGGCTAACGCCATATTTTCAGTTTTGTTTACAATTCCCATAGGCTTGCTGCATGGGATTTTGATTAAGTCGTCACAAAAATTCGGGGCTCGCAAATTTGCCTCCTGCGGCAAGATTTATTATGAAGGACGGCGTTATCTGGTTATTTTGGCCGTTTTATTTACCATTATCGGATTAAACGGCCGCGGCTTGTTTTCTTTGCTCAAGCAAAGCGACGTGATGATTGACAATGCCAGTCCGGTTTTGTCAATCTTTGCCTGGTCTATCCCATTTATCCTGTTGTTTGTTAACGGGAATTTCTTTTTGCAATCTATCCGGCGGCCGCATATTGCCATGTATGCCGGTATTATTGCAAATATTATGAATATTATCATTAACCCGGTGCTGGTATACGGAAAGTTCGGTTTTCCGGAAATGGGGGCGCAGGGATCGGCGACCTCAACGCTGATTGTGCGGATTTTTCTGGCACTGTTTGTTTTGCTTTATATTCGCAAGATGAAACAGAATCCGAAACTTAACAAGCGCTTCGGACTTGACCGTAAGTATGATACCTGGTGGACGGACAGCAAATCGACACGAAAAATCGGATATGGCGTGGCCATTACGACGGTTGCAACCAACGGGTCTTATTCTATTGTCAGCAATTTCGCCGGCTGGCTGGGCGAGCTGCCGATGGCCGCTTTTGTGATTATTACAAACTTGAGCATGATTACTTTTATGGTTTGTTTTTCCGTGGCGCAGGCAACATCAATTGTGGCGGCAAATACCTTTGGACGGAAAGATGCCAAGGCTTTTGTGTTGTCCGTCAAAGGCGGTTTTGTCATTTTATTTCTGGCCATTGTTTTTCTTGATTCCCTGCTCTATTTTCTGCAAACGCCGATATTCAGCGGATTTACCGGTGATCCGGAGGTATTGGGTATATTAAAAACGCTGATTTTATTCCTGATGCTTGAAGTGGTTATGGACTCTCTGCCTTTAGGGGTTATGGGGCCTTTGAACGGACGCGGAGACATTAAAATTCCGACAATCTTTCAGATCATTTCTTTTTTGATTGTCAGAATCAGTGCCTGTTATCTGCTGGCATTTAAATTAGAACTGGGATTAAAAGGATTGCTTCTGGGATTGTGTGCGGGCGGTCTGGTCTCCTTGTTATTAAACGGCTGCCGTCTGCTCTGGCTGGTACGAAAAGATAAAAACACGCAGGAAGCATAACGAAAAACGGAAATCCAAAAAACATCGGTTTTCTTTTTTTGCCTTTTTTATTTATCATAAATTGTGAGTACATATATTTGTTCTTGCAAAATAGAAACAATATGTGAATATTTTTTGTGTTTCAACTTACAGAAAAAAATTTGAAGGAAAATGCGGAAAATGTTCTTTTGTTAACTTTTGCGGAGAGTGTAGAGCAATGAGTTTATATAAATATGGACAGCTTAATAATAGTGATGATAACTGTATATTAGGAGTGTAATAGTATGAACAATGTTAGATATGCAATTGTTGAAGACGCCCAAAATATTGCTCAAATAAGTGTAGCAGCTTGGAAAGAGGCTTATAAAGGTTTGTTGCCGACAGAACTTTTAGCTTCAAGAGAAGTTGATGAGAAGAGAATAAATGGTTGGAAGAAAAAGATCGAGGATAAATCTTTTATCGTGTTAGTTTATGAAGATTGTGGAGAAATTAAAGGATATTTATGGGCCGGTTTCAAAAGAGATAATATACCATATGATAATGAATTGTACGCTATATATGTTGCCCCATCTTTCCAAAAACAAGGTATTGGAAGCTCATTATTTGGAGAATACAAAAAAATAATAAAAGATTCTTCTTTTTATTTGTATATGCTTAAAGGTAATGATAGCGCGTCGGCATTTTATAAAAAAATGGGTGGACATAGAGACACGAAGTGCGACAGAATTTTAAATGATAATAATCATGAAATAAAAGAGATAATTTATATTTTTGAGTAAAAAACAATGTTTAATGATGTCGTTGATTTATCTCAGAAACTAATCAAAATAAAAACAATTTTCCAAAATTATAGAAATATGCAAATTTATTGCACTGTCAACACTCTGTAGAGAGCCGAATTTGGTAAACGTAATAAAAAATTATATCAAGTGAAAACGGTGAATTCACAAGTTAAAAAATGGGATATTTAAAATGCTCTCTCGCCTTTGAGGACAAAAAGTTCAAATATCAAAAAAATAGATATCCACCGGTAAACTGAACTGTCCACCAAACGTTGGACGGTTCAGCAAAGGCGGAGTTATGTTTTTAAATCAACCGGCTTTTATCAATGGCGGCTTTTACGAATGACACAAACAGCGGTGCCGGCGCAAAAGGTTTTGATTTTAATTCCGGGTGGAACTGTACGCCGATAAACCACGGATGGTTCGGAATCTCCACAATTTCTGGGAGTTTGCCGTCCGGAGATTTGCCTGAGATAATCATTCCGGCCTGATTCAGCTGGTTTTCATATTTCATATTAACCTCATAACGGTGGCGATGGCGTTCCGAAATCTTAGTGCTGCCATAGATTTTGCTGACCAGACTGTCCGGAGCCAAAGCGCATTCATAAGCGCCCAGCCGCATGGTTCCGCCCAAGTCACCGTCTTTATGGCGGATTTGTTTGGCACCGTCTTTATCCCATTCGGTCATCAGGCCGACAACGGCTTCGCAATCTTGTCCGAATTCGGTCGTGCCGGCATTGGTTACGCCGCAGACATTGCGCATGGTTTCAATAACGGCCATTTGCATACCGAAGCAAATTCCCAAAAACGGAATTTTATTTTCACGAGCATAACGAATTGCTTTGATTTTGCCGTCCGTACCGCGGCAGCCGAAACCGCCAGGAACCAGAATGCCGCAAACATCGCCGAGTTGCTCGGCAACATCTTCATTTTCCAGAGCTTCGGAATCAATCCATTTAATTTTGACCTTATGTTTATTGGCTATGCCGCCATGTGTCAGGGCTTCGCCCAAAGATTTGTAGGTATCAAGCATCTGGGTATATTTGCCGACAACCGCAATATTGACCTCCCCTTCGGGATGAGTAATCGTTTCTACGATATGTTCCCATTTGCTTAAATCCGCCGGTTTGCTGTCTATGCCGAAGTATTTGCAAACTTGAGCGTCCATGCCTTCATGAGAATAAGCCAAAGGAACGGCATAAATACTTTTGGCATCTAGCGCGGCAATAACGTTTTCTTCTTTGATATTGCAGAACATGGCGATTTTGCGTTTTTCGTTCTGCGGGATTTCTATTTGTGAGCGGCAGAGCAGCATATCAGGCTGAATCCCGTATTCTTGCAATTGTTTGACCGAGTGCTGGGTCGGTTTAGTTTTCAGTTCGCCGGAAGCGTTAATAAACGGCAACAACGTGACATGGATAAACATAACGCGGTCACGGCCAAGATCATAAGAAGTCTGTCGGATGGCTTCCAAAAACGGCTGGCCTTCAATATCACCGACGGTACCGCCGATTTCACACAGCACAAAGTCTTCGTCATGGATGTCTGATTTGATAAATTCTTTAATCTCATTGGTGACGTGCGGAATAACCTGAATTGTGGCGCCGAGGTAATCACCATGACGTTCTTTATCCAAAACGCGTTGATAGATTTTACCGGAAGTGACGCTGTCCGTCTTATGGCAGGATATGCCGGCAAAGCGTTCATAATGTCCCAAGTCCAAATCGGTTTCGGCACCGTCGTCGGTTACAAAAACTTCGCCATGCTGATACGGGCTCATTGTTCCGGGGTCTACATTCAGATAAGGATCAAGCTTGCGCATTCTGACCTTAAAACCGCGCGCCTGCAGCGTGGCCGCCAGAGAAGCCGAGGCCAGACCTTTTCCCAGAGAGGAAACCACGCCGCCGGTAATGAAGATAAATTTTGTTTTCGGATTTAAATTTGCTTGGGTGTTATCAGACATTTTTCTTCCTTATTTGAATATATTAACTTGAGCCTTTTAAAGTGACAAAGGCGCTGTCGAAACAAGCGCCTTATTTTTATTGTCGTTTTTTCATCTACTTACCTGCTGTCGGAACTTCAGGTGTTTTGTCGGTTTCTGTTGCCTGCGCAGGAACAGTCTGTTCAATAGAATCGATCAACGATTTTTTAGGCACACTGTGACCTTTATAATAAAGTGACAGCGAAATACTGGTAATGATGAAAATCGTGGCCAGAATTGCCGTCAGGCGGGTCAGAAAGTTTCCGGTTCCGCGGGCGCTCAAAAAGCTGTTGGCGCCGGAACCGCCGCCGAGACCATCTAAAGCACCGCCTTCAGAACGCTGCAACAAAATGATGGCAACCAGAAAGATTGCGACCAACAAGTGAATTACGAGTAAAATTGTTCCCATTTTTTCTTCCTTTCCGATTAGCAACAGCCGGCGTTTTGGGCAATAGAAATAAAATCTTCGACCTTCAGGCTGGCACCGCCGATAAGCGCGCCGTCAACATCGGGTAAAGACAAAAATTCTTTGGCATTAGCGGGTTTGACCGAACCTCCGTACAAAATGCGCATTTTATTGGCATTGCCCTTGCCAAGCTTTTTAGCCAAAACTTTGCGTACGGCAGCATGAACTTCTTCAACGTCCTGCGCTGTCGGGGTTTTGCCCGTTCCGATAGCCCAAACCGGCTCGTAAGCGATAACGGTATTGGAGGCATCGGCATTGTCGGGAACGGAGCCCAGAATCTGAGAAGAACAAACGTCAATGGTCTTACCTGAATCGCGCTGTTCCAAGGTTTCGCCGATGCAGATAACAGCTTTCAATCCTGCTTCATAAGCGGCGACAGCCTTTTTATTAATCAGTTCGTTGCTTTCATTATGGTCGGCACGTCTTTCGGAGTGACCGAGAATCACATACTGGCAACCGACATCTTTGAGCATTGCCGGACTGACATCGCCGGTATGCGCACCTTTAACGTTGAAATGGGCATCTTGCGCGCCGAGGGCAACCTTTGCGCCGCGCAGGGCTTTTTTAACGGTTGTCAGCAGAGTAAACGGCGGGCAGACCAGAAATTCGCAGGAAGGTTTGCCCATTTTTTTAATTTCGGCGGCAATTCCTTTTGCCAATTCAGTACCTTCGGCCAGCAGGCAGTTCATTTTCCAGTTGCCGGCAATCATTTTTTTTCTTGCCATAATTTATTTTCCTCTTCAAATTTATTAAAAATTTCCAATTTGCTTTCCTTTTAGCACAGCAAATTATATTTTTCCAGTAGAAAAAACTTTTCAACACTAATATTTATACGATTGCATATATTATTAAAATTGCATTATAATTGCGCCAGCTTAATTAATATAATAATAAGGTCAGAAAAAATGATTGGAAAAATTAGAAGTATTCAGGACTCTTGGGTGATGAAGCTGATTTTGATTCTTACCGCCCTGAGTTTTATGTCTCTCTTCGGTGTCTCCGGCTATTACGCCACAGCGGCCAACAACAAGCCGGTGATTAAGGTAGACGATATTGAGATTACCCAAAGCCAGATTATGAACGAACTGAACAACGAGCTCCAAAAAGCCAAATCTTTGTTCGGCGAAAATCTGGATGTGAACGAAAATATCCGCAATGCCGTGCTGCAGGGGCTTATTCAAAAAGAGCTTTCCAATGCCATTTTGCAAAAAACGGCTCAGGATAACAATGTTTATATCAGTGATGAACTGATTAAGAAGATTATTGCTTCACAGCCTGAGTTTATGGACGAGAACGGTAAGTTCAGCGTTCAGCGCATGCGTCGGATTCTGGCTTCGGTCGGTATAAGCGAGCAAGAGTATATTCAGTCGCTGCGCCGTGATATTGAAAAAATCCACCTCGTTTACAATATGGTGGACGGCGTTATCGTGCCGAATTTTATGGCCGAATATCAGTACAAGATTGATAATCAGAAAAAAGTTTTCAAATTTATCAATATTGATCCGGAACAGATGAAAATTGACCGCAAAATTTCGCAAGACGAGATTGAGCAGTATTACAACGATTTTGCCACCCAATTCATTGAACCAGAGAATCGAGATGTTTCTTTCATCAGCATTTCCAGTGCCGATGCCGCCGGAAAGGTTTTGATTTCCGATGAAGAAGTCAAGGCTTATTATGATGAAAATATTAAGCAGTTTGAGATTCCTGAAAGCAGAAATATTCTGCAAATGGTTTTTGAAAACAAAGCCGATGCGGACAAGGCTTATGCCCAACTGAAGAACGGCGCGGACTTTTATGCAGTCGCCAAGAAAGAAGCTAATCAGGACAAGGCTGCCACGGATCTTGGTTTTGTAGAGAAAGACATGCTTATCGGCAATATGGGCGACGTGATGTTCAACCTGAAGAAAGGCGAGATTTCCGAACCGGAAGAATCCGAATACGGCTGGCACATCATGAAAGTGACAAATATCCGCCCGATGCAGAAGACATCTTGGGAAAAAGCCAAGGCTAAAATTGTTGAGGTTTTGCGTCGCGAGCAGTCTGATGAAGCTGCCGGCGATCTGATTGCTAAGATTGAAGACGAAGTCGGTGCCGGAAAGTCTCTTGCCGAAATAGCAAAAGGACTGAACATGCCGCTTTTGAAAGTTGAAGGGCTGCAGGAAGACGGTAAAGCCAAGACGATGCCAAAGAGTTTTGAAAAACTTGTGGCTTCACCTGATTTTATTGACGCGGCATTTTCTTATAATCAAGATGAAACCAGTCAGGCGGTTGAAACTGATGACGGTTTTGTCTTTGTTAATGTTGACAAAATTACGGAACCGCACCAGAAAGCCATGGACGAGGTTGTGTCGGAGATTGAAAAAATTTGGGCCGGCAATGAAAAGAACGCCATTGCACAGGAAGTTGTCAACGATGTGCTTCATGATGTGGAAAATGGTGACAAGATTGAAGACGTTGCCAGACGTTTCGGGCTGAAGTTACAAACAACGGCTCCGTTAAAAAAATCTGACACATTTGACGGCTTTTCTGCTCTGCAAATACAGGAACTGTTCAGAGAGAACATCGGAACGCCGAAAGTCATCGGCGATGGCGTGCGTCAGGTGATTGTGGTACCGGTAAAAGTTATTAACAGTTCAAACAAGCTGACAGAAAGCGAGAAAAAAGACATTTTGCGCAAGGCTCAATTTGCAACCTCGCAAGAAATGGCACAGCAACTGATTAATGATTATGGCACAAATTACCGGATTAAGATTAAATATAAGGCCGTCGGCATTATAGACTGACTCCGGATAAAGCCCTGCCCCCGCAGGGCTTTATTTTTGAATACAAAAATGACATCGGTTTAACGCCGATGCCATTTGCTTAATTTCCTTTGATACCCTTGGGACTTTTTTATTGTCCAACTTCCGAGGGACAGTTTAACGTGTTTTTTTTAATCTTTAATCATTTGAGAAGCAAAAGTCGAAAGCAACCCGTCTAATTCCTGATTATGATTTTTACTTAAGTTTACCAGACATAAAGACTGGTGAAAAGCTTTGCTTTCAGATGTTTCATAATGGCCGGCCACTCCGGATAAAGAGCAAAACCGATTGCGGTAAGCCACCCAGGAATCGTACATATCTTTCAAATTTCCCTTAAACATGCCATTACCTTTGTTCCATTCTGCCACAAGCTTATTAGAAGCCAATTGCTCATATTTGTTTTTGATTTCCGTATTCAAACGCTTGGCTTCGTCCAGCCAGCACCGACTGTAAGCCTCGTCGGAACTGTTCGACTTGTTAATGCAATCGTCAACTTCCGCAGCCTGTACCGCCACAGAAAATAATAAAGATATTGCCATACAGCAACTGCCAAATTTCTTATTCATGCGCATAACCTCAAATGATTCACTTATATAATAGTAAAATATCAATTATTAAAAATAAATATATACTAAAATAGTTTAAGTTGAGTTAATAAGAAATTTTGATGCAATGTGACATTTTTGTTAAAATAGACAAAATGAGCTTGTCAAATAATCTGATTTATGATATGTTTTAAAAAGTAAATTAAAAATTATTTCTATTATTAACCCCAAAAAACAAAAAAATTATGAACGTAAATTTTGTAAAAAGAGTGGCTGAATTATCAAGAATGCCCCAAAATGAAATTGCAGAAATGTCTCATGATGAGATTGTTCACAAAATCATTTTGCCCAAAATCTTGCATGAAGGAGGACAGGATATCCGCGGTTGGCGTATCAGCGACGATTATATGCTGTTAATTGCCGATTTTGGAGAATACCTTTGGAAGCAGGATTGGGTAAGCGGAGAAGCCTTGTTGGAAATTGCCATGCAGCGTATATCGCATGGTGCAGTTTTGCACGAGCCGACAAGAAAGGCTTTGTTGTCAGAAAGATACGACAAATACTCTGCAAAATGGGATCAGCCCGGATTGATGACAGACGGATGTTGGAAGTTCTTGACCAAACAGGCCAAAACCTGTCTAAAATCTCCCACTATCAGGGAACATATGGTCAAGATAATTTGCGGTCTGGCAGAACATCTTGACAAATACGGGGAACCGCACAGGAGCTATATGCTGTCGTCTGTTTGTCTGAAAGCGGCAACTGCTCAAGAGGTTTTCCAATGGGCGTGGCAAATGATTTATTGGGATAAAAATATAGATCCGAATGATCTGTATTGCTATTTTGCCACCCCGCAAAGATGGCAACTTTATCCAGTATTGTTCAAAGAACGCTGGAATAAAATTGATAAAAAGGACTTTTACCGACGCATTGGCGTAAAAGGCTTTTTTAACAAGTTAAGAGCCAAAAAAACGGTTTTGACAGCCGAGATATAAATTTGGTTCACAAAATTTAAGAGGCAAGATTATCTCTGCCTCTTTTTTTATTGCCATTATCCGGCATTAGGAAAATCGTCTTGGCGCGTCATTGGAAATTAAATATTTTTATTGTGCAAACACAACAAAACCCTGCTGTTAACAGGGCTTTATGTATGGCGCGTATCTAGAATTGCTAAGTAAAAACAACCGTTGCTCCGGTTGTTTTTATCTGTAAAATCTTAGAAAACCTTAGAGAGTACAGGTTGAATAAGCAACCTGAACGAGCTTAGGTTCCTAAGCAAATCGTCTTGGCGCGTCTTTGAAAATTAAATGTTTCATTGTTTAAATACAACAAAACCCCGCTAACAAGCAGGGCTTTATGTATGGCGCGCCCTAGACGATTCGAACGTCTGACCCACAGCTTAGAAGGCTGTTGCTCTATCCAGCTGAGCTAAGGGCGCAAAAGATAAAACTGACACAGCAAAACATGTCAAAAACACTCTTGCCGCAATTACAAAAACGAATATACATTTTTTCTTTTTTATTTACAAGAATTTTTTTTAATTTTTTTCAGATAATATTCACACCGGCACAAATCTATCTGCCGCCATGCGACTGGCCGAACTTCTTGTCCTCGTGGGTTTGAATCCCGCTGCCCCGACCATTTTGAATACAAACCTTTGGTTTGGGCACATTTGTTGGCATGGAAAGGTGTCTAACGACACCTTTCATCACTTACACACGACCTTTAAATTGCTAATAAAATCCGAAAACGACTACTCACAGAGGAACCTTGCTATATAATAGTATCCGTAGTCGTTGGCTCCTTGGCTGTACCCCTTTAAGATCGGAGTACCACCATCGTTTCGGCATTTAGTATAATACGGAGAACAATCTGGGGAAATATCCATACAATTGTCATCACTGTCGTTACAACAGTAATAATATTGTCCTAGCATAGTGTCCTTACATGTTCCATTATTACACTTCTGGTTACTTGAACACTTGCTGCTGCCGCAGGCCTCGTAATAAGCCGTGCCGCTCTTCGTACAGCTCTTGTCGCCCACGTTTTTACACTGCGAGTCGCATGTTGCTTTCGTGACCGTGTAGGTACACGGTTCCGCGCAAAAATATTTGCTCGTATCAAACGGACAGGCCAACCCGCCCTCTGAACATTCCGAACTGCTGTATTTATATCCCAGACTGGCACATTTCAACACCGGAGTACAGGCGCCGTACGCCGTCCAGCTCCCGGCCAGCAGCAATCCTGCCGCACTCAATAACAATCCTTTTCTCATCGCCTTTCTCCTTTGTTCTTGCTCTTTGTTTTCTTTGTTTATTTCCTTTGTTTTTTACCTTGTCATTGCCGGACTTGTTTCTTCAAAGCACCTTCTCCGTCACATCACCGCCATAGCATCGCGGGCTCTGAAGCACAGTACAAACTGATCGTTGCCGACGTTCGGCCACCGCATAAACCGATCGCTGCCGACGTTCGGCTTACATGCAGTAGCGGTAAGTCAAATCAAACGGACAAGCAATGCTTGCGCCCGAACAACTTACATTCTGATGATACCCAAGGGTCGCGCAATTC
>CAKQRB010000028.1 GCA_934271195.1 uncultured Alphaproteobacteria bacterium | reverse complement strand
CTGACCAAAGGCGGGACAAAAACTTACCAACCAGCATTATTGTTTTTGCTGCCGGCAAGAGCGAACATCTCTTCTATCGGAACCTTGCCGTTGCCGTATAATTTCGGCTCACCGCAGTCATAAACCGGTTCGGCAAAGGTTAAGGCAAGCGCATCGCCTTTATCCGGCGAACGGCCCAAACGTTTTTTAACTTCATCTTTTTCTTCCATTTGCAATCTCCCTTTGCGGTCATATTTTTTATTGACCGAAGTTAAATCATTGAACAATTCTTCATCAGCAGGAAGCTGTACCGGCGGCTGAGACCGCAGCCACTGGCTTATACCATCCCACATCTCGGCGCGGCGGTTAAAGTAACGCTCCTCGTTAATGGCTTTTTCGCCAAAATAAACACCGCGGATAATTTCTCCGAACCCGCGGTCTTTCAGAATGTCATACACGCCAGCACCCTGCCCGCCGATATCCATAAAAATCCGGCGCGGGCGGTATTCCTTAATAAAATGCGTAGCCAGATTGGCAACCCCGACATTATCCTGTTTGTAATAGCTTTCAAAACGGTAACACCATCGTCCTTTGCGAAAACAAAAGGAGGTGGCATCGTCTCCGAATCTGGCTATATCCAAACCAATAATCAGAGGAGACGTACTTCCGTTCATTTTCTGTTCAAAAGCCTGCCGGACATCCGTTCCCGAAATAAGTTTGGTGTTGCTTTGCACTACGGGCGCGCCGAGCCAGATATGAGCATAATCATCCGGTGACAAACGACGGCATTTTTCGGCCTGAAATTTAATTTCCTGCGGACAAAAAGGATTGTCATAATAATTCACGCAACGTACCAGCGTTCTGTCATCAGGATTGGCTGCAACTGCCGTCCACAACGGATCATTCTCTTCTTCACGGTTCATAGATATCCAGATTTCCGAACCGTCCTTGCGAATTGTCGGTTCCAAAATTTCCCAGCTTTTTTTGCTGATGGTTTGCGCTTCCTCAATCCAGGCAATATCCACGCCTTCCAAAGATTTTATCTTCTGGCTGTCCTGATCCCGCAGGCCTTTGAAGATAAATTTTGTACCGGTTATGGTGTTTTCTATGCGTGTTTCATATATTTTATAATCTCCGAGCGAATAAAAAGAAATCCGGTCACAAAGGAGCTTGTGAACCGAATCTTTAATCGAATCCTGAATTTCCCTCAGGCAGGCGATCAGCAACTTTTTCTGCCGTCCCAAAAATAACAGGCTGTCGGCAAAGGCATAAGATTTTCCGCCCGCACGGCCGCCGTAATAAAATTTAATCCTCTTTTTTTCGGTCATCAGCGGAGCAAAGACCCTGGACATCTCGGCACATCTGGTCTTGGTTTTGACGCTTGTTTTTCTCATATCTTTCCTCTAAATTATCTACGAATTTTACCAATATCTGAGCAATATCCGGCTCATTTTCCGGCTTTTTGCTTTCGGCATAGAGGCCGGCTAGTTTGCCTTTGAGCTCTATGGCCTTGAGCATGGAAGTCAGCTGGTTGGCATCTCGTGCCAGAGAAATCACCTCGTCAAGCTCGGCAAAGCTGTCTTCCAAAGCATAGGTTTTCTTTCTGGGCATATTTTTCTCCTAAAGCAAAAGCTCTCCGCAAATGCGAAGAGCCTTTATCTTTCTATTGGAAGATTATAATGAAATATGTTATAAAAAACGGCGGAGCGTGCCGTACCTCACCTACACTTCTCCACCATAACAAAATATGTATCACACGGTGTCACCAATGTCAATTAACCCTCTTAAAGTTATCAACAACTTATTTCATGTTTTTAATTTTTTATATCTATCGGAGCAGAAATTGTTCCTGTAAGCAAATCTTCATGCAGTTTGAACAGATTGTCTCGTAACTGCCCGTTATCATTGGCCTGCAGCAGTTCCAAATTCAGCAAAGTCTCGCGGCTGACACTCAGGCAGCGGTTTAAAACTTTTTCAATCATGCACAAAGTAATATAGGCATTTTCGGCATTTTTAGAATATGGCGCAATGGTCTTGATTTCTGATATCAAACATTTCAGGCGGCGGCGAATCTGTTCCGGCGTTTCACTATAATAATTATCTTTAACAGCAGTCTTAATCATTTGGCAGTCCTTTTAGTCCAACATTATTGACATGACATTAATTTCATATTGCACAAAAGAGAAGCCGCTATTTTTATATAATGCACGACCATTATATATTTTGGGGAAGAGAAGCCAATCTATTTTTATTGTGCTTTTAGATAAGTATTGTACCATATCTTTTGTTCCCTAAAGAGAAAGAAAATCACATGGAAAAAGCAGTCGACTGCTATAGGGATTTAAATATTTTCTCTAAATTGAAAAAAGATATCACAAATGTCTCTTCTGAAGGATAGTTCTCAAACCGCCTTGTTTTTTTCTTTTTTGCGGCGGAGGTAGTGTTCTATCAGGCGGTCGAGGCCGCGGCACAAATCGACTTTGGCGGCATAAGTCCGATAAGCCTGCTGACGTTTGCTTTCGCCATTGTCATTGTCAAACAGCTCCTGATTTTCAATACAGACTTTTCTGACACTCGGCCAGAATTCGTGCGGAATGCTCAGCATGGCCTGTTGGTAACGCGTTCGGGCATCCAGAACATTGTCCAGCAACGTAAAATCTCCGCAGATTTCCGGCTTTATACTGCCAATCACCACAGCCTTGCAATCCGAAAACTGTGACAGCCGAAAATCTTTGTATAAACGTTCCGCCACTCTCACCCGATCTTCCGTACTGTAACGCTTGTCCCCCATATCCAGCCAGCCGGCATTGGCATACCGATACAAGACGCCGGCAGCCTCAAAATGCGGCGGCATCGTCGGGGGTTCCGATCGCTTCGCGACTTCTACCGTTTCTTCCCGAATATTTTTATTTTTTGTTACCTGTTTCTTCTTAGCACAAAATTTTATTGTATAATTATGTTCAGACGCCGCTTGCGAAACATTGTCATTATTGGCTGACCGCCATGAAGAAATTTTTATCATCGCCCCTCCTATTGCTGAATAATATTCAATATATGAATTACAAATCCAAAATTCAATAGTCCGATATTGAATAAATTTTATACTTGAAATTTATTCTTCTTTTGAATATACTAAGCATAGGAGAAGACGACATGAATAATATAAAAAACTTGAGAAAACTACATCACCAAACCGTCACGCAACTGGCTCAAGCCATCGGCACAACCCAGTCAACCATGACAAAAATCGAAAACGGCAACATCGCTCTGAAAAGCGAGACGGCACAAAAAATTGCCGATATTTTCGGAACAACCGTCGACAATGTCATTAAACCGGAAATCGGGAAAATATCGCCTTATGCTTTCAGTCCGGCCGGCGTATCAATGATTGAGATTATTGACGCCAAAGAATCCATTGCCGAAAACGGAGATTTTTTGGCTCCGAAAGTTATCGGACACCAGCTTGCCAATATTAATCTATTTCATCAACTTAGGAATATATCTCCCGACAGAATCAAGATTTTATCCGTCTATGGTGACAGTATGCAGCCGACAATCAACGATCAGGATTCCATTTGGGTTGACATTTCGGTCACTCGTCCGGAAAGCGACGGACTTTATCTGTTTTGCATTCGTCGGGAGCTGATGGTCAAACGCGTTCGTTTTGACATTTTTAACAATTCGGCAATGGTTTTATCAGATAATTCGTTTTATCCGCCACTAACAATAAATGATCCGGACAAGATTAAAGTATGCGGAAAAGTTATTGCTATCACAAAGTTTATTTAACGCATTAATATAAAAAATTATATTGTTGTTATTTAATATTTTTATAAAATAAATTTCTATGAGTACAGCGGTATGTTCGGAGCTCGTTAATCAAGCCGTCACGCTCATAGAAATGCACATATTCTTCCAGCGCGCCTAAATAGAGCAGCCTTTTTATATAAGTCATCAAATTGCCCTGACTGCGAAAGCGACTGCGTTGATAAGCTTGTTCGAAGGTTCGTTTTCTGCGAAAAAGACGGCAAACCTCAAGCTCATTTTTGGTCAGTATCATCGCTTCCTCCTTCCGTTTTGTCCGGCGTATTATCATTATCCGGCTGAAGCATTGACCGGCGCGGCAGCAAGTGCGGGCCGAAAATTCTTTCAAAGCTTTGCAATTGCAACTTCCATTAATCAAGTTCTTTCATTTTCAAGTTCCTTTTCAACTAAATTGTAAAAGTATTGAACGCTTTGTGAGGATAAAAAACCTTTGATATTTATGCCGTTGTAACAAATGCCACAAATATAGATTTCCTGACTGCCGGAAAATTGTAAAAAATCGACTTCTACCGGAATCTCTGGTGTTTTTTCCACCTGCAGATTCAGAAAATCCAAAAGTTTTCCGTCTTGTTTGTTAAACTGATAAATATTCCATATCTTCATTTTATCTCTCAAACTAATTTGAATAAAATTATTCCGCAAAAGAATTAATAGTCAATAGATAGACAAGAGATATAAACAGCTTTTTATTGTTTTCATTTCTCTGACGCACTCTTTTTATTTTCTTTTTGATTTTCTCATCAAGGGATTTTTAGTCCTCCCCTCTCATTCTCTTATCCCTCAGCTATTTCCTTTTTCCTCTTTCCGCCCCGTTCTCTTTTCTCACTCCGTTTTTCTTCTCTTTTCACACTCCCCGCTACCTACTTCTTTTTCCTCCCCGCCTTTTTTCGCTCTCTTATCCCTTTTGCCGCGGCCTTTCCTTTTTAATTTTCTGGTTTTGTTTTCTTCATAGAGTTGGGATTTTCTTTTTTTTCATTTTCTGGGGGACAGTTCAAAGCTTGAGGGAGTGTGACAGCGCTTCATTTGGGGCTATCGCAAAGGATACACAAAATGTGCCGAATGGGAGATTGTGGTTCAAGATACCGTCATTCTGAGTGCAACGAAGAATCCAGTTGATTAATAAAGCTAATTTGTTTGAACAGGATCCTTCACTTCGCTCAAGATGACAAAAAGAGAAGCTCAGGATGACGGGGAGAAAAAAGAGGATAGCGGAAAGAAAAAGAAACAAAATGACGGAAAAAAGCACAAACAACCGGATACAGAAAAAAGTGAGAAAAGATTACAAAAAAACTCTGAAAGCTATACTTTCAGAGTTTTACTGATTGGTAGGGGTAGTCAGACTTGAACTGACACGGCCTGAGGCCACAAGATTTTGAGTCTAGCGCGTCTACCAGTTCCGCCATACCCCCATCTGATG
>CAKQRB010000027.1 GCA_934271195.1 uncultured Alphaproteobacteria bacterium | reverse complement strand
GAACCTATACGGATATTTTCGATAAAAAAGCCATTTTTTGGAAAATAAGACTTTGTATTTGCTGAATATTTAATTTTAGTGCCAATTGATGAAAAAATTTGAAATTAATGAGATTTATATAAGATTTGATGTTACCAGACAAGCGAATCTGTGCATTTTTTCGCCCCGAAAGAATCGGAATCTTAAAGATTAAAATACAAAAATCAAAGACAAAAATTTGCCGAGGGAAAGGGAAAGTTGAAAATTATATCTATTATAATAATAAATGATATCAATGGAGCTTAAACAAAAATGACACCGGCAGAGCGCCGATGCCATTTGCTTAACTCCCTTTGATACCCCCCAGAACTTTTTTACCGTCCGATTTTTAGGGATGGTCCAAGTTTTTCGGGGATTTTATGTAATTCTCTTAAAACTATCTTAAAATTTAAGAATTGTCTAACTTTACGGAGTTTTACATTTTTTACAAAACTTAAGCCAGTTTCAAATTGCCGGCGACGGTTTTGCCTCTTTCAGTTAAAAGTTCATAAGAGATTTTGGCGCCTTCTTCCAAAGAACGCAGACCGGCTTTTTGGACGGCTGAAATATGTACAAATACATCTTGTCCACCGGCATCCGGAGTAATAAAACCAAAACCTTTTTTATTGTTAAACCATTTAACTGTTCCTGTTGCCATTGAGATATTCCTTATTAAATAACAGGTTGATACAATATAACTATCTTATTGTGGGAAACTGTCTGGCCAATAGTTTTGGTATCAACAATTATCAAAAGCATACACTCTCTGACCACAGAGCTTAGTTATGGATTTAGTGTAGACCATAAATTTTAGTTTGCAAGAAAATTATTTTTATTTTCTTGTTTTTCAAGTTTTACTGCTTATATCGCATAGCGTAGGAAATCTTTTGAAAGGAAAAATTTGATGAAAAAAATGCTTTATGTAATGTCGGCGATTTTGCCGGTCGTTTTGCTGGCAAACCTGTCCGAAGCTCAGGCTCAGCGAAAAAACACAACGGAAAAAGACATGAAAGCCGCCGTTGAAATGGTGGATAAAAAAGATGCCAAAATCAAACACCGGATGAGCGAAGAAACCAACGAGATTAATGAAGACTACAGCAAAGCCGTCAAGAAAATCAACAAATCTACTTTTTCTGACGCCAATAAAGAAATTTTGAAGACACAGGCACAGCATAATAAAGACCTGATGCTGAAACAGTTGCAAGATCGCGGCGATTTAATGATGAAGCATTGGCAGGAGCGCGAAGGTATGCGCAACGAGATGATGCAAAGCAAAGAAAACCGCAAAGCTGTTAAAGAAGTGAATGAGATTCTGGATTAAAATATTTGTTTCTCAAAGGAAAACGGGGCGACCTCAAAAAGAGATCATCCCGTTTTTTAATTTATGACAGAATGCCATACAAAGCAACAAATCCACCAAACGGCGGCAATTGTTGCTGACAACAGGCAAACATCCAGGAAACCGGGGACTGCAAATCCTGCAACCGGCATAAACCGATACAGGAAAAAAATCCCGATGAAGAAACATAGGAAAAACGAACCGCTCAGCGGCGCTTCTCCTTTTTTTGCGTAATCTTTATTAATGATCCAAATAGCATAAACCGCAAAAATCATTAACAACAACGCAAAGATATTCCAAAGTGTTCCCATATTTTTTTAATTTTATGAAACAGTCACCGGAAGGCGGTCGTTTCGGGTTAATAATAAAAAAACTAATATAATTTAGAATTTTATTATATCATAATTTTCATGGCCGGACAACATTAAATTTTGTGCAAAAATAAGGGCTTCACAAATTGTTTTATTTCTGTTAGATTGCTCTCTGCGTCTGCCGCAACGGGGCGGCGGATTTTTAATTATGTCATATTAAAAAAGGAATAAACTTATGGTATTAAAATCCACTAGAGCAGGCAACTATCCTGAATGGTATCAAAATGTTATCAATGAAGCCGACATGGCCGAGAACTCGTCTTCTCCCGGATGTATGGTGATTAAGCCGTGGGGATACGGCATTTGGGAGCGTATCCGCGACGTTTTTGACGAGAAAATTAAGTCTACAGATCACGAAAACTGCTATTTTCCTATGTTTATTCCGCTTTCGTTCTTTCAGAAAGAAGCTGAGCACGTTGACGGATTTGCTAAAGAAATGGCGGTTGTCACCCATTCCCGCCTGTCAATGAAAGACGGCAAGCTTGTTCCGGACTCAAAACTTGAAGAACCTTTAATCGTCCGTCCGACGTCGGAGGCCATTATTGCAGACTCGTTTTCCAAATGGGTCAAATCTTATCGCGATTTGCCGGTTCTGGTCAATCAATGGGCAAACGTTGTGCGTTGGGAAATGCGTCCGCGTCTGTTTTTGCGCACCCGAGAGTTTCTCTGGCAGGAAGGCCATACTGCCCATTCCACAGCCAACGAAGCCGAAGAAGAGACAAAGCGTATGTTGGAAGCTTATCGCGAACTTTGTGAAGAAACCCTTGCCATGCCGGTCTTAATGGGGCGCAAGCCGGAACATGAAAAGTTCCCAGGCGCAATTGACACTTATTGCGTTGAAGCCATGATGCAGGACGGGAAAGCCCTGCAAGCCGGAACATCACATTTTCTTGGGCAGAACTTTGCAAAATCTGCCAATATTTCTTTTGTAAACAAAAACAATGAGCAGGAATATGCTTATACAACGTCATGGGGAGTTTCAACCCGTCTTATCGGCGGCGTGATTATGACTCATGCCGATGATGACGGCATGGTTGTTCCTCCCAGAATTGCACCTTATCAGGTGGTTATTGTTCCGGTTATCAAAAATCCGGAAGATGAAGGCAAAATTACGGAGTATATTGCCAAGTTGCAGTCTGCTCTTAAAGCAAAGGCACCGTTTGGCGAGAAAATCCGCATAAAAATTGACAAGCGTGACCGCAAAAGCGTTGACAAGTTCTGGGAATGGACCAAGAAAGGTGCTCCTGTCATTTGCGAAATCGGCATGCGTGATGTGGAAGGCGGAAAAGTTATGGTTAAAGAACGTCTTAAACTCAATACGCCGGAAGGCAAGCAGATTCTTTCCGTTGAAGAATTTGAAAATTCGATTGTTGCACGTTTGGAAAATATTCAATCCGAGATGTTTGACCGCGCTAAGAAGCGTTTGATGTCAAACATTCGTACAGACATTGCTTCGCCGGAAGAGTTTCGCAGCTACTTTAGCCAGTCTAACGAATGGATTGCCGACGGTCAGAACGGAAAAGTTGCTTTTGTTCGCGGAAAGTGGTGTGCTGATCCGCAAACTGAGGAAATTCTCAAAGAGATGAAGATTACAATCCGCTGTATCCCGTTTGACCAGAGCAACAGCAAAGGCATTTGTCTGTTGACAGGCAAGCCGGCGACAATGGATGTGATTTACGCCAGATCCTATTGATAAAAGGGGCTTTGCCCCTTTTATTATATCCCGTTTTCTTCTTTCGGGGCGAAAAAAATGCGCAGATTCGCTTGTCTGGTAACATCAAATCTTATATAAAGCTTATTAATTTCAATTTTTTTCATCAATTGGCACTAAAATTAAATATTCAGCAAATACAAAGTCTTATTTTCCAAAAAATGGCTTTTTTATCGAAAATATCCGTATAGGTTCTCAGCTTATATTGACACC
>CAKQRB010000026.1 GCA_934271195.1 uncultured Alphaproteobacteria bacterium | reverse complement strand
GAAAAGGAAAAGTTGAAGATTATATCTATTATTATAATGAACGTTACCAGTGGAACTTAAACAAAAATGACACCGGCAGAGCGCCGATGCCATTTGCTTAACTCCCTTTGATACCCCTCAGGGGATTTCTTTTCTTTCTCCTCTTTCCGAGGGACAGTTCAAAACTGGGGATATCTATTTGAGCCAGAAAGTTTTGACTACCAAGGAATATTTATAAAAATCAGGCAATTTTCCAAGTCGTGCCGGCGGGACCGTCTTCAAGTAAAATCCCCTGCTCTTTTAAGTCATTGCGAATTTTATCAGCCAAGGCATAGTCTTTATTCTTTTTGGCAGCCAGACGCTCGGCAATTTTGACTTCAATTGCCTGCTCGTCCAAAGCTGCAGCATTGTCACCGCCTTTGAACCAGACTTCCGGCTGCTGCCATAAAAGCCCCAGCAAACCGGCGCCCGCAAGCAGCTGAGATTTATATTTTTTCTTTTCTTCCGCCGTTTCGGCTTTGTTCAGACTGTTTACAATCTCATGCAGAAAAGAAATTGCCAGCGGCGTGTTCAGATCATCTGCCACAGCCTCCAAAATTCTATTGTCTGGAGCGACCTTATCATCAAACTCAATCTCCGCGGTTTTAAGCAGTGCGTTATAAAATTTGTCCAACGTTGCCTTGGCCTGATTTAACCCCTCAAAAGTGAAGTTAAACGGCTGGTGGTAGTGTCCGCTCAGGAACAAAAGGCGTAAAGCCTCAGCCGGATATTTGGCCAAAATCTCATCAACAATATAAAAGTTGCCTAAGGACTTGGACATTTTAACACCGTCTACCATCAACATACCGGCATGAATCCAGTAATGAGCAAATTTTGAGTTTTCAAAAGCGCAGCAGGACTGAGCGCATTCGTTCTCATGATGAGGAAAAATCAAATCTGAGCCGCCGCCGTGAATGTCAAAATCATTCCCCAGCAGTTTTGAGCTCATGGCCGAACATTCCAAGTGCCAGCCCGGACGACCGTAACCCCACGGGCTGTCCCATCCCGGCTGATCAGCCTCAGACGGTTTCCATAAGACAAAGTCTGCCGGATTTTTCTTATAATCAGCAACATCAATGCGCGCGCCGGCAAGCATTTCTTTCATAGAGCGGCCGGACAAGAAGCCGTAAGCGGGCATAGAATCGACGCTAAACAGGACATGGCCTGCAGCCTCATAGGCATGGCCGTTGGCAAGCAGACGTTTGACAAGCTCAATCATCTCACCGATATATTCAGTCGCGCGCGGGCGAAAGTTCGGATCCAGCACGTTCAGTCGCTTCATGTCATCAAGATACCATTGATAAGTTTGTTCGGTAATTTCGCGAATGGGTTTTCCTGTTTCTTTATGTTTGTTTAAAATCTTATCATCAACATCTGTGATATTGGAAACATAGGTAACGTGCTCTGCCCCGTAAACGGCGCGTAACAGCCGGTACCAGACATCAAAGACCACGGAAGTCTTGGCATTGCCGAGATGAGCCTTGTCATAAACAGTCGGACCGCAGACATACATCCGCACATTCTCAGCATCAATCGGGACAAACTCCTCCTTACGGCGGCTGACGGTATTATGCAGATATATTTTAGTCATTCTTTTTCTCCTCATTCAAAACATGAGAGAGATAATAATCTTATATATCAGGAAATTCAACAGCTTTTTACAATTGCACCGGCAATGACGCAAGTTTTTGGCTTAATTCGGAATTTTGCAGCTGCTGTTGATTATTTTTCTCGTTTGATTTGGTGACGGTTTGCAAATCTTCCAAAAACCACGACGGATCAGAATCGGCGTCTTCCATCATCTGATAAAAACGGCTGCGGTAAGATAAAATCAGACTACTCTCCCCTAACGTAATGTCAATAATTTTGATTTCATCATTTTCTTTATGCAGGCGGAAAGCAACGCTGATGGTTGTATCGACACCGTCTTTTTGTGCCGGCGCCAAATTTATGCTGGTCCAGACATCGGTATAATTTTCGCGGCTGTCAACTTTTCCGACCTTAAAAGACAAGCGATTATCAAAGCTCAGCGGAAAACCTTTGTATAAAGACAATGCATATCGGTGAAACAAAGCAAGATACTCTTTTTGTTGCTTTTCGTTCAAAAGCTTCCAGTATTTTCCAAGCACAAATTTACCGACATAGTTCAAATCTACATATTTTATAAAAAGCGAATCAAGTTTTTGATATTTGGCGGCAAGGTCTTTTTCATTAAAAGTATTTAGCAGCAGATTTCCTTTATCCCGCACCCAATTTTCAGCCACGGCTTTGTCAATCGGCGCGGCATGAACTCCGGAAAACATCAGACAGAAAAAACAAACGATAATAAGTTGCAAAAAATGATTACGTTTCATAAAAAAATGCCTTATATTAATTTTGCCTGAGTTTATAGTATAGCATATTGGTTAAAAAAATGAAACTGAAACACGCAATTTTTATTTTAACGGCCTGTCTTTTTACAACACTTTCCGCACAAGCAGAAGATGCAGGGCTACGCTATATTAAGTCGCATGCCGCCATCCGTTGCGGCACAATGCTGAACAACCGTGCTTTTGCTTATCGCGACGAAGAAAAACAATGGCAGGGCTTTGATGCGGAAATGTGCAAAATTTTTGCCTCAGCTATTTTCGGTAATGAAAAATATTTTGAACTGGTAAACGTGCCGCAATCTGAAGCCGCCGCAGCCCTGCAATCCGGCAAAGTTGACGTTATGCTCGGGAATACGCCTTATTCTGCCTCTCTGGACATCTCTCGCAGAATTGTTCCGGCAGGTTTGTTGTATTTTGACCGACAGATGTTTGCCGCACGCAACCCCGGAGAAGCAAGCTCCATGCTGGAATTTAAAGGCAAAACGGTTTGTGCCGTCAATAATTCGGAAGAACTGTACAATCTTGATTTGTACAACAGGCAATATAAGCTCAAACTCAAACCCATTAAATTTCCCAGCCAGCAGAAAGTCAAAGAAGCTTTCATGCTGAATCGCTGTGCTCTGATAACCGGCAACGAAACCTTTTTGAAGTCCATAGCTTATGAACAACAAAAATTCAAGGTTACGATTTTGCCGGAAGTGATTACCGCAACGCCAGTATACGCCTATGTGAGCCGTGACAACACAAGATTGCAAAGCATTATCAGCTGGCTGATTAACAACCTGTATCTGGCGGAAGAATACGGCATTACCACGACAAACGTTGATATCTTAAATAACGCGCAGGATCAGTCTATTCGCAATATGCTCGGGCTGGATTCCAAGCTTTGGCAAAAGTTTGAAATGAATCCGAAAGGTTTTCGCGAAGCGTTAAAAGCACACGGGAATTATGCTGACATTTATCATCGGACACTGGGTGACAATTCTGATTTGAATGTGCGGCGTATTACCGGAAGCCTGAGTTCCGATGGCGGTGTGGTCATGCCAAGGCCCTTTCTTTAAACCTTAAACAGCCTTTTGTTTCAGATGGCGGCCGTTGATATATTCCAATGTCTGAGCCAAACCGTCTTTTGTTACCATATGACAACCGTCTTTTACGACATAAGTCGAAACACGGCAACCCATTTGTTCCAGTTGGCTACGCGTAAAGTTCAGAGCTTCAAAACGGACAAGATTGTCGACATTGCCATGAATAAGCAATATATCCGGCGTGGATTTGTGATGCTTGAGCAAATAAGTATGCGGAGTTATAATGCCGCTAAAGCTGATGCAGCCGCCGATTGTTTCTTCATGCTGCAAAGCATAATATAACGCCAGCATAGCTCCCTGCGAAAAGCCGCAAAGAAACAAATCCTTAGCTTCCAGCCCATATAAGTCCAGACGTTCTTCAATATATTCATTCAGATAAGCATAAGCCTCTGCCAACCCCTGCCCCATCCGGTCATAAATGGCGACACATTCTTCCATGGTCGGAACAAATTTGCGGGCATCATCAGGATCAAAACGGTGCATAGAATACCACTGGCGTTTGTTTTCATGAACTTCACAGATTACGGGAGCCTGCGGAATATGAACCACGGCATTGTCCAAGCCATCTGTCAGGACATTAATTTTTCTATCAAGCGCCGGCGCACTGTCTATATAGCCGTGCAAAAACACGACCAACTTTTGGGGCTGACCTTTAATATGGACAATTTCTTCACTTATCATTACCACTCACCTTTTATCTCGGGCCTTACGGCATATTATTGACGAATGTCGTCTTATTTAGTCTTTATAAATCTGACTTGTAGACTTACTTTCGTTTATAACCGTCAGTTTTGAGCTTTCTGCCTACAAAGGCATATTATCCTTTTTCCCGCGCATAGTCTAACGGGGAATTCTTAAGATTCGTTTAAAATTTTAATTTGAAAAAGCGGTGTCCGAACGCCTTTATGCACTTCCCGTCACCCGCCCGATTTCATTTAATGCGGCAATGGCACCGGCAGAGAAATCCATTTCCGTTCCGTTATCCAAACGACAGCTGTTGTCAAAGGCATCATAAAGGCAATATGGCGTTGAAAACCATTTTTTATAAATTGTACTGTCGTCAATATGAATATTTATGCCTTGTTCCTGACAATATAAGGCCTTGGCGCTGTTCCATAATTTGTCTTCGATATGGAATTCGTTATTTTTCTTATAAGTCACTTTATTTAAGGCTGCGTAAAAATCCAAAATGGCAAAAACGGTGGTATAAGAAATTTTCCAGTCATCCAGCATTTTGCAGATAACGCTGCCAGGGCCGCCGGTAATAACATGAATCTCCCAGCCGCGCTTGACGGCCTCTTGTGTGAAAGTACTGAAAAAGTGAGGATTTGCCGTAATAACGCCATGAAAATCCACACCGATTTTCAGCCTATTTGCCATTGTCTCCTCCAAAAACGGAAGACAGCATATCTTTTAACGAACTCGGGCTCAGGGCCGAGAGCGGATTTAAGCTGATTTGTGGATCTTCAATATTGCCTTTAATCTTATAATTAGCGGCAAAAACCGTACCGTCTTTGCCGGACAGCAGGTTTCCGACCAAAGGGATTTTGCCGATAAAGCTGTTCAGGCTGTAAGCCGGCGCAACCACGCCGCTGATATCTATATCATCATAATACAAATCGTAGCTGCCGTTGGCGGTAATTCCCAATACGTTTCCAAAAGTTTTTGCTTCTTTTACCGACAATATCTGATCAGAATAGGTAAACGGAGCATCAAAATGCGAGAATTTCACGCCTTCGCCGGTCAGAAGATTCACCATACCGGTAAAAGAGGCCACAGTCAGAAGTTTGGCCAGAACCGGTGTGTTATGAACACTGAAGTCGCGAATTTTAGCATGGCCGACAAAGTCTTTGTTTTTATCTCGACGCGCACTCATATTCAGCCGACCGCCTTTCATGTTATCATACAGCCGTAAAAACCTGAGCGTGTTTCCGGCATCATTGCTGTCTATGTCCAGCAGGTATTCCTTATTGGCATGCGGCACGTAATTCAGCCGCAGATAAGAATGAGGTGACGATGTAAAGTTTCCGACCAAATGCATTTCTTTAATACCGATACCATTGACAAGTTTGGCCGAACCCGCAAAATTCTTTATCATTGATTTTTCGCTGGTCCAAAGGTTGTTTACGGCAATATTAATATCGGTATCCGTCACGTTTTTCAGGATATCTTCCTTTTTGGGGCGAGAAAGTTTTTTTGTATTTTTTATATTTTTACTGTTTTTGGGTTTGGTGTTTTCTTTCTGCGCAAACAGAGCAGACAAATCATAGCTGGTGCCAGAAATGTTAATTTTGACTTTTTCTTTAGGCTTATAAGCAAACTCAATTTTAGCTTTAGCCGCCGTTTTGGGTGCTCGAATACCCGAGATGTCGATCGTTGTCACCTGCTGGTTTTTATTAAAAGCAATTTTTCCCTGAAGGTTAAAGTCAAATTTATCAAAGCTCAATGACGGAATAGATACAATTTTTCCGTTATCAACATCAATTTCCGCTTTTAACAGCGCTTTTTCGC
>CAKQRB010000025.1 GCA_934271195.1 uncultured Alphaproteobacteria bacterium | reverse complement strand
AAAAATCCGCCGGCAAAAGTTTCAGATTCGTTTAATATAACCCTCGCAGTCCGAAAAAAATCCCAACTCTATGAAAAAAATGAACCTCGAAAATAAAAACGACGGCAAAAGACGGCAGCGGGAAGATAAGAGGAGAGGACTGAACAACCCCTGATGAGAAAATTAAAAAGAAAATAAAGAGTGAGGAAAAATTTCCGCTAATGAGCACCAGAAATATTTTTAATAATCTCAATCAAGTTCTGTTCGTTCAGAATTTCCGGCAGAACCATGCCGTTCGGAATTTTAGGGCTGTAAATAATATAAAACGGCAGACCTTTGCGTCCGTACGCTTCCATAAATTTCAGCACATCGGCATTATAATTTGTCCAGTCAACTTCAATCACGTGCACATCATACAGACGCAGCGCGTCTTTGAGAGCATAATTATTAAGAACGGTTAAGTCGTTGAATTTGCAAGTCAGACACCAGTCCGCTTCTATCGCCGCCAAAACAGTTTTTCCTTGTCTGATGTGCTGAGCAATTTCCGGCAGCGAAAGCTCAATCTGCTTTTTGCTCAAAGTTTGAAGCCGCTGCCGCGAATATCCATGCCGCACGTCAATCAGTCCCGCTGTCAGGATAATGATAAAAAGAATGGCAAAAGCCGAGTTAAAAATTTTACCTAGCTTCAGCTTAATGTCCAAACCAATATTCTGCATATCAATGTTGTCAAAAATGGCCTTTTGAAAAGCCAACAGTCCCAATGCCAGCAAAATGTAAATCCCGACACGGATGATAACGCCGTCAGCCACCTGCGCAGCCAGAACAGAAATCAGCCATATGATTGTTGCCAACAACATCAGTGTCATGATTTTTGTCAGGTATCGTATCCATTTTCCCGGATGTGGCACAAACATCGCTAACTGCGGATTAATAAAAAGCAGCAGATACGGCAGCGCCAGCCCAAAGCCGACCGCAGTCATGATGATGATAATATCGCTGACGCTTCCGGCCAGTGCAAAACCGATTGCCGTTCCCAAATACGGTGCGGAACAAGGTGTTGACAAAGCAACCAAAAACAGCCCGATAAAGAAATTTTGCAAATCTTCTTCTTTGGCTTTGCTGTCAAGCAGATGATTAATCCATTCCGGCGTTTTCAGGTTAATCCAGCCGGCAATTTGCGCAATAAACAACAGCAGAACAAAAATCATAATCCATAAAAAGGACGGACTTTGAAACTGCATTCCCCAGCCGATGGAATAACCGAGCATTTTCAGAAAGACCAGCAGGATAGTCATAACGGCAAAGGCTGCAAAAACTCCAAGTATAATCATCAAAGAATTGCGCCGAACTTTTTTTCCTGCGCCAAAACCGCTTAACGCCATAATCTTTAATGATAAGACCGGAAAAACACAAGGCATGACGTTCAAAATCGCCCCGCCGGCAATGGCCATCAAAACCAACATTAAAGTCAGCTTTTTGCCCTCAAAATCAAAAAACGGCGCATGAGCAATCCGGTGCATTTGCCGCACGGCAATCGTTGGTGCCGATTGAGCGGTAATTTCGATATCTTTGCCGACGATATCGGGGCAAGAAACCTCTGTTCTGACGACAACCCTTTTGCCGTCAATACTGATTCTGGGCAGCCCAATGTCAAAACCGTCTGGTGATTCGATAAAAAACTTAAAGTCATGTACGTTATTTTCACTGTCAAACGCCACCCGTACGGCAGGTTTGCCCTCAGAAGAAACAGGCGTGTCAAGCCATACGCCACTGATACGGAGAGCAGAATTTTCTTCTTTGGGCAGCAACACGTACTTCTGATTCACAAAATGTCGCATGGTCGAATTTTGGCGCTTTCCTGCAGACAAAGATAAATCCGTGGCAAAAGTCATTTTTTTGCATTCATGATTTTCTGTGCAGAAATCGCCGATTACGGTAGCGTGCAAATCAAGGGGAAGAGAAAAATCCTGTGCGTAAACCGTGATGGGAAAAGCCGCTTCTCCTGCAAAAACAGCCTGATTTTTTTTGCCGTCGGTCAGCAATTTCGGCACCGGACGGAAAAGATAATAACCGGCAAGATTATGTGAGCCGTCAAATGATATTTTGATTTTTGAATCCGTAGAGTCTTTCAAATACATTCCCGACGGAATCATGATGTGCAAGACGGTACGAACGTCGCCAAAGTTTCCGAGTGCGGTTGAATCAGATGCCAGACGGGCAATGCCGGCATCAAACCTGACCCATTTTCCCACTCCCTGATTGCCGGTAAAAGGATCGGGGTAAACCGAGCCGTAATAAGGGATTTTACTCAGTTCAATTTTAGAAATTTTGTTGGTAAAATCCTTAAACCGACGAAACCCTGCGCTGGCTTTAAGCTGGTCACGCTCAATTTTTGCTTCCACCGCTTCAAAATTGCGCTTGTCTCCGGCATAGGGAATAACTTTCTTAAAGTCCATAATCACCACCAGCTTGTCCGATTCAATGTATTTTCCCTGATACATTTCGGCGTATTCATTATCTTCCACAATCAGCGGCGGTTCTTTCGGTGCCATGATGCTTGCGACAATTTTGCTGACCCAGTCATCAAATCCTCTGTACATCCGTACTACGGTCCGGATATGTTCTTCTTTTTCTTCCAAATCAAAATCATCATAATCCGGAAAGAGCTTGCGCAAATCCGGTTGCAAATCTTCGTTGATTTTGCCGCTTGGATACTTGAGGTTAAAATAAGTATAAATTCTGAGGTAGCGTAAAAAAGCCTCTCCCACACTGTAATCGTCGTCAGGATTATTGTCCGGCCGCACAGGTTTTATCGGCGTGCTGATGAGCTCAATTCCCGGAAGATTTTGCATTTTTGAAAAATCAATGTCGCCGTTTTTAATGCTGATGTCCGGCAACAGCGAACTGTCTTGCGCCCGAACCGGAAGTCCGGCCAGCAAAAAAATGCCGAAAATGATAAAAAAAATAACTTTTTTCATATAATTAAACTTTTCAAAATTGCAATTTCAGATTATAATAATTATGTTAAAATAAAGTATAGAAGTTGTGAATTATATTTAGGTTTATAACAATGGAAAACAGCCAAAACTATTTAACCGGCAAATGTCTGGTCGCCATGCCAAATATTGCGGACGATCGTTTTGAAAATTCACTGATTTATATCTGTTCTCATACCAAAGACGGAGCCATGGGGTTTGTGCTTAACAAAAAACTTCAGGAATTTTCTTTTGCCGATTTGGCAAGCCAACTGCCGATAAAAACCATAAAACCGGTAGAAAACATAGAGCTTCATCAGGGCGGTCCGCTGGAGCGCGTTCGCGGTTTTGTGTTGCATTCCACAGATTATATCAAAGAAGACACAATTGTGATTGATGACAAAATTGCCATTTCATCGTCGGTTGACGTCATTACCGATATTGTCTTTGGACTTGGACCTAAAGATAATATCATTGCTCTTGGCTATGCCAGTTGGGCACCGCAGCAGCTGGAGCAGGAAATCATTAATAACAGCTGGCTGGTTGTAGAACCGGATCATGAACTGGTTTTCAGAACCAAAGATGAAGACAAATGGCAAAAAGCCATAGATTCTTTGGGGGTTGATTTGGCTCACCTGAGCACTTTTGCCGGCCATGCCTGATTTTTTAATCAATAAAGTTTAGTTGTGCAATTGTCCGGCTGCGCGTCTGAGCCGCCAAATCCGGCTTTGAATGTTCGGATGCGTCGACAGCAAATCGTCTTTTGCACGCGCCGACGGTTTGTCGCGCGGGTCAGCCACACAGGCAACGGCCATTCGCGGCTGCTGATCCAAAACTTCCACGCGGGCATCCTGCGAGATTTTTTCCAAAGCCGAAGCCAAGGCCAGCGGATTGCGGACAATCAGGGCGCCGGTCGCATCGGCGGCATATTCGCGCTTGCGGGAGATTGCCAGCCGGATAAGCGGCGCAACAATAAAGTTAAAGATAAACAGCGCAACCATAATCAAAAAAGCCAAAATCATAATCTGAGACTGCTTTTTGTCGCCGGAGTGCCCGTGCGTTACATACATCCTGAGATAATCTGCCAAAAAGCCAAAAACGCCCAGTCCGGTAATAATCAACATATTCAGCCGAATGTCACGGTTGCCGATATGCGCCATTTCATGCGCAATCACGGCCTCAAGCTCAACCGGTTCCAATTTGTCAATAATGCCTGTCGTCAGCACAATTGACGCCGATTGCGGATTCCTTCCGGTCGCAAACGCATTGAGTGAAGCATCGTCAATCACAAAAACTTCCGGCATCGGCAGTCCGGCGGCAATCGCCACATTTTCAACCAGACGGTAAACTTTCGGAAAATCTTTTTGTTCAATCGGCTTGGCACGGGCAAAACGCAGCATCATAATATCGCCGAACAAATAAGAAATGCCCATCCATACAAAAGCAATCGCGCAAATCGGCAACAAGGCATAAAGCATATAACCGATTCCGCTGAAAACCGGCATGTTTCCGACAGTCAGATAAGCATGAGCGTCCGGAAAAAACGTCAGAAACACAGTCAGTCCGTCACGCGCAAAGGCCGGATCGCCGATAATGTAAACGCCGGCAATGCAGGCCAGTCCGACCAGCAGACACAAAGAAAGCGGAAACAGCAAAATCAGCAAAAACGTTTTGCGATTGTTGTCGGCAATATGATCATAAAGCGTAATCGGTTCGGCCATAAGACCCCTGCCTTAAAAAGAAACTTTCGGGGCTTTGCGCGCCAGTTCTTTCTCTTCTTCGTCAAGCTCAAAAAACGTCTCTTTTTCAAAGTGAAACATCTTGGCAAGAATATTTGTCGGAAAAGATTCTATCTTGGTATTCATAGCCATGACCGTCGTGTTGTAAAAACGGCGCGAGGCCTGAATCTTGTTTTCGGTATCGCTCAACTCCTGCTGTAATTCCAAAAAGTTCTGGTTGGCTTTAAGGTCGGGATAATTTTCGCCAAGGGCAAAAATGCTTTTCAGCGTGCCGGTCAGCGCATTTTCAGCCTGCGACTTGTCTTCGCCCAACCCGTCGGCGGTCATGGCTTTGTTGCGGGCGGAAACCACCTGCTCAAGCGTGCTTTTTTCATGCGCGGCGTAGCCTTTGACCGTTTCAATCAGATTCGGAATAAGGTCATAACGGCGTTTGAGCAGCGTGTCAATGTCCGAAGCGCCCTCGCGCACATGCTGTCGGGCCGCTACCAACCCGTTATAGGCCATAATGATGTAGAGAACAATAACGCCGGCAATAACATAAAAAGCAGTCATATCTTTTTTCCTTTTAAATCAACAAACTAAGCATTAGTTTGCACCAAAAGCGTAAAAATACGGTTAAACTTCCAAAATCATGCCGTCATAAGCCGGCTCAACGCTTTTGGGCAGCTGCGCCTTAAACCCGTCATAATCAACCCGCGTTGACAAATGCGTTAAGACCGTATGCCGCGGACGGATTTCTTCCAGCCATTTTTTTATCAGCGGATAATTGCTGTGCCCGTTATGAACCGCTTCCATGCCGTTGTTGCATTCAATCAGCAGCAAATCCAAACCTTTCAACTTGCCGCGAACATCTTCCGGCAAATCCTGCAGGTCGGTAACATAAGCGAAATTGCCGATTCTGAAACCGTAGCTGCGCCACCGGTGGTGCGGAACCGAAAAAACGTCCAAGCCCCAGCCCAAAAGTGATAACGAACCTTCGCTGATTTCGTGCCAGACGATGTCGCCCAGCCCCGGTTCATGGTTGGGCCTAAACATATAGCCGTAAGATTGTTGCAAATCCGCCAGCGTTTCGTCCGAGGCATAAACGTCAATCCCCTTCTGCAACAGACAGCAAACCCGTCCGAGCTCCGGCACGCCGCCGATATGGTCGTAATGCGGGTGCGTCAGAAATATGGCATCGATTCCCGTCACGTTGTTGTCATTTATCTGAGTTCTGAAATCCGGCCCCATATCGACCAACAGGCGCCGTCCGTCCTGCTCCAGCAGCAGGGAAGGGCGCGTTCGCCGGTTTTTGGGATTGTCGCGGTTTTTGATTTTTCCCCAGTTGTTAAAACTCATCGGCGAACCGTAAGCCGAACCGGAACCAAGTATGGTAATCTTCATTTCTTTCTCCACAATTCAAAAAAAGAAGCTCCGGCAAAACCAGAGCTTCTCTCAATCGAAGTCAACGTATCATCTGAGCCTAGCTGGCTTTTTTGCAGCAGCAGGAGCAAGAACCGTTTTTCAAAATGCTCTTGCCGGCATAAACAGCCATGTCGCCCAGTTCTTCTTCAATACGAATAAGCTGGTTGTATTTTGCCATACGGTCGGTACGGGACATAGAACCGGTTTTGATCTGTCCGCAGTTTGTGGCAACCGCAATATCGGCAATCGTTGTGTCTTCTGTTTCGCCGGAACGGTGAGACAGAACGGCAGTGTAACCTGCGCGGTGAGCCATATCAACGGCTTTCATTGTTTCGGTCAATGAACCGATTTGGTTAACTTTAACCAGAATGGAGTTAGCTACGCCTTTTTCAATACCCATGGCCAAACGTTTCGGATTGGTAACAAAGAGGTCGTCGCCAACCAGTTGAACTCTATCGCCGATGGCATCGGTCAGCATCTTCCAGCCTTCCCAGTCGTCTTCGGCCATACCGTCTTCAATAGAGAAAATCGGGAAGCGGGAGCAGAGGTCTTTGTAGAACTCAACCATCTGAGCGTTGGTGTAAGATTTGCCCTCGCCCTTCATTTCCTATGTGCCGTTCTCGTAAAATTCGGAAGAAGCGGCGTCAATAGCCAGAACAACGTCTTCACCCGGTTTGTAGCCGGCATCGGAAATAGATTTTACGATGAAAGACAAAGCTTCTTCTGCAGATTTCAGATTCGGGGCAAAGCCGCCTTCGTCGCCGACGTTAGTGTTGTGACCGGCAGCTTTGAGATTTTTCTTCAAAGTATGGAAGATTTCGGCACCCATGCGGACGGCTTCTTTAATAGAGGAAGCGGAAACCGGCATAATCATGAATTCCTGAATGTCAATGGGGTTGTCTGCATGCTGACCGCCGTTAACGATGTTCATCATCGGAACCGGCAGAGTGCGAGCCATTGTGCCGCCCAGATAACGATACAGGGGCAATTCCGATTCTTCGGCCTGAGCTTTGGCAACGGCCATAGAAACGGCCAGAATGGCATTAGCGCCCAAACGACCTTTGTTTTCCGTGCCGTCAAGCTCAATCATGGTGTTGTCGATTTCAATCTGTTCATCGGCTTCCAAACCTGCCAAAGCATCATAAATTTCTTCATTAACGTTGTTAACGGCTTTTTCTACGCCTTTGCCCATATAACGGCTTTTGTCGCCGTCGCGGAGTTCAACAGCCTCGTGAACGCCGGTAGAAGCGCCGGACGGAACGGCAGCGCGGCCAAAAGCGCCGCTTTGCAAAAGAACATCGGCTTCAACAGTCGGATTGCCGCGGGAATCTAAAATTTCTCTGGCATGAATATCAACAATAGCACTCATTTTTTTCTCCTAATTTCAATTATAATAAAGTGTTGCCCTTAAGTTCATTCATTTTTGCCCAAATGTCAAGCAAAACTCTTTTTTTTGTGAAGTTATTTTGCAAAAAATCCAATTTTCGGAAATGAAAACGCCGCGGCGAAGAGAGTCATTTTTTGAGAGAACCGGCAATCGTGTCGGAAATCTTGTGCAGTTCGGCAATAATATAATCGCAAACCTCGGGCGGATATCCCTTTTTTGAAGAAAGAATTTCAAACACCTCTTCATCAGATAAAACATCATGTTCACCGAAACCGTCGATAATAACTTGTATCATATCCAAAAATTCTGCGGAATCTTGTTTATGCGCTTCTGTCATCGGCTCATCCTTCTAAAAAATTAAAAGCCGGCAGTTTTTAAATAAAGAAAAACCACCTTGGTTAAGCGCACCGAGGCGGCCGGAGAGTAAGAAATCAACCCTTATAAAATTGATTCTCTAGACCTTTTAAGACCTGACGGCTTCCGAAGAAGCCGCCAGACCTCTGGACATACGCCTAGAGCCTCCGGCCATGTGATAAGTCGGAGATATAATTATTGAAAGCCGTTTTCACAGCTGACAATATGTCGGTGTTATATCAACACCGTATAAGGGAGAGCCTTCTTACAAGCCCCGCACCTTTAGGTGCTAAATCTGGAACAAGTCCAAATCTGTACGCAGTATAATAAAATTTTTATAAAATACAACAAAAACTTTTCTTTGAACGGCCGCGCATCCCGCCATAGCAGCGCGGATCAAAAACTCTGGGCTTGACCCGAAGATCCATCTCACAACCAACACAGTGCTTGTTTCCTTATGGATTGCCGGATCAAGTCCGGCAATGACAAAGAAACATAATAACTTCCAGAATAACATTGCCTTGGAGCACCATTCCCTCTCTTGAAAGAGAGATGGGGAGCGCTAAACAAAAACAACCGCTGCTCCGGTTGTTTTTGTCTGCAAGCTCTTTGGAACATCTTGGCAAGCAAGGGAAGCGTAAGCAACCAATGCGAGCTTAGATGTCTAAGTTGGATATGCTCTTTAACGAGTACTTCTTAGTCTTTGTGAAAAAGAGGGAATTAAAAATACCATTCTCTCGTCCGGCACGGTTTGGGGTGCCCTTTGCGAATAGCTTAGGTTTTGGAGCAAAAACCGAAAGTGACGCACAATGGTAGAGAGCGTAGCGAGGTTAATTTTGCTCTGAAACCTTAGCAAATGAGCGTAGGGCTGCCTTTTTGGTTACTTTTTGGCAGTCAAAAAGTAACAATAAAATAACCAACTCTATGAAGAAAGCAAAAGCAGAAAATTAAAAAGTGTATCAGAGAAAGGGAAAATAAGTATTGTCTGTTACAAAAAAATATATTAAAACTAGAGTTATATCTCAAAAGGAGAATGAAAATGTTTTCAGACAAATGGCATAGACGCTTTATGGATGTTGCCCGATTGGTTGCAACCTGGTCAAAAGACCCTTCGACGAAAACGGGCGCGATTGTTGTCGGACCGGATCGCGAGATTCGGGCAACCGGCTATAACGGACTGGTTCGCGGCGTTGATGACAACAAGCCCGAACGCATGGAACGCCCGACGAAATACGACTTTTTTGAACATGCTGAAAGAAACGCCATTTACAATGCCTGTCTGACCGGCACATCGTTAAAAGGCTGTGTCATGTATGCGACGCATCCGCCTTGCACGGACTGCGCAAGAGCAATCATCCAGTCGGGCATCAAGGTCGTTGTAACCAATGAGATGGAAATAAATTCGTCGACCCCTACAAATACCTGGCGCGACAAACTATCTTATTCTAAGCAGATGTTTGATGAAGCCGGAATAGAATATATTGTACTGCCTTTAAATTAGAAAATTAAGATATATATAAATCCTAAAATTGGTATAGACTTGACTGCGTTCTGTGCTGCAAAAGTTTATATATTGACAAAGAGCTGAAAAGAACCAGGAGATTAGGATGAAAGTACTTATTGCAGACGATCACGCCTTGTTCAGAGACGGGCTTAGTGTCCATCTTGAGCGGATAGACCCCCAAGCCGTTATCTTTCAGGCCGGAAACTTTTCTCAGGCCCTGAAAATTGTTGATGACGAAAAGAAGTTGGACCTGGTTATTATGGATTTGGATATGCCTGATATGAACTGGGAAGAGGCGATAAAAGACATCAAAGAAAAATCGTCAGACGCCCGTTTTGTGATTATGTCGGCTTCCGAAGATAACCAGAATATTCGCAAGTCGCTGGAATACGGCGTATGCGGCTATATTCCAAAACGTTCGGAAACCAAAGTGATTACCGGCGCGTTAAAACTGATTATGGATGGCGGAACTTATTTGCCGCCTTCGGTATTGGAGCAAAATTCCTCTCCGACGGGGCTGTCCAAAAATACCGTGACGTCCGGTATCGGCAAAAAGCTGACCAACCGTCAGTCGCAGGTTTTGGAACTAGTGGCACAGGGGATGTCCAACAAGCAGATTGCTTATGAGATGGGCGTGTCGGAAGCTACGGTCAAACTTCATATCAATGCGCTGCTGCGGGCAGTCGGTGCCACCAACCGGACGCAGGCAGTCATCATCGCTCAAAAGATGGGGTTGATTTAACTTCTTTTTTTTCATGTCTCTCCGCAATGCCGAAAACGGGGAGACTTTTTGTTTCCGGTCGGCGGAAATCCTCTTGCGCCCCTGATAAAAACGAGTTAAATATAACAAAATATGAACAGAATATAGGGGAAAACAATTTTGGGAGATATTAAAAAAGGCCTTGCCGTTTTGGCTAAAAATATCAAGATTGCGCCGGACAAGCCGGGTGTCTACCGAATGATTGGCGAGGATGAAAAAGTCCTTTATGTCGGTAAAGCCAAAAATATCAAAAAAAGAATTGTCGCCTACTCGCATGTTGACAAACTCCCGATACGCCTGCAGCGAATGGTCTCGCAAATCCGCAAAATGGAATTTATTATCGTTGAAAACGAGGCCAAAGCGTTGCTGCTGGAAAATGAGCTGATTAAAAAGCTTGAACCGAAATATAATATCCTGCTCAAAGATGACAAGACTTTTCCTCACTTGATGATTGACGTTGGCTCAGAGTATCCGTGCCTGCGCAAATACCGCGGCAAAAGAAATGACCAGAACAAATATTTCGGGCCTTTTGCCAGTGCGTTGGCCGTCAACAACGTGGTTGATATCCTGCAAAAGGCTTTTTTGCTCCGGTCGTGTACCGATAATGTTTTTCGGACGCGCCATCGCCCGTGCCTGTTGTACCAGATAAAAAGATGCTCCGCCCCCTGCTGTTGCAAAATCTCGCCGGAAGAATATAAAAAACTGGTCAATTCTGCCATTGATTTTTTGGAAGGGCGCAATATCAAAATTCAGGAAGAGCTCTCGCAAAAAATGCACGAGGCCAGCGAGCGTGAAGATTATGAAACCGCAATGATCCTGCGGGATCGGATTCGGGCGCTGACAAACGTCCAGAAAGGCAATCTTGTTGAATATGCCGATATCGGTTCGGCAGATTTTGTGGCTTTGGCGCATAAAAACGGGCTGATCTGCATTCAGGTCTTTTTTATCCGCGGCGGGCAAAATTGCGGCAATGTGCCGTTTTTTCCTCGCCAGACGGAAGATGCTTCGGATTCTGAAATTCTTGAGGCTTTTCTTGGAAGTTTTTATTCTACGCATATTCCGGCAGATGAAATCATCGTATCGCACGAGTTGGAAAATCATGACTTTATGAAAAACGCTCTCGGTACCCGTATTATGACCTATGGCAAAGGCAACAAGGCCAAAATTATTCAGATGGTCGTCGAAAACGCCATGGCCTCGCTTGAAAGAAAAGTGGCAATGGAAATGTCGGTCATGAACAATCTCAAAGAATTGCAGGCCGTTTTTGGCCTGAAGCGGATTCCCCGCCGCATAGAGATTTATGACAACTCGCACAATCAGGGATCCTATGCAATCGGCGCCATGGTTGTCGCCACGCCGGACGGCTTTGATAAAAAACAGTACCGCACGTTTAATATCAAAAATGAAGATGTCATGCAGGATGACTTCGGCATGATGAAAGAGGTTTTGTCGCGGCGCTTTGCCAAAATGACCGAGGCCAACCAGCCGGACGTGATTTTGCTGGACGGCGGTCTTGGGCAGTTGCATGCCGTGCATGAGATTCTGAAAGACTATGATTTGAGCGAAATTGCAATAATTGCCATTTCCAAGGGGCCTGACCGTAATGCCGGCAAAGAGTTCTACCATATGCTCGGGCGCGAGAGTTTTGCGCTGCCGTACCGCTCGCCGCTGGCTTTTTATATGCAAAACCTGCGGGACGAAGCCCACCGCTTTGCCATTGGAGCGCACCGCAAAAAACGCGCTGGGTCAATGTACAAATCGCGTCTGGATGAAATTGAAGGAGTCGGCCATACCCGCAAGCGCGATTTGCTCAATTATTTCGGTTCGGCGGAAGAAATTTCGCAAGCCGGTGTCAAAGATTTGCAAAAAGTAAGCGGAATAAGTAAAAAAACGGCGGAAAAAATATATAATTACTTTCACAATTGAAAATTCTGCATTACTATACCTTAAACGATTATTTTTAATAAAATTACAGAGGAAAAAGACGTGTATAACTTGCCAAATATTTTAACGATATCTCGGATTGTAGTCATTCCGGTTATCTTCCTTTCCATTTATATCCATACTTATGTCTGGTCTTTGTTTGCGGCGGTATTGTTTATTATTGCCTCAATCACGGACTATTTTGACGGATATCTGGCACGTTCCCGTAACGAAACTTCCGCTTTCGGCCGCTTGTTTGACCCAATTGCCGACAAGTTGCTGGTTGTTTCGGCACTTTTGATTATTGTTGCAAACGGCATGGTTGATAAAATCAGCTATATTCCTGTTGTCATTATCCTCTGCCGCGAAGTCTTGGTTTCCGGTCTGAGAGAATTTCTGGCCGAAGTCAAAGTCGGCCTTCCTGTCACCCGTTTGGCAAAATGGAAAACCGGATTCCAAATGACAGCTTTGTCGATGATTCTGGTCGGCGGCTGGTTCCGTCTTCCCGGAGAGATTCTGCTTTGGATCGCCGGCGTGCTGACTTTCATTACCGGTTATCAATATTTTGAAAAAGGCATGAACTATGTCCGCAAAGAAGCCAAAATTAAAAATAAAAACATTGTCGTAAAAAAGGTTGAGGTAGCAAAACCGGCGCCGGTTAAAAAAACAGCCGCAGCCAAAACTGTTGCCAAAAAAGCGCCGGCTAAGAAAAAAACTGCCAAAAAGAACGCCGGCAAAGCTAAGTCATCCAAATAACAAAGGCATCTGATTGCAAATATGGAGAACATAAAAGCCCACATATTGGTCGTTGATGATGACAAAAGATTGCGCTCGCTTTTGCAGCGCTTTCTGCGCGATGGCGGTTTTTATGTTTCGATAGCCAAAGATGCCGAAGAAGCCCGTCGCCAGTTAAAGTCTTATAAATTTGACCTTTTGATTGTAGATATCATGATGCCGAATGAAAGCGGGCTCGAGTTTTTGACTGACCTGCGGCAGGAAAGCAACGTGCCTGTGATTATGCTGACGGCCATGGGCGAAACGGCCGACCGGATTGCAGGACTGGAACGGGGAGCTGATGATTATTTGCCCAAGCCTTTCGAACCGCAGGAACTGGTGTTGCGGATAAAAAGCATTTTACGCCGTGCGCCGGTCGGAAACAAAGAAAATATAGAAAAGCTGAACCTTGGGCTCTGTGTGTATGATATGACCAAAAAAGAGCTGGTCGGCAAGCAGGGGCAGGTTATCCATATCACGCCGCTTGAACAGTCAATGCTGAGTATTCTGGGACAAAAGTCCGGTCAGATTTTTACCAGAGAAAAGTTGGCCGAAATTTTGGGAGCAGGACAAAGCCCGCGCTCAATAGATGTTCAGATAACCCGTCTGCGTAAAAAAATAGAAAAAGATTCAAAAAATCCGCGGTACTTGCAAACCGTCCGCGGCAAAGGTTATATGCTGCTGCCCGAATAGGCGGCGGAACTATTGTAGGAGAAGATAAATGCGTTTGGTGTTTCCGGAAAAAGTAGAGAATGCTTTACGGTATTTGAAGTTGAAGTTTTTGCCTAAGACATTGTTTTTCAGAACAATGCTATTGATTTTTATTCCGCTGATTGTGGTTCAGGTAGTTTCTATCTTTGTCTTTTTTGACAGTAACTGGTGGCGTGTCGGCCGCCAGCTTTCTGCCAATCTGACGGCGGATATGGCTTATGTTATAAAAATGGTCGAAGACAATCCTGATGAAATTGAGAAGATTAAGGAAACAACCGCCGGATTGTTCAATATTAATCTGAGAGTCTTTGACAAAGGCGAAAAATATACCGTTATTGACAACAGCGACAATACTCGCCGCATGGCGACCAAATATTTCCGCAAGGCGCTGGATCGCCAGTTCTCAAAAGAAAACGTCAACCTGTATATGGATCCGACGTCCAATGATATGGTGATTGTCATCAAAGACAAGGATCGCACTTATGAATTTACGGCCAGCGAGAAAAAGATTTTCAACTCGTCTATGTTCCTGTTTGTGCTGTGGATGGTTATTACGTCGTTGCTGTTGTTTCTGGTTGCTGTGCTGTTCTTGCGCGTACAGGTGCGCTCCATTGCTGAACTGGCTCAGGTGGCGGAAGACTTTGGTAAAGGCATTGATAATAAAACGTTCAAACCTTACGGGTCTTCCGAAGTCAGAAAAGCTGCTTTTGCCTTTATCAAAATGAAAGAACGTATCCAGCGCCAGATCAGCGAACGGACACAAATGCTGGCCGGCGTTTCTCATGACTTGCGCACTCCGTTGACCCGCATGAAGCTTCAGGTTGCTCTGCTGCCGGACGGCGAAGACAAAAAAGATTTTCTCTCCGATATTGATGAAATGGAAAAAATGCTGGACGGCTATTTGTCGTTTGTCAGCGGCGAGGGCGGAGAAAAATCGACCTTTGTTGATATTAATGAGATGATTTTGAGCATCATCAACAAATTCCGCAATAAAAAAGCGCTGATTCGCTATTCGACCAATGATCAGGTCAGCGCAATTCAGGGACGTGAACAGGCGCTGAAACGGGCTCTGACCAATGTCATATCCAATGCTTTCCGTTACGGCAAAACCATCGCGGTCAAATTAGAGAGCAACGATCGCAAACTTGAGGTTTCGATTGATGATGACGGCCCTGGTATTCCTGCTGATAAAAGAGAAGACGTCTTCAAAGCTTTTTATCGTTTGGAAGGATCACGTAATAAAGAAACCGGCGGCGTTGGGCTTGGCTTGTCAATTGCCAAAGACGTCATTGCCTCTCACGGCGGTACGATTGAACTGGGCGACAGTGAGCTCGGCGGTCTGAAAGTCCAAATCAGTATTCCGTTGTAATAAAGGAAAAAGTTTGATTTATGGCTGATACAGAAAACGACATAAATATGGAAAAACTACCTGACTTGCCCGATATCTCGGATGAGCCGCTGTCTTTGTCAGATACCGACATGGACAAGCTGGATTTGTCTGATATTGGCAATGACGATATGGCAGGATTTCCGAGTTTTCTGACCGAGAAAAAAGAAGACGATATTGATCTCGTCTTTGATGATGTCAGTAATCCTGATTTGGGACTGGATGATATTAACATTACCGAGCCATCTGTATCCGCGCCGGAACTTCAAGATGAAGCCGACATTGAACTGGATGATGCTGTTGCGGACATCAATCTTGATGATGTTAGCGCAAATACGTCTAATCTGCCGGCTGATGACTGGAGTCAAACATCTGAAGACGGAACAAATCCGGATGAATTTTTGGATACACCGCTGCCGGAAACAGAGGTGGAAGAAGCCGGAGAATGGCCGGATGCCGAAACGCCGTTGCAGGAAGCCGAAACTGAAATCGCTGCAGTTGCGGATGCTGATAATCTTTCTTCTGACATCAATGAAGAAGATATTTTGGCTGAAGGAAGCGGTAAAACCGATTTAACGCCGGTAGCCGGAGAATATTCAGAGATGTCGGAACAGGAAATTGCGGCAGAACCGGAAGAAGAAACGATTCTGGAAACTCATGAAGACATTGAACCGGTAGTTAAAGAAAGCTATGAAGATGAAGAAATCGCCGCTGAACTCGGTGATGATGAACCTCTCGGGTCGGAAGAAACAGCGCCGGAAATCATGGCCGAACCTCTGACAGAGCCGGTACAAATACCGGAAACGGTCTATCCGGAACATCCCGCCATTTCTGAAAAGGAACTAAACCGTTTTCTCAAATGGTATTCTGGCAGCCTCAGTGATGAATATGTCGAGTTTTCTACGGAATACGAAAGCGGAGAAATTGAAGGAACGAAAGATTGCAAAGCACTGAACATCAAAGTCGGTAATTCTTACTACGGTTGGAACGTCAAATTTGACAATGGTATAAGCATGAGCTTGAGAGATGTTAAAGATTACCAGTTATATTATGGCAGACTTCCGGCATCTGGCGGAGTAATCAGTTTTGGCAATTTAACGTTAACATTCAAAAATATTGAGCGTATAGTCAGCAGTCAAACACCTGAATACTACAGTTATGGTATTGCTGCATATGAATAAGATAAAATTTCTGTCGGGTAGGAAACAGACACCTCAATAAGCGGAGATTGGCATAAAAACCGAGAAAGCGGCAGCGACAGTAAAGACCGATACTGTAGAGTTTAGTTTCATGTGTAGCATAGTGTTAATATTTTTATCGGCTTCTTCCCCACAATAAAAATTCTTTTCAAAGCACGTTCTTCATCACATTCTTACCATAGCATCGCGGGCCACAAGGCACTGTATAAGCTGAGCGCCACCCGTCGCACGGGTTATTTGGAGGCGCGGATTTCCGCTACTGAACTCCACATTTTTTCCAGATTGTAAAAATCACGAACTTCCGGTTTGAAAATATGAACAATGACGTCAAAGGCGTCAATCAAAACCCAGTCAGCCTTTTCTTCGCCTTCGGAAGTTGAAACAAAACCAGATTCTTTGAGCTTCATCTGAACATGTTCTGCCAGAGCAGCCACATGGCGTTGAGAAGTACCGCTGGCAACAACCATATAGCTGGCAATTGAGGTCTTTCCCTTCAAATCAATTGTTACAATATTGTCAGCTTTGTTGTCTTCCAATGTATCAACAATAATTTTCAAAATCTGTTCATCAGTGTTTTCTGTACTTGTAGTAGTCTTTTTCTTCACGCAATTCACTCCTTAATTAATCCAATGGTGACCAAGGCTTGCATAGTTTTTCTTCCGCCGGAACAATATCTTCCGTTTTGGCCTTGCGGTCACGGGAAATAAACTTACTCAAATCTCTCAGACAGTCGTAAACCCCTTGCTTGGCAACAGCTGAAATATTAAAAACTTTTTTGCCGACAGCATCTTCCAAAGCCAAGGTTTTTTCTTTAATTTCTTTTTCGGAGAGGGCATCGCATTTGTTCAAGGCAATAACTTCAGGCTTGTTTTTCATTTTGTCGTTATAAAGGTCAAGTTCCTTACGAATCGCCTTATATGCACCAACCACATCATCCTGCGTCGCATCTATCAGATGCAAAAAGGCCGCGCAACGTTCCACATGCTTCAAAAAGCGGTCACCTAAACCAACACCTTCGTGCGCACCTTCAATCAGTCCCGGAATATCGGCAATGACAACTTCATAATTGTCAACCCATGCCACGCCCAAATTCGGATGCAGGGTTGTAAAAGGATAATCGGCAATTTTCGGGCGAGCCTGCGTTACGGAAGACAAAAAGGTCGATTTTCCGGCATTTGGCAACCCGATTAAGCCGATGTCGGCAATCAGCTTTAGCCGCAGCCATACCCAGCGTTCTTCTCCCGGCCAGCCCGGCTCTGCATAACGCGGCGCCTGATTGGTTGAAGTTTTGAATTTGGCATTTCCGCGTCCGCCGTCACCGCCTTTGGCGATCAGATACGTCTGCCCCGGCGTGACCATATCGACAATAACCGTCTCTCCGTCTTCGTCAAGAATCTCGGTACCGACCGGAACTTTAATAATAATCGTATCGCCTTTGGCACCGGATTTATCCGAGCCCATGCCGTTTCCGCCGCGTTTGGCTTTAAAATGCTGATGATAACGAAAGTCAATCAACGTGTTAAGATTGTCAACCGCCTCAAAAATCACGTCGCCGCCTTTTGCGCCGTCTCCTCCGTTTGGTCCGCCGAATTCAATATATTTTTCTCTGCGGAACGAAACGCAACCTGCGCCGCCATCGCCTGACTTTACAAAAATTTTCGCCTGATCCAAAAACTTCATATTCTTACTTTTTAAGTTGTCGTTGTAATTAAAGATAACGCCAGATTTGATAAAAGTAAAGGGGATGTCATTACACCCCCTCCGCCTTTTGATTATTTTCTAAAGCTTACTCGGTAACTACGGAAACGTAAGTTCTGTTGTTAGCTTTTTTAGAAAACTCTACTTTGCCGGAAGCAACGGCAAAAATAGTATGGTCTTTGCCCATTCCGACGTTAGCGCCCGGATGATACTGGGTACCGCGTTGACGGACAATAATGTTACCCGGCATAACGCTTTCGCCGCCGAATTTCTTAACACCCAAACGACGTCCTTCAGAATCGCGTCCGTTATTAGAACTACCGCCAGACTTTTTATGTGCCATAATTAATTCTCCTTAAATACTCTTATTTACCACAGATATCGGTGATTTTAACCAAAGTGATATCTTGTCTGTGGCCGTTCTTACGACGATAATTTTGTCTTCTTTTCTTTTTGAAAACAATAATTTTTGCATCTCTGGCCTGTTTGATAACGGTAGCTTTAACGCTGGCACCGGCAATCATCGGAGTCCCGTAGGCATCGTCCAAAGCTAAAACTTCGTTAAAAACGACTTCAGAGCCTTCGTTACCGGCAATTTTCTCAATTTTCAATACATCGCCAGATGCAACTTTATATTGTTTTCCGCCTGTTTTAATTACTGCGTACATTTTTTTCACCTTATCATTTTAAACATAAAACGTTGATTGCAATATACATAAGTTTTTTCTGCTGTCAACATAAATCTCAAGAAAATCTCACTTATTTATGATTCTTTTTTGTTTTTTTGAGGATTCTGTAAAATTCCGGCTTCATAAACCGTCCCTGCCAAATGCCTTTTTTGAGCTTTTTTGCCGTTAGTTCGGCTTCGTCAAAGGCGTGGGTGTAACGTTTATAAGCCACGGCGTGTCCTTCTTCAACCATTTTCTTGTTGATGTTGACGCCGTTTTCATAACAAATGCAGACGGCGCGATGATATTTGTCGGTGGTAATCCGGTGACACTCCAGAGCGGCGGAAACCATTTTTTCCAAAGCCTGCCGCGCCAGCTTGCCGCAAGGGTATGATTTGTCTTCGGTATCACGGCATTCCTGAAAATACTCAGGCGCATCAATCCCCTCAAGCCGGATTTCCGTTTTGCCGATAAAAATGCTGTCACCGTCAATGACTTTAATGTTTTTTCCCTTGGCTGTAATGATTTTTTCGGGACGCATGGCTTCGGGCTCAAAAAACACCGATGCGCCGGTTTCGGAACAAACGGCAAAATAAGCCGGAAACACCAAAAAACAAAAGCCGTATTTTATAAACTCTTTCATAAGCCGCAAAATAGCGCTTAAACTTAAATTTTTGTTTAATAACCTGAAAAAATGTTTTGGTTTTTGCAAATGTTTGACATAAGATACTAGCAAAGTTTGTTATTTAAAGGTAAGTAGAAACGTGTTGAAGAAATTATCAAAAACCGCCGCTCTGGCTTTAATCCTGCTGATGGTCGGCGGCTGCAACCGCAGCCTGAAAGATGTTTTGTCGGGAGATTTCGGTTTTAACGACCGCGCATATCCCGTTGCCGGTTTGCGGGCGCCGAGCTCCATCGTCGTCTGCCGCAGCAAGCAGTGCGCGCCTGCCAAACTATCCATGTCGCGAGAATATATTTTTAACAGCCTTTTGCACCTTTTTGAAAACAACAATCATCAGACGGCTCTGATCTGCGCTGCCAATGCGGCCAGCCATACCTGTCTGGAGAACTATATTCAGGCGCCGATACGCGTTGGCATTGCGCCGGCTTATATGTATATAGATTCGGTCAAAATTACGGACGTGATTATTGCCCGCGGCAATGAGAAGATCAATCTGGTGCTTAATTATAACCTGACCTATAACGGTCAGTCGCCGGATTGCGTTCCGTCTCGCTCAATTTTGTTTGCCCGCAACGTCAACCACGTTTTGCTGGAAGATGCCGGTTATAACTGCAAAATGACGGCAATCGGTCAGACGACTGTCAAAAACGTTTTTTCCATTGACTATATTGATTTGGACTACGGCTATATCGGCGGTTACTATTCCATCGGCTTGTCCGGTCCGGCTTATGGCGGCAGTACCGGATATATGATGCTGCGCTTGCCGAATACGTCTTATCCTCTGAATCCGGTTCTGACAGACAAGAAAAATCCGGTAAATGCGGTCAACAGCTATGTGAATGCGCCGAGCGTTTCCGGTAGCAGTCGTGCAACCGGCGGTTATTCTCAGGGCGGCGTCCAGATTTTTCCGATAGCCAAAAAAACGCCGACACCAATGCCTGAAACCGAAACGGAACCGGCAGCCGCTGCGGCATATACGCCGGCGGAAAGCGCTCCCGCTGGGCAATGATAAAAAAATCCCCGCAATCTTTTTTGATTGCAGGGATTTTTTGTTAATTACGCTTTTTTGCGGCAGCCAGAATTTCGGCATAAGAAACCCGTGTTTTGTAAGTTTCAATCACTTCTGTATTCTGTCCGGTCTCATTGCCGTAACAAACGAGAGTTAGCGGCTTGAGGTCACCATTTTCTACCGCGTAATAAAGAGAACAATGCGGCATCGCATTCAATCTCATTCCGTAATAGGTGATGATAATAGCATGCGGAGCACAAACGGAACAAAGCGCTTCAATGTCAAACATCCTCTTATCCAAAAAACCGATTTTGCTGCGTTTTTTGCCGATACTGACGCCAAGCTCCACAAAATAAGAATTCTGATAAAGCCAGACCGTTGTGAAAAAAACACTGTTCAGGTCACTATACAGAAATTTGTTTTCCAAAGAAGACAAGACCATTTCTTCCGGCTTTACTGGCTTTTTTAAGAGACTTTCCAATGCAGCGGCCGCTTCCGTCCGATACAAAACCGGCTTGTCGGCATAACCGAGCAGGAGCGGCTTATAGTTCATAACTTTGTCGGTACGATAAAGCGGATCAATCGCCTTTTGGCGTTTTTCCCATGCCTGATAGGCGGCAATCTTCTTGGTGTTGTGTTCCAGATGATATGCAATTCTTTGTTCCTGACATGCTTTTTTCAAACCCGTTGCAAAGAAAGACAGTTTTTTAATAATATTTTTCATAAAAATTAATAATTAAAATGTTAGAAAATGATAGCATAAAAACAAAGAAAGTCAATGTCCTTGACAAGTCATTCGCTGCTTTTTATAATGAAAAAAACAAAACTGGCAAAAAAATGAAAGTAACAATAATCGCCATTGGCAAATGCAAAAAAAATTCTCCCGAGGCGGAGATAATTGCTGAATATATTAAGCGTTCGATTTGGCAAGTCTGCATTAAAGAAGCTGACAATTCCACGCAGGCGGAAGAAGCTAAATTTTTGCAGAGTGCGATTCCATCCGGAGCCAAGGTCATTGTGCTTGATGAACGCGGCGAAAACCTGAAAAGTCTGGAATTGGCGCAAAAGGTTGAAAACTGGCAGATAAACGGCTGCTCGGAAATTTGTTTTTTAATCGGCGGTGCAGACGGTCATCTGCCGGAAACCAGACAACGGGCGGATTTGCTGTTGTCTTTCGGAAAACTGACCCTGCCGCATATTCTGATGCGGGCGGTTTTGGCCGAACAGATTTATCGGATTCAAACCATCATCAACCATCATCCTTATCACCGCGAATAATAAAGTCTTGCAAAATTCTTGTTATAATACCAGCGCCCGCAGTCTGGAGACGGATTGCGATGCCTCAAAACATCTCGCTAATTTTATCCACCATGAAGGCGGAGTGCCTAAAATAAGGCGCTTCGCGTACGAATAAGTGTAACTGATTTATCGCAGTTTTTCGGCTCCGCCACCTTGGTTTCTAAGGTGGTTTTCTGGATACAAAAAAGGAACCACCACGTAATGTGAACTGTACCCCGGAAAGTGGAGAACAAAAGGGACAAGGGGGCGGAAAAATGCGGGGAATGAGGAAAGAGAGAACTAAACATTCCCTGATGAGAAAAAAGCAGAAAAGAAACCTTAGAGCTTCCTTTCCACAGGTGCAATCAATTCCTTGGCCTTATCCATTAAAGTCTCATCTTCTGAAATCTTATGAAAAATACGGGTCGTATCCAACGGAATAGGATAAGTCGGCGAGGGGCTGACATAATTAATGTCCTTAAACATAATGTGCTTAAGACAAAAGACAATAAAAATGCCGGCGGCAACGGCATAAGCGCCGACAAAGCTGATTGGGCCGAACTCCTGCATAAAGAAAGAAATTACAATCGGGCCGGCAATCATGCCGATACTTTGTAATAAAATGAGCATTCCGCTGGCTTCCACACGCTCGTCATCTGCAATCATGTCGTTAACATGCGAAACCGAAATCGGATAAAGAATAAATGTGCCAAATCCTATCAACAGCGCGCCGATAATCAACATTCCTGTCCCTGACATAATAAAAAAGTGTACCCATGGCACAATCAAAAACAAAAAACCGCCGATAAACAACATAACGATTCTGCGGTCAAAATGATCAGAGAGCCGTCCGATCGGCAACTGAATGGCCATGCCGCCAAATACGCCAAAAAACATAAACAGCGATGTCTGCTCCAGTGTCAACTTCATCTGATGAGCATAAATCGCCCCGAGAATATAAAATGCTCCGACAAAAATGCCGCTTATCAGACAGCCGACAACACCGACCGGTGTTTTTTTGTAAAGGGCAATCAGCGACATATTTTTATGCACGGTAATTGCCGGCGTTGGTAGCGCCGTCAGCGAAATCGGCACCAAAGCGACAGAAAGCAGAATGGATACCGTAATATAAATCACTACGCCGCTGCTGTCTGGAATGTTCAGCAAAAGTTGGCCGGAACTGGCGCCGAGATAAGAGCTGATCATGTACAAAGACATAATCATTCCGCGGTTGGCATTTGTCGCGCGTGCGTTCAGCCAGCTCTCCAGACACATAAAGGCCGAACCGATGCAGTAGCCTTCCAAAAAGCGCAATACGCCCCAGAAATATAAATTGTCCGAGAAAAAGTGTAATAAAACAATGCCGGAAAAAATAGAAATATAAGTTGAGAATGCCCGAATATGTCCGACTTTATTGATAATCCGATAAGAAATGACTGAAGCAATAATATAACCTGTGTAATACATGGCCAGAATAATACCGGCGGCAAAAGTGTTTCCGCTGTTTTCCGCCAGTCGCAGTGCCAGCGATGAGCTAAGCAGGCCGTAAGCGCAGCAGGTTAAAATTGTACCGAAGAAAAAAGCCGTCAGAGGAGAAACAATTTTTTCAAGAGATTTAAGATGTTCGAGTATATTTTGCATAAGACATTCCTTATTTATATCCTTAATCTACAGGATAAAAAGATATTTTCAACAACTTATCTTGCTAATCCTCAGATCTTGGGCTAAAATCAACTCTAAAAGGAGAAAAAGATGAAAGACGTATCTGCCGGCATCATAACCTGTAACGGCAAATTGCTGATTGCCCAAAGACGGCACGGTAAAAATCAGGAATATCTGTGGGAGTTCCCGGGCGGCAAGCTGGAAGAGGGCGAAACTCTGCCGCAGTGCCTGCAAAGAGAAATCAAAGAAGAGCTGGACAAGGAAATTACAATCGGCGATTTTTTTATGACCTCGGTTTATGAATATGAAAACGGCGCTATCCGGCTGCATGCTTACTTTGCGACCACGAACAAGCCTGAAATCCCCTCGCATATGGACCATGAACAGGTTAAATGGATAGACTGGGCTCAGATCGATGACTATACCTTTGCGCCGGCGGATATTCCGATTAAAAACGCGTTGAAAAAGTTATATGGCGCATAGTTTTATAATGTCTGACAAAAAAGGAGCTTTTTCAAGCTCCTTTTTTTTACGCCCCGATAATATTTAATCATCAAGCCGGATGTTCGGATTAATTTGAGCAAAATCCTCCGGTAGCATGACCAAAGAAACATAAACATTAGGCATTTTCTGTTCAGGATTTTCTTCATGTACAACGCCGTTTTTACATAAAACAGGATGAGTGCGATAGCACGGATATCCCTCGTCTTCCCGGCTTCTTGTCCAACAGTCGTTAAACGCCGTCAACGAAAACCGCCTTGCCAGAAAACAAAATTCAGAAGAAATTAAAGTCGAAAAATGCTCGGGATAATTCTCTTTTCCCCATTCCTGCCGCAGCAAATTGCTTTCTCTAAGATCTTTATCTTGTCCGATAGAAGCAAGAAAAGCAATATTAACCAATTTGTTGGACAAAGAAATATTACCTAAAGCATCGTCACCAAGAAACTCCTGTTCCTTAATCAATTCAACAACGGCAATCCCATTGGCAGAGTCTGAAACAACCTTGAGAGCCTTGTCAACATAAAGCAATTTTCTCTTTTCCATAATGATTTGTTTTTTATAATAATTAATTTAACACGTTAGTTATAGCATCTGAATTTCTAAAAGCAACCTGTTTTTTTTCTGAAATCGGTGTTAAAAACTATTGGTTATCCTTACGCAGGCGTCCGGCCAACAAAGCGTCTTTTAGAATTTGCGGACTGTAAAGCAGAGCAATCTCTTCTTCTTTACTAAAGTCGGCGACCAATCCGTGATTGATAAAGTTCTCCAGCTTAATTTGCGCGCTTTCCAAATCCGCAGCCTTAAATTCCGGTGCCGGCCCGTTAGTTTCCAACATCATCAAATGCAAATTGTTCAGCACGGCATCGGTTGCCAGCAATTCGGCGCCTTGATAATCGCGCTTAGTCCTTTCCGCCAAAATTTCTCTGGCTTTCAGAGCTTTTTGCAAAATCTCGGGCAGTCTGGCCTCTTCCGGAATAATAAAGTATTTATACTTTTCAGCCAATCTTCCGGCTTTTTCATAAGATGAAATCATTGAAATCGGAATAGACAACATCAGTCCGATGGTAATCGGCAACATCCACCAGAACAAATCATGCGCATGATGCCAGACCACAATTGTTGTAATCACGCCGAGCACTGTGTGCCAAATGTGGCGTCGAAATGCTTCGACAAAAGAAGTTCCGATCTCGTCGCGGTTTTGAGTGTTCCAGCTCACGGCGTTTCCGGTCAGGATGTCAAAAACGAACTTGCTTTGAAACATCATCATAATCGGCGCAAACAACGCGCTGATGACAATCTCGGAAAAAACGCTTTTAATTGCGCCTAACCGTCCGCCAATCAGTTTTTTGTCTTTGTTTTGCAACAGATAAACAATCAGCCCGAGAAATTTCGGAAAAATCAGCATAAACATAGAAAGGATAAACAAACTGACTGTTCCAATCTTGTCAAAAATCGGCCAGGTCGGAAAAAGCGTATAAGAAGTCGGAAAATATGTCGGCGGAAAAATCTCGCGCCCGAGAGCAATCATCAATCCGACCAGCAAAAAGCACAACCAGATCGGAGAAGATAAATAAGACATAATGCCAATAGTAAAATGCACGCGGCTGATCGGATGCAACCCCTTAGAAATCAGCACTTTGATATGTTGTAAGTTTCCTTGGCACCAGCGGCGGTCGCGCACGGCAAAATCAATCATAGACGGAGGACATTCCTCGTAGCTGCCTTTCAGTTCGGGAAGCAGCCAGGCTGACCAACCGCCGCGCCGGATAAGCGCCGCCTCAACAAAATCATGACTCAGAATATGCCCGCCGAACGGTGCTTTGCCTTTCAGAACCGGCAGCCCGCAACAAGCCATAAACGCCTTAACGCGGATAATGGCATTGTGTCCCCAATAGTTACTGTCTCCTACTTGCCAATAAGCCAATCCTGCCGAAACAATCGGGCCGTAAACCTTGCCTGCAAACTGTTGAATGCGAGCAAAAAGAGAATGTCGGTTAATGCACATCGGCGGCGCCTGAATAATGCCGGCATGCGGATTGGCTTCCATCAGCTGTGACATTGACAGCATTGTCTTGCCGGCCAGCAGGCTGTCGGCATCCAGTACAATCATAAAGTCATATTTGCTGCCCCATTTAACGCAAAAATCTTCAATATTTCCGCTCTTGCGCGCAATATTTTTGGCGCGTCGGCGATAATAAAGATTAATCTCCGGTGACATTAATTTACGGGTTTCCAGCCAGATTTTCTCTTCCTCAATCCAGACTTTCGGATTGGTCGTGTCGCTCAAAACAAAAATATCATAAGCCTGTCCTTGTCCTGTTTGTTGCAGTTCTTCCGCCATTGCCAGCAGATTTGCAAAGACCTCGGTGGACGATTCATTATAAACCGGCATAAGCAGAGCCGTTCTTGTCCGCAGTTTTGTTTCCTCCGGTGTCCAGACCACGCCGGGAACTTTTTTCTTGCGCAAAAGCTCAATAAACCCAAAGACACTGGACCAGAAAAACAAAGCAATCCACGCAAAAGTCAGCATAAACAAACCAACCATCAACACTTTTGTCAGCCAGACGGAATAACTCGGAATAACGTTTATCCATTTAAGCGTTGCCAGCAAGGTGCTGATAAACATCAGCCCGAAAACCTTGATCCTGCGGTTACGGATTCTTTTGGGATTAATCGGAGAATATTCTTCCATTTTCAGTCCTTTTTGCATTTATGGAAAATTTTGCTCAAAAAGCTTTGCGGCGCTTCGATTTTTTGCGGTTTCATCTCGGCAAAACGATAATCCGGCGTTGTGGCAAACATCAAATCTTTCAGCAGTGCTGCAAAAGTTTCCTCCTCTTTGCCGAGGTTAAAATTTTTATATTTGTTTTTGGATTCAGATAGCAAAAAACCATATTTGTATCGGGCAATAAGCTGTTCGTCCGAAAGTTTGCCGCCGGCAAAAACCTTTTTGGCCTTTTCAAGAATAATGCCGTCCAGAAAGACAGAAATCTCTTGTTTTTGAGAAGAAACCTCCCATTTTTTCAACATCTCATCTTGCGCGGTTTCCAGCTCCTTGCCCAAAAAGTCCAGATTCTCAAGATAAGCGCGGATAATGTCTTTGCTGCTTCTGATTTTTATGGCAACCATTGATAACTCCATACTTCTGAAACGTTTTCTTCGCCTTTTTTCAAAACAATCCTCAGTTCGGAAATTTTGTTGTCAGGTTTAAAGTCAACATAAGCGGTCAGCCCTTTGGTCAGCGGGTTCTGCATCAGATGCAAACCGGTAATCTTTCCTTCGCTGGCAGACGCGTCAATACTGATTTCATTATTGTTAAAAGCCTTGGTAACAACAGTCGACGGCGCAAAATCAACTACAAATTTGCGCTTCTCCGTTTCCAGCATGCCTGAAATCCCGCCAATTCCGGTACGTGTCGCCGTAACGGCAACAGGTTTGTCTTTGCCCAAAGAAATTCGAGAACCCCACGTCAGTCGATATTGAAAATAATACTCTTTGCCGGCAACGACTTTTTTCTTAGGGACCCAATAGGCGACAATATTGTCATGAATCTCCTGTACGGACGGAATTTCTACCAGTTCGACCCAGCCTTTGCCCCAGTCGCTGATCGGTTCAACCCAGGCGCTCGGCCGCTGTTCGTACATTGCCTCAAAATCCTGATAATGTTCTGGATTTGTATCTCTCTGCATCAGGCCGAACCCCTTGGGATTGTTGTCTTCAAAAGCCGAAATTCGCAAATATTTCGAATTGTCAAGCGGCCGCCAGAGCCATTCGCCGTTGTTATTGTGAACCAGCAGTCCGTCACTGTCATGAACTTCAGGCCGGTGGTCGTCAAAACGGTTTTTTGTGTTTTCGCCAAACAAAAACATAGAAGTCAGCGGCGCAATCCCGAGTTTGTTAATCTCCTTGCGCGGAAAAAGCTTGGCCTGAACTTCCATCACGGTTTCAGCCCCCGGCGTAATGGCAAAACTGTAAGCGCCGGCCACACTCGGGCTGTCCAGCAGAGCATATACGATGACGGATTGAGATTTGCGGGTAGGCTTTTCCAGCCAGAATTCTTTAAAGACCGGAAATTCCTCGCCGGTCTGGACGGCTGTATCAATTGCCAAACCACGTGCCGAAAGACCGTATTTGTTGCCTTTGCCGAGTGCGCGAAAATAACTGGCTCCCAAAAAAGAAACCAACTCATCAAAATAACGGGAGGTGTTCAACGGGTTGTGCAGGCGAAATCCGGCATAGCCGATATTTTCAAGCTGCGAAGGGTCAAGATTATTGCGGCCGTAATCAAAAAATTGCGGAGAATATTTAATGGGGTGCGACCGGCCGTTGATAAGCTCGTTAATTGGTACGGAAACATTAAAAAGGGAACCCAAATGAAAAAACTGCAGCTCAAATGGCAGGCGCTGCCCAAACCATGGGCCGTTATTGCGAACGAAACGGATGTCGCGGTGCTGATCGTAATCCAGTTTTTTCACGCTGTCGGGAAGAACTGTGCTGGGGGCGGCATAAGCCTGTGACGCCAGCTTTTGCGCCATGCTGCTGAGAACGTCAAAATCAAAAATCTCGCCTTCGGCAATGGCCGGCAGATTCTCTGTTGCCTGATTCTTTATATAAAACACCCGTCCGACCCAGACAATAGCGGTAATCACTGCGAGCGCCAGCAAATTCTTCAGGAATTTTACCATTTTCTCTCCTTTATGTTTCTGCACATTGTTCTCACAAATACAAAGCAGTTTTGCCTAAAAGTCAAGGACAAAAGCGCCGATTTTTAACAAGGACGTCCGGTTTGTCCTTGACAAGCCAACGCTAAGGTAATAAAACAGAAAAAACAAAATGATAAGCTGTATGAAGGAAACAAAGAATGTTTAATAAACTGGCAAATGAATTTAAGACTTTCGCCATGCGCGGAAACGTCATTGATATGGCTGTCGGTATCATTATAGGTGCGGCTTTTGGTAAAATTGTCGATTCTCTGGTCAAAGATATTATCATGCCGCCGATAGGGCTTCTCCTCGGAAAGGTTGACTTTGCCAATTTGTTTGTTGTGTTGAAAGACGGGAAAACGCCTGCGCCTTATATATCGTTGGAAGCGGCTCAGCAGGCCGGAGCTGTCACGCTGAATGTCGGAGTTTTTATCAATGTTGTTATCAGTTTTCTGATAGTTGCTTTTGCTGTGTTTATCCTGATTAAAGCAATCAACGAATTGCAGGCCAAAATGGATAAAAAAGCAGCTGCGGAAGCTGCAAAAGCCGAGACGACAACTAAGAAGTGTCCGTATTGCTGTACACAAATTCCAGTGCATGCAATCCGCTGCCCCAATTGTACCTCGGAATTAAAGAAATAACAGGATATTGTTGTTGTCTTCCAAACCGCACCAGTGAACTTTTTCAAAATCAGAACAGTTCATTTCGGGCGGTTGTCTTTAATATAGCTATTCCTCTTTGCCTTGGTTTCGGAGGCTGTTGGTCAACAACTTGCCGCGCACCTGCCGTGCAGGTTGCTCTTTTCTTTTTCCGAACAGCAAAGCATTCAAAATAACATTGTTAATACTATAGCACAGACAGTTGCGCGTACCAACCATTATTGAAAAATCTCTGTTTTTTTGTTATAGAAGGGCAAGTCTCAAAGAAATTCGGCTGGCGAAGAAAAAAAGGTTGGACCGAAGGAAAATTGCAAACAAAAAACCGCGCTTTAGAAAAAAGTGCGGTTTTTGTTGATAAAAAAGATTTTAAGCAACTGGTTTGATATGCCAGATATTATTGGCATAATCCATAACCGCGCGGTCACTGGAGAACCTGCCGATACGGGCTACATTGAGAATGGCTTTTTTCGCCCACGCTTCTTTGTTTTGAAAATCTTTTTCCATTTGGTGAACGGATTTTGCAAAATCCTCCAGATCGGCCAAAACAAAGTAGTAATCGCGGTTCATCAGCTCTTCATAAATGACCTTAAACAGCAAGACATAATCTTTTTCGCAGAACATGTTGGAGTTCAGGGCATTCATAATCCGCTTGATGTAAGGCGATTTTTCGGCATAATCCGCCGGATTGTAAGAATTGTTCTGGCGCATCTTCTGAATCTGCTCTTCTCGTAGGCCGAAGAGATAGAAATTATCTTCTCCGACGGCCTCGCGGATTTCAATATTTGCTCCGTCATAAGTACCGACGGTCAAGGCGCCGTTCAAAGCAAATTTCATATTGCCGGTGCCGCTGGCTTCAAAACCGGCCGTAGAAGATTGAACGCTGACGTTGGCGGCAGGTATCAAAACTTCGGCAAGCGAAACTTTATAGTCCGGCATAAATACGACCTTAATCATATCATTAACCCGCGGGTCATTGTTGACCACATCGGCCACGTTGTTAATGAGCTTGATAATCAGTTTTGCAAAATTATAAGACGGAGCGGCCTTTCCTGCAAAAATATAAGTTTTCTTGATGGCTGGATGGAAGTTATCCTTAATGATGGCCAGATAGTCGCCGATGACTTGCAGAATGGTCATCAATTGGCGTTTGTATTCATGAATGCGTTTGGCGTGAACAATAAACATACTGTTCGGGTCGACAATCACGCCGCAGGTCTTGAAGATAATCTTGGCCAGTTTTTCTTTGTTTGCCATTTTTACATTAATAAATTCCTGCACAAACTTTTTGTCTTTTACAAAATCCTGAACCCCCTCAAGCAGGTCAAGATTGGTAATCCAGTCTTCGCCGATCTTCGAGCTGATTAAGTCAGCCAGAGCCGTATTGGCATGTAACAGCCAGCGTCGCGGCGTAATGCCGTTGGTTACGTTTGTAAACTTCTCCGGCCAGAGTTCGTAAAATTCCGGCACCAGTTTGGTCTTAACCAGCTCGGAGTGCAGTTTAGCCACGCCGTTGACCGAGAAAGAACCGACAATAGACAAGTTGGCCATGCGGATAATCTGATTGTCGCCGTCTCCGGAAACAATGGAAACGCGGCCGAGCTTATATGGGTCATCGCCGAATTTTTCGCGGGCAAAATTCATAAATCGACGGTTGATTTCATAAATAATCTGCAAGTGCCGCGGCAACAGACGCTTAAAATAACGTGCCGGCCAGGTTTCCAGAGCCTCCGGCAGCAGTGTATGATTGGTATAGGCAAAGATTCTGGTAACGATATTCCAGGCATCGTCCCATTCCTGTCCGTGAACGTCTACCAGCAGCCGCATCAGTTCGGCAATAGCCAGAGCCGGATGCGTATCGTTCAGTTGAATGCAAACCTGATCAGGCATTTGCTTAAAGTCATTACTCTTTTCCAAAAAGCGGCGGACGATATCCTGCATTGCGCAAGACACAAAGAAATACTGCTGTTTAAGGCGCAGTTCCTTGCCGGACTCTACGGCATCGGACGGATAAAGCACTTTAGAGATCGTTTCGGTCTCGATTTTTTCTTTTACCGCTTCAATATAGCCGCCCTCATTAAAGATATTGATATCGAGCTCATCGTCGGTCTTAGCGGAAAAAAGACGCAGATAATTGACTGATTTTCCGTTATAGCCGACAATCGGAAAGTCGTAGGGAACACCGTAAAGGGTATTGGTGTTCATCCAGATGTAATTTTCTTTGCCTGACGGGTCGCGGAAAGTCTCAACCTCGCCGTAAAGCGGAATTTTGACGGTTCTGTCGGGGCGGGCAAACTGCCAAGGGGAAAATTCTGCCGCCCAGCTGTCTGCCTGTTCAATCTGATAACCGTTCTCAAATTTTTGTTTAAACAAGCCGAAATTATAGTCAATGCCATAGCCAAACCCGGGAATGCCGAGCGAAGCCATGGAGTCAAGATAACAGGCCGCCAATCGGCCGAGGCCGCCGTTTCCGAGTGCCGGATCATATTCCGTGTCAAAAATTTCTGCGATTGAAATATTAGGAAAACCGTCAATTTTAATATTTTTCATAATATTAAACAGACCGAGATTATGCAGATTGTTCTCTAAAGAACGTCCGATGAGATATTCGACGGAGAGATAATAAATCCTTTTGGAATTCGCCTTGTTGTAACGGGCAATGGTTTCATACATCTTGTCCATGGCAAATTCACGCACGGCCAGAGAAATCGCCAGTAAAGCCTCTTCTTTGTCAACTTCGCAGGTCCGTTTGCCGATAAAATACTTAATATAATGTTCAATCGAAAGCTTCAGTCGCGCTTTATCGATTTCATTAATGATTGTCGTATCTTTTTTGCTCAAAATTTATCTCCTCTGGGTCATTAATAACATTTCCTGCCCATAACAATATTTGCAATTGTTTGAAATATGGTTAATGAAAGATATAATCATAAAATTATACATCCACAATAGTACACATTTAAGCATTTCGTCGTGAAAATAAAGTTGCAAAATATTGTTTTTTGAATATAATCCCGCTAAGAATATATATGTATATGTATAAGAGGTAAAATTCATGAAAAAGACTTTTTTGTGCAGTCTTCTGATGGCGGCTGCAATTCCGGGCGTTGCTTGCGCTCAGGATATTTTTGAGGCCTTGAGCGATGCTTATCGCGGCAATCCGACGTTGCAGGCGCAGCGGGCATATCTTCGTTCCATAGATGAAAATGTTGCAATCGCAAAATCCGGCTACCGTCCGAACATTTATCTTCAGGGCAGTTATGCGGATGCTGATGTTGACAGCAACCAGCCGGGAGATGCCGGCCGCACCAAGCAAAAAGTGATTGCGGCCAAAGTTTCGCAGCCGTTGTTCAGCGGTCTTCGAACCGTCAATTCGGTCAAATCGGCTGATAAAATTGTGCGCTCTCAGCAGGACAACCTTTTTAACGTCGAACAAACGGTGTTCCTTGATGCCTCGACAGCTTATCTTGATGTCTTACGCGATACGGCTATTGTGGATTTGCAAAAAAACAATGAAAAACTTCTGAAAAAACGCCTTGATGAAACAATCCAGCGTTTTAACGTCGGCGAAGTCACGCGCACAGACGTTTCTCAGGCGCGTGCCCGCCATTCTCAGGCTAAGGCCGACCGCATCAGTTCGGAAGGAACGCTGCAGGCTTCCCGCGCTAATTATGCCCGTATTATCGGTGTCCGCCCCGAGGATCTAAAGTCGCCGGAAAGTCTGGATAAGTTTTTGCCGGCAAGCTTTGAAGAAGCCTTGGAATATGCCAAAGTTCACAACTATTCGATTTTGCAGGCCAAAAATTATCTGGAAGCAAAAGAATATGACGTCAAAACACAGACTGGTGCCTTGTTGCCGAGCATTACTTTAGACGGTGAAGCTTCCAAGACCAGAGGAGATATTGATATCTTGCCTAATGACAGCGAGGTTGACAACCTGGAATGGAGCGTCAATATGACTGTTCCTTTGTACAGCTCCGGCGAAACCCGCGCTAAAATCCGCCAGAGCAAATATCAAAAATGGCAGGCGCGCGAACAGGTTGCCGAGGCTGAGCGCAGTGTGACGGAAAGTGTCACCAGTGCTTGGGAATATATGCTGGCCAACAAAGCCATGTTGTCGTCAATCAAAGACCAGATTAAAGCCAACGAGATTGCATTGGACGGTGTTCAGAAAGAAGAAGCTCTCGGTAACCGCACAATTCTTGATGTGTTGGATGCTTATCAGGAACTGTTAAACTCTAACGTTGAGCAGGTAAAAGCCCGCCGCAACTACTATGTTTCGGCCATGTCTTTGCTGCAGGCTATGGGCAAATTAACGGCGCGCAACCTGAATCTTGATGTTGAATATTATGATGCCAAAAAGTTCTACAAAGAAACACGGGACAAATGGCTTTCTATATCTGTTGATGGCTGACAAATTGCCCTGTCGCGCTGATGTTCAAAAAAAACAATAAAACATATTTACAGTTGGAATCTAATATAATATGTTAAAATAAGTCAAATATGAATGTCAGCCCGCAAGGTTGATGTTTTAAAAAAACAGAATTGGTGAGAGAAATGGCCGAACAACAAGATGAAATGTCAATGAACGAAATCTTGTCTTCAATCAAAAATATTTTGGTTGAAGGCGAAAATCCTGTTACTCATTCAGCTTCCGGTTTCACACCGCCGGAACCTCAGCCGATTGAAGAAGAAAAAGTTGTTCCGGCAGAACCTGTTTTCGCGGATTCTCTGGATATCGCAAAATCAGACCTCGGCCTGAGTGAGCTCAAACTTGAAGACAGTGACATTTTAGACCTTTCTCCGGATATGGCCGTTGAACCCGTACAAACTGATTCTTCCTCTGAAACAACTCCAGCCGTTGAAAAAATCAACTTGGCGGATGAACTCGCCGGAGTAAATCTGACGCCTGAAATCGTTGATGACAAAGGCGATGACCTGCCTGAACAGGAAATGGATGACGCCAATAAATCGAACGTCGGTTTTGATCAGTTGATTGAACAAAATACTCAGGCGGAAATTAACGAAGAAGAACAAAACAACGCGGTAATAAATGTAGAATCCGAACCGTATTATGAAGAACCGGCTCCTGAAAAAGCAGATATTCCCGAATTTTCGATTCCGTTGGAAAACGCCGCGGAGGCAGAAAATACTGATGAAGCAGTGGTTGCAACCGATTCGGAATATCAATCTGAAACTGAACAAACTTTTACCGTGCCGGAAAATGCCGTCGCGGAAATGTCTTGGCCTGAACCTGCTGAAAGCAAAATAGAAGCTGCAGATACGGCCGCAGAGTCTGTTGTTGAAAATACTGTCAAACCTGTAGAAACAACCGCGCCGGCAGAAATACCCGCAACATCGGCGGAACTGCAAATGACGGCGCCCGCGCAGATTCCGTTATCGGCTGTTGTTGAGCCGAAAATGCCCAAAGAACCGGCTATTGAAAATGTTCCTGCCGTTGATGACGATGTTGCAGATGTTTCGGCAAATATCATTAACAATTTTGCCAAACTTTTTGCAAAAGATGAAACACCGGCTCCGGAAGCCGTCCGGCCGCCTCTCGGAATTGCGCCGGTATCGGAAAATATCAGATTAGGCAATGCTTCCCAGACCTTGGAAGATGTGCTGAAAGTCACGCTGCAGGGTTTGGTTGCCGACTGGGTTTCTGGCGCCAAAAACAATATAGATTTGTATGATTTGGTTTCTAAGGAAGTTGCCCGCCAAACCAAAGTCTGGCTGGATGCCAACCTGCCGGCAGTTGTTGAAAGCGTGGTAAAGAAGGAAATTGAACGAGTGATGGTAAAGGTTGGCCGAAGCTGAGCCATTGGCGCCGACCTCCGTCCTTTTTGCCCCCAAATTTATTTTTGAGGGCTTTTGTCGCTTTTTTATGTCATAGAATAAAGAAATTTAGGGAAGATAATAATGTTGGAAAAAACTTATAATCCAAAAGATTTTGAAGATAAAATTTATGCCGATTGGGAAAACAGTGGTGATTTCAAACCCGATATGCGCAGTAACAAAGACGCTTTTGCCGTTGTTATTCCGCCGCCGAACGTTACCGGTGTTTTACATATGGGACATGCGTTGGACGATACGCTGCAGGATATCCTGATTCGTTATAACCGCATGCAGGGCAAAAAAGTTTTGTGGCAGCCGGGAACCGACCACGCCGGTATTGCAACACAGATGGTTGTTGAGCGCAATCTGGCAAAAGAGGGAATAACCCGTCATGACCTTGGTCGCGACAAGTTTATTGAAACAGTCTGGAAATGGCGCGAACAATCCGGCGGCACAATCTGCAAGCAACTGCGTCGTCTGGGAGCTTCCTGCGATTGGAGCCGCGAGCGTTTTACCATGGACGAAGGACTGAGCCGCGCCGTTCGCAAAATCTTTGTCAACCTGTACAAAGATGGCTTGATTTATAAGGCCAAAAAACTGGTCAACTGGGATTCCAAATTTATGACGGCCGTTTCCGACTTGGAAGTTATCCAGAAAGAAACCGTTGGCAAAATGTATTACTACAAATATCCGATTGAAGGTGCTGACGGAGAGTTTATCCATATTGCCACCACCCGCCCTGAAACCATGTTCGGAGATACCGCCGTAGCCGTCAGCAAAGAAAATGAAAAATTAAAACATTTGATTGGCAAAAATGCGATTCTTCCGATTGTCAACCGTCCGATTCCGATTATCGGCGATGAACATGCCGATCCGGAAAAAGGTACCGGCGCGGTTAAGATTACGCCGGCGCACGACTTTAACGACTTTGAGGTCGGCAAACGCCATAATCTGCCGATGATTAACATTCTGAACGAAGACGCGACTTTGAACGAAAATACACCTTTCCCCGGAATGGATACGCAGACGGCGCGCAAAAAGACAATAGAAAAACTTGAAGAACTCGGTCTGATGGAAAAAATTGAAGACCACCCGATGGTTATCCCTTACGGCGACCGCTCCGGTGTTGTCATTGAGCCGTTAATGACTGACCAGTGGTTTGTTGATGCGCCGACCTTGGCCAAAGAAGCAATTCGCGTTGTTGAAAATGGCGAAATGGAGTTTGTGCCGAAGTCTTATGAAAAAACATATTTTGAATGGATGCGTAACATTCAGCCCTGGTGTATTTCCCGCCAATTGTGGTGGGGACATCAAATGCCGATCTGGTACGGTCCGGACGGCGAGATTTTCTGTGAGGAAAACGAAGCCGAAGCGCAGGCCGCGGCAGATAAACACTATGGCAAAAGCGTTGAACTAACGCGTGAAACCGACGTGCTTGATACTTGGTTCTCATCTGGATTATGGGCTTTTTCAACTTTGGGCTGGCCGGACAAGACTGAATATCTTGACACCTTCTATCCGACGTCGGTTCTGGTGACGGGATTTGACATTATCTTCTTCTGGGTTGCCAGAATGATGATGATGAGTATGTACATGATGAAGAATGTTCCGTTCAAAAAATGTTATATCCATGGTCTGGTACGTGATGAAAAAGGCCAGAAAATGTCCAAATCCAAAGGCAACACCGTTGACCCGATGGATACCATTGAAAAATATGGCGCCGATGCTTTGCGCTTTTTTATGGCGGCAATGGAAACGCAGGGTCGCGATATCAATATGAGCGAAAGCCGCATTGCCGGTTATCGTAACTTTGCCACCAAATTATGGAACGCCTCTCGCTTTGGCGAAATGAACCACTGCTTTGAAAGTCGTGCGGCATTTGATGAAAACAGCGTTAAGCATGCGGTAAACAAATGGATTGTCGCCAAGGCCCAAGAAGCTTCAAAAGAAGTTACGGAAAATCTTAACGGCTTCCGTTTCTCCGATGCCGCCAATGCCGTCTATCAGTTTGTCTGGGGTGCTTTCTGCGACTGGTATATTGAAATGATTAAGCCGATTTTCTATGGCGAAGACGAGCAGGAAAAGGCAGAAACTCGCAATACTTTTGCTTGGGTGTTAGATAGAATCTTGGTTATTTTGCATCCGTTTATGCCGTTTATTACGACAGAGCTGTGGAACAATACGGCAGATAAACGCGAAACCAAATTGATTCATGCCGCTTGGCCGTTGCCGGAAAAAATTGATACAGCGGCAATGAGCGAAATTGATTGGGCAATCGACTTAATTTCGGCTGTCCGTTCTCTGCGTGCAGAGATGAATCTGCCGGCTGCCGCCAAGTTGACGGTATATCTGAAAGATGCCAATGCAGCTTCTTGCGCAAATCTGCAAAACTTTAACAATATTATCAGCTCTCTTGCCAGATTGGAAAAGCTGGAATGCTTTGCCAAAGATGCTGAAATCGGCAAGGATATGGTGCAGAGCGTTTTCAAAGAAGCGACAATCCTGCTCCCGCTGAAAGGAGTTGTTGACTTTACGGCAGAAAAAGAGCGTCTGAAAAAAGAGCTGGATAAGCTGAATAAAGACTTGGAAGGCTACGCGCGGAAACTGCAAAACCCCGGCTTTGTTGAAAGAGCGCCGGCCGCGGTTGTTGCAGAAGAAAAACGCCGCCAGTCCGAAGCGCTGGAAAACAAGAGCAAAGTGGAAGAAGCTCTGGCCAGAATAGCAAATTTCTAATGAGTAATAGGCTGGTAAAAATGGCTTCGTTCATAAAAAATACCACAAACGTTGATTTGTGGTATTTTTTTTACTTTTTATATTAGGTTAACATACTATAACCATATTTTCAGAATAAATTAATTGTATCAGAATGGACAACAGAAACATTGTTTCGTGTTGGTTACTCCGGGCGGACAACAGCATCCGTTTACAAGTTTTTCGTCTCCAGAACAATCCGGATGGCCTAAAGTATCGCAAGGATCTGCGGCCGCGCAGCATTTTCTGAATCCGCCACAGCTGTTAGAACAAGAATAAGTGCCGTATCGACAACCGGTTTCATCTTGAAGTGGTGTGCAGGCTTTCACACAAGAATTCCCACTTTGCTCATATCCTGAATTACAACTCCACCCTGTATTTATTGTGTGGTTTCCGGAGCAATCGGTGCAAGATGTTGTGGTATATGAACTGTTGCTTGGTTTACTGGAAACAGTGTTTTTGCAATCAGGTAAAGTACAGCTTGACTTGCAATTATAATAACAGGTATTTCCGCAAACCGTTGTTGTTGAACAAGACTGCCCGCTGGGCTGAGATGACTTATATCCTTTGCTTGAGCAGGTATCGGTACAACTCGGTTCTTCCGGTTTAGGATCGGGAGCAGGTGTCGGATCAGGCGTCGGCGCAGGATCAGGAGAGGGAGAATAGCATGAACTGCAACATTGTCTTGTTCCACCGCAACCGTCAGAACAAGAATAACAATTACATCCGCTTTCATCGCCGTAAGGGGTACATTCCGGTTCCGGCGGTGGAGGCGTTGAGCAAGATACACAGGCTTGCCCGTTAAAGTCATTGTATCCGCCGCTGTAAGAGGTGTTTTCTCCGGCGGAGCAGCTTGTGTTACAATCATTGCCGTATCGGCAGACATAACAGGTTTCGCCGCAGCCGGTAGAAGAGGTGTAATCCAAAACATAAGGATAAGAACATCCGCTGGTAGAACCTTCACGGCAGCGGGTATCACAGCAGTCTTCATATTTTCCGTCGCAAATTAAGCCGACGCCGCGATAAGGCGAAGTACAAATCTGATTATAACTTGCGGGACAATAACATTCGGTAATCCAGTCGTCGCTGTGCGGACAGGTCTTGTCAAAAATCTTTGGAGATGAGCATTTGGGAAAACTCGGAACAAGATGATAAACCGGATTGGTCGAACGTTGACATAAACAATAGTCTTCGCCGCCGCCTTCACAACCATCGGGGAATATCATCGCCTCTTCTTCAAAGTCAGGAAGAAAAGTGGTCTTTGCCTGTGCGGGAAAAGAAAAAGCAACGGATGCCATAAAGCAATATGTCAAAACGGCAACGGGTCTGTGTGTATAATATGTCATAATAGTTCTCCCAAAAAATTCAGACAAAACTATTATAACATAATAAAAAATATGTGTAAATAATTAATGAAAGGAGCAATAGCTCTTTTTGTATCATTAGAAATAGATAATGTACTTATTTTCTCATTTTCTCAGCAAAGACGAAATTGTCGGACGTTTGATTAGTTTTTCCGGCCGAACAAATCTTGGCATTTCCGACTTTCCGGTTGCCGCGTCAGATTCTTTGGCCGGGGCAGTCAGTTTTTGCACCTTATCAACGCTTCTGGCCTGATAAAGTCCGTCAAAACCCGGAACTTTGGAATAAAATTCTTCAATCCCCTCAATTTTTTCTGTTTTGCCAACATAAAACAAACCGTTCGGCGTTTGAACGTTAAACATATTGCGGGCAATTTTTTTCTGGTATTCTTTGGTAAACATGGACAAGACATAACGGCAGAAAATCACGTCAAATTTTTTGGACAATGAAAAGTCGTCAAGCAAATTATTTTTCTTAAAGCTGACCATAGATGCAATGTCGTCATTTACCAGCCAGCTGTCTTTTTCATAATGAAAATTGTCAATAATCTTGCGGGCATTCATCCCCATTTGAATCTCAAACTGGTTGTAACTGCCGTTTTTGGCCTTGACAATTGCCTGTTCGGAAATATCTGTTCCGATAATGTCAATATCCCAATCAGACACGTTCAGCAGCTTATTTTTAATCGAAATTGCAATGGAATATGTTTCTTGACCGGTTGAGCAGCCTGCGCTCCAAACTCTGAGCTTTTTTACGCCGCGGTTATATTCGCGCAAATAAGGCAAAATATTGTCCTCGAATTGCCGGAATACGCTATAATCACGATAAAAGCTGGTGCCGAGCAGGGTAAGCGATTCAATCAGCTGGCTGATAAAAGATTTCTGCCCGATACGAACCTCGTCAATCAGTTCTTCCACCGCGGCATACCCTTTTTCTCGAACAAAATTGGTGATTTTTTTATCTAAAATAAAATATTCTTCTTCCGAAAAATCCCAACCGGCATTTCCCTTAAGAATCTTCAACAAATAATCAAAATCACTTTTGTTCATGTTTATTCCTTAATCATTCCCAGAATTTTGAGTTTGCTGACAATAATCTCCTCGTCAAACGGCTTCATCAGATAGTCATCGGCGCCGCCGTCCAAAGCTTCGCGGATTTTGCCTTCATCGGTGATTGACGAACAGAAAATAATTCTAGGCTGGCGGATTTTATATTCTCCGCGGATCTTGTATAATACGTCAATCCCGTCGATAATCGGCAGCCGCCAGTCCATGATAATCAGAGCCGGCTCTTCTTTTTGGTAGAGCTCCAATACGTCTTCACCGTCTTCGGCTTCCAAAACGCTCAGTCCGAGATTAGAAAAAATCTTGGACAATACCATCCGGATAATTTTTGAATCGTCAGCAATAATACACTTCACGATACCACCTTTAACCCATAACCAAACCTAACACACCGTCTTCAATAAACGCTAAATTATAACCGGCAAAGTTTAAAATTTTCTTTAAGTAAAACACCGGCGCAAACTGGGCGGAAATTTCGCAGTCTTTTCCCTCGCAGATGTTTTTCAGTGCCGCCGTTTTTTCTTTTGACGGTTCGACCTCGCTGTAAAAACCGATATATAATTTTCCGTTTCTTTCTTCTACCTTAATCCAGCCGCCTTTGATAATCGTATCGGCCAGAATCATGGTGCCGACCATTGCCGGACGGGAAAATTTGGGATTCTGAATTGCCATCTGCAATTCTATCGGAAAATTCCGGTTGCCGAGCGTTGCCAGATATTCCTCTGTTGTTTTTCTGACCAGCGGCATATTTTCCAAATTAGCGTTTTCCAGTCCGAAAGCCATGCGAAAAAACTTTTGCCTCGCCGAAAGAACGGATGAACTGACTTTTAAGATAGACTTGATATCATCAAGAAAATCCATATCACCTTCTTCCAGCAGTTCCACGGCATTAGCCACCGCCCCGATGTTTCCGATCAGGTCATGGCTGATTCTTGTACAGATAAGTTCGGCAATCAATGTATCGTTAAAATCGTTGTTCATATCTTCCCCTGGTTAAAAATTGTACAAGTCCGTGTTCATATAACGCTGGTCTTCGCGGGACATTCTGGTAAAGTCCAGTTCTCGCAGCATCGGGTCTTCCAACAGCATATAACCGGAAGAGGCCTGCAGATAAGGTTTTGTCCCGCCCATTCCCCAAATAACTTCATCTTTGTTGTCGGGCGTGCCGTATTTTTGATTGACCTTTTTCCAAAAGTCATAAATTTTTATGTTGCGGAGATAAATGGCCTTCGGGCTGTTGCCGGTAATGGTCTGCGACATACTTTTATAAGTAATTTTATAAACTTTGTTGCGGGTAAAGTTGCTGGTAAAATGCACACTGATATGTACTTTGGTGTCAAATTTGCTGAACTTTAGCGTATCGGTATACCTGTGCCCGTCTTTTTTGGCAGTCTCGGCCACGCAGTTTGCCAGCCGCTCATACCCGACCACACCGCTGTTGCGGCATTTTTCTTCATTGCGCCAGCGAATAAAGTTTGGAATTTCAAATTTTTCATGAACTTTCTGAAAACCGCGATTCTGCATAATCCGCTCCACCTGTTCCTTTGACATTCTGAGCATAACGCCGGAAATATCAAAAACAGAAGCGTTTGAACGCTTGTTCTGGGTTTTGGCAGAAGTTTGCATCAGCTCTTTCAGGCTTGCATCGCTGTCATTTTTCTTTTCGGCCGAAGTAGAAAGTTCTTTCGCGGCTTTTTCGGTAATCTTGCCGATCCATGTTTTTTCCACATTTTGCGGCAGGCTCGGCGTTAAATCAATTTTTTTTGCCGCATCTTTGTCGGCAATGGAGTCTACCAGCCCTTGTGATGTGTTCGGCGGAGTCTGAAGTTCGCTTTGCGGCGCCGGCGCTTTTATTTTGGAAAGCGCTGCCGGTTTGTCCTGCGGTAGTTGGATTCTAGGGGCAATGGCGCCGTCCTCCTGAATCTCGTCATCATCTTCGGGAAAATCAAGGTCTGATTCGTCCATTAACTTGGGCTGCGGCTGAACGGCCTGAACAGGCGTCAGCAAAGGCTGTGTCTGCCGACGGCGGGCTTTAATTTGCTGCAGGGCATCGCCCTTGACATCGTCTTTTGACGGCGGCTTAATCTGAAAAGCGGCGGCTTCGGCCTCTTTTTCGCTGGAGAACATCATCGGGTCAAAAGATACGTCGGCACGGGCTTCTGCTGCCAGCAGCCCTGTAAACGCAAATATAAGTGCCAAATGTTTCATATAACCTTGTTCCCGAATATCTTTAACTAACCAGACTTTATACCCTTTTTTAGCCGTTATCAATTTATAAGCAACATTTATTAAGAAATCTATTTGATTTTGTGAATAAATGAGTGTATTTTAACCAGACTTACAAGGAAACGAGGATGAAAAAAAACATTGTACATATCGTTGGCGCCGGACTTGCCGGTTCAGAAGCCGCCTGGCAGCTGGCCTCACGCGGGATAAAAGTGATTCTCCATGAGATGAAGCCGCAAAAATTTTCTCCGGCGCACAAAAACCCCGGCTGCGCCGAACTTGTCTGCTCCAATTCGCTGCGCTCAGACGATTGCGAACATAACGCCGTCGGGCTGATGCATCAGGAAATGCGTCTGGCCGGCTCTTTGATTATGCAATGTGCCGATGCCTCAAAAGTTCCGGCCGGCGGAGCTCTGGCTGTTGATCGCGATGCATTTTCGGTACTCGTGACAGAAAAGTTAAAATCTCATCAGCTGATAGAATTTGTGCATGAAGAAGTTACGGCTCTGCCGCCGGCGGACTGGGGCGAGGTCATTATTGCTTCCGGACCGTTGACGAGCGATTCCCTGATCGCGGATATCTTAAAGCACATCGGCAACGGCTCACTGTCTTTTTATGATGCCATTGCGCCGGTCATTTATAAAGAAAGCATAGACTTTTCCAAAGCCTGGTATCAGTCACGCTATGATAAGGGCGACAAGTTTGACTACATCAACTGCCCGCTGGACAAAGAGCAGTATTACCGCTTTGTCGAAGACTTGAAAAACGCTGAACAGGTGAGCTTTCATGATTGGGAAAAAGTGTCGTTTTTCGAGGGTTGTCTGCCGATTGAGGTCATGGCGGCACGCGGTGAAGACACGTTGCTGTACGGCCCGATGAAGCCCGTCGGCCTGACCAATCCGAACACGGTGTCCAAACCCTATGCCGTTGTTCAGCTGCGGCAGGATAACAAAGAAGACACGCTGCGCAACATGGTCGGTTTTCAAACCAAGCTCAAATATGGGGAACAGCAGCGGATTTTTAGGACGATTCCCGGCTTGGAAAATGCCGAATTTGCCCGCTTGGGCGGCATCCATAAAAATACATTTATCAAAAGTCCGGAACTTCTGGACAACTTTTTGTGCCTCAAAACTCTGCCGCATATCCGCTTTGCCGGACAGATTACCGGCAGTGAAGGCTATATTGAAAACGCCTGTACCGGCTATCTAGCCGGTTACTTTGCAGCCTGCCGGTTGCAGGATAAAAAGCCCGTTTTGCCGCCGCGGACCACGGCTTTTGGCGCCATGCTGGCTCATTTGATTGATGATATCAATACGGAGGATTATCAGCCGATGAACATTAACTTCGGAATTTTTCCGACCATCTCCGGCGAGACGACGGCGAACGGCAAATTCCGCAAGCTCAAAGGACTGGACCGCAAAAAAGCCTATACGCAGCGGGCGCTGGCAGATATCATTCCATGGCTGGAGGTCATAAAATGAAAAAACGTTCAAAACAGCAAAAAGACGAGAACTTTCCTGTTGCCGGATTATTGATAAAATCCTCGCTCCGTCCGTTAGTCAATGCCTATTACCGTGCCGCCCGCTACTGCGATGATATTGCCGACGCGCCGGATTTGTCTGTCCGCCAGAAACTTGCCCAACTCAGCGAGGCGGAAGACATTTTTCTCGGTTATCAGAAAAAAGTGCCGGATGACTTTTTGTTTTTGTCTGCCCTGCGCCGGACTTTTTGTGAAGAACTGCTGGATACATCATTGTTTACGGATTTGCTGACGGCTTTTCGTCAAGACAGTCGCGGCCATGTTTATGAAACCTGGGAGCAGCTTTTGGAATACTGCCGCTATTCGGCGGCGCCGGTCGGGCGTTTTATGCTGGCTGTTCATGATGAAAATCTTTCGACTTACATGCCTTCCGGCGTTTTGTGCGCGGTTTTGCAGATTGTCAACCATATTCAGGATATAAAATATGATTTGCTCGTGCAAAATCGCATATATCTGCCGTCTGAACTGATGGAAAAATATGGGGTTTCAGCAGATGACCTGCGGCAGGACAAGTCTTCTCCGGAGTTAAAAAAGCTGATCGCCGAAATCATCGCGCGTCTGGAAAAAATGCTCAAAGACGCGGCGCTGTTGCCGGCCATTACCCGCAGCTTGCGGCTGAGAATGCAAATTTGCGTTATTCTTTCCTTAACCAATATCATGCTAAAAAAGCTAAACAAGAAGGATGTCTTGCAAAAAAACGTCAAACTGTCTAAAATAGACTGGATGCGTGCGGTAATCAGCGGTGTTTTTCGCGCCTTGTTTACCAAAACAAAAATATCAAGGACTGCTATATGAACAACATTAAACAGATTGTAAAAAAGTCAGGTACCTCTTTTTTTTGGAGCATGAGGTTTCTGCCGGCGGCACAGCGCAACGCCATGTATACGATTTATGCTTTCTGCCGCCATATTGACGATATTGTCGACGGCGATGACTCAATGTCCGAGAAGATAGATTTGCTGCAAGCCTGGCGCGAAGAAATGGACAATATCTTTGACAAGAAAATCCCGACCACCGAAATTGGCCGCAAAATTTATAAAAATTGTATGCGCTTTAAGCTGCCGAAAGAAGAATTTTTGCATCTGATTGACAGTATCGGCATGGATGTTCCCAATCCGGTTCAGGCGCCGGATTTGAACAAGTTTTACCGCTACTGCCGCGGTGTTGCCGGTGTTCCGGGAAGTCTGACCTTGCGGATTCTCGGCTGCAAGGATGAACAGGTTATCAATGATCTTGCCACCTCTCTGGGCAACGCGCTGCAAATTACCAATATCTTGCGCGATGTCAAGGAAGATGCCCTCAACAATCGCTTGTATATCCCCAGAGAATATCTGGAAAAGGCGCAGATAACGGTGACTGACCCGATGAGTGTCGTGGTGGATAAAAATCTGGTGGTTGCCCGCGAGGAGCTGGCGCGTCAGGCCAAAGACAATTATGCCAAAGCCGACAAGCTGATTCCGCAGTTGGATAAAAAAATCAGCCGTCATGTCCGCATGATAGAAAATATCTACCGTCGCTATTTTGATATGATGGAAAACCGCGGCTGGGAAGTCATATCTCCAAAGCCGTCGCTCGGCAAGTTCAAAAAACTGTCACTGGCTTTGCGGGCTTATTTCAAAAAATGAGACGTGGTGCGCTACAAAAAGTTCATATCCTTGGCGGCGGCATTTCCGGACTGGCCTGCGCTTATTATCTCAAACAAAAATCCCCGCAAATCAAAACAATTATTTATGAAGCAACGTCGCATGTCGGCGGTCGGGCTTTCAGCAGATATGACAAAGAATGGGACGGGGAACTGGATAACGCTACGCACGGTATTCTCGGCGCTAATCGAGAAATTTTGCGCTTTTATCGCGGGCGGGAAAATGTTTTTCGGATCCCTTTTTATGATTTTTCCGAACTAAAGTTAAGTTATAATCCGCTGCGTTTTGTTCGCCATATTTTGCTTTCCATATTTAATACCGCGGCGGAAAAAATTGACCGGCACAGCTTGTGGACGGTTGCGGCGGCTTTGTTCCCGTATACGCCGCTCCAAACCCGTTTATTTTATTCCGGTAACAATCTGACGCCGGATTTGGTGGATTCTTTTCTGCCGTTTATTGACGAGCTGAAAACCGGCTGGCGGCTGAAACGGGCGGAGGGAAAAGACAGGATTGAAAAACTGGTTTTTAATCAGGGAGAAATTACGGTTGGTTCAGATGAAAAAGTTATTTCGGCGCTGGATTCTCGGGCTTATCATAAGATATTCGGCGGCGAAGTTTTTGAGTATAACCGCATTGTCAACGTTTTTTACCATGTAAGCACACGCTTGTGGCTGCCGGGGGAAAAAGGCGTGTTGGGACTGATAAATACACAGGCCGACTGGGCTTTTGTGAACAAAAACACACTGGCGGTTACAATCAGCAATTTTCAGGGCAAAATCGGCAATAAAGAAGAGTTTGCCCGCTGGATATGGCTGGGAATCAATGCTTTGCGCAACCAGACACCGTTTTTCCTGCCGGCTTATCGGGTCAGGGATTATAAATTTGCTACGATTGCTCAAGATAAAAAAAATAATGCCAAACGCCCGCGAAATTGCCGAACCAAATATGCCAATATGATGTTGGCCGGAGACTGGACATTGAAAAATTATCCCTGCTGCCTGAATGGTGCGGTTCTCTCCGCCCGCCGCGCGGTTAAAGCTTTGTTTTAATAAATTCAACAGTTTGTCGAACAGCCGGAATGGTTGACGGAAGAATTTGATTATTCTCCAACAGCTTTTCAACTTCCAAAATATCTAACCAGTTAGCAGTACAAACCTCAATCTCTTGAAAACGTAAATCTGCCAGATTAATTTCCTGAAGAATAAGACGGGTTTCTATAATCGTATGATGATAAATATTGCAAAATGTTGTAAGAGTGTTATGTAACTCGGGAATAATCCCGATTTCTTCTTCACATTCTCTGATTAGGCCTTGAAGAGCACTTTCTCCTGTTTGAACCGCTCCTCCTGTCGGTCCCCAAAAATTAGGATACGATTTTTTACAAGCCGCTCGTTTTTGTAAAAACAGTTTTTTCTGATGATTAACAAATATGACATCAACTGCCAAATTATATTCATTGTCACCGAGAGGGTCAATCCCTCGACGAACTGTTTTGTGAAGGCTGTTGCGATTAATATCAATAACGTCAAAAATCTCGGTCATTTTTTTTCCTTTTTTATAAAGCAAAATTTTAATTGTTTTTTTATATCTTGTCTATCTGTTTTTTATGTCTCTTTTTATTACCAAATTCTGCTTGCAAAATCTCTGCAATACTTTATGATAATAGCCGCAGTCCGGAGACGGGCTGCGGTGTCTGAAAAACATCTTGCTAGCTAATCCGCTTTGAGGCGGAGTACCGGAAATAAGCCGCTTTGCGGGCGAATCAAGGTGACTGTCTAGCACAGTTTTTCAGCTCCGCCACCTTAGTTTTTAAGGTGGTTTTGTTTTAACAAAATCAAGGAGCTAAAAAGAAATGTTATCAAGAAAATATAGAAAAAAGTGGTATAAGACCTTCCGGAGTTATTGTAATAAAGAATTAAACCGGATAATGACGGAGCAGGGCTTAACAAGTACGGAACTGGCGGACCATATAGATTTTATGGAAGGTCGGATAGAAAAATTAAGAAGAAATACCAGCCATGTGAGAATGGAAGAATATGTTTATCTGTTTTCTTTTTTGGATAAGGTGTTTGAAATAAAACTTGTCAACGCCCAAGATTATCCTTGGCAATAAGAAAAAAGCGGGATTAATCTCCCGCTTTTTTATTGTATCCAGAAAACCACGCGCTAGGCGCGTGGTTCCAAAGAGCTTACAGCTTTGCACGTAAAAACTCCTTTGCTATTATGTTAGAGATGGTCTGGCAATTGTCTAAATAAAAGCAAAGGAGTTTTT
>CAKQRB010000024.1 GCA_934271195.1 uncultured Alphaproteobacteria bacterium | reverse complement strand
AGAATGTAAGTTGTTCGGGCGCAAGCATTGCTTGTCCGTTTGATTTGACTTACCGCTACTGCATGTAAGCCGAACGTCGGCAGCGATCGGTTTATGCGGTGCCTTGCGACCCGCGATGCTATGGCGGTGATGTGACGGAGAATGTGTTTTGAAGAAAAAGAACCAAGGTAAAGAACCAGGGAAATAAACAAAGGAGAAAGGCGATGAGAAAAGGATTGTTATTGAGTGCGGCAGGATTGCTGCTGGTCGGGAGCAGCACGGCGTACGGCGCCTGTACTCCGGTGTTGAAATGTGCCAGTCTGGGATATAAATACAGCAGTTCGGAATGTTCGGGGAGCGGAGTGGCTTGTCCGTTTGATACAAGCAAATATTTTTGCGCGAAACCGTGTACCTACACGGTCACGAAAGCAACATGCGACTCGCAGTGTAAAAACGTGGGCGACAAGAGCTGTACGAAGAGCGGCACGGCTTATTACGAGGCCTGCGGCAACAGCAAGTGCTCGAGCAACCAGACGTGTAATAATGGTACATGCGTAACTCCTGTGCCAACGAGCGGATGGTGCTGTGGGTATAGTAGTTGCGGATATAGTGGTACATCACATTATGATGACAGCAATTGCCGGAATTATGAGGGTAAAAGTTGTTATCAACAATGCAAGAGTTTTGTTCATTCTGATTGTGATGATATGCAGGCAAGTTGTCGAGCCTCTGGCGGTACCCCGGTCTTCCAAGGTTGCGGCGGCAACCACGGCGGCGCCATCACCTACGGCAGCGCCTACGCCTACTTCAGTTGTGAGTAGTTGTCCTTTCGGCTTTTATTAGAAGTTTGTTAATTTAAGGGTTGTGTGTGAGTGATAAAATGGGGGTGATGTCTTACATACTCCCCCCATTTTTTTACTGTCCAACTTTTTGGGGACAGTTCATTGCGAAGGTCTTAATTTTTATGCCAATTTCTTTGGCGTTTTTTCGCCGCCACTCTCCAGCATTTGTTTAATCCCGTCAATCGAACTCAAAATGCCGGTGGCTTCATAAGGCATATAAACAACCTTATTGTTTTCACCTTCGGTAATGGATTTCAGCGTTTCCAGATACTTCATGGCAATCAGGTATTTATCCGGCTGGCCTTTGGCCGCAATGGCCTCGCTGACGGCACGAATAGCCTCGGCCTCAGCATTAGCGTTTTTAACCCGAGCCTCGGCAGTTCCTTCTGCCCGCAGAATAGCTGATTGTTTTTCACCTTCGGCGCGGTTAATTTCTGCTTCTTTCTGACCTTCAGCTTTCAAAATGGCTGATTTCTTCAACCCCTCTGCTTCCAAAATAGCGGCACGGCGTTCACGTTCGGCTTTCATTTGTTTTTCCATAGCCTGTTGGATGTCTGCCGGCGGGATAATATCCTGCAACTCAACGCGGTTGACTTTGACACCCCATTTATTGGTGGCTTCGTCCAAGATTGCCCGCAGTTCATGATTAATTTTATCACGAGAAACCAAAGTCTCGTCCAAGTCAATTGCGCCCACAAGGTTACGCAGGGTTGTCTGGGTCAGTTTTTCAATAGCTTCCGGCAGATTTTGAATCTCATAAACCGCACTCTTTGCATTTACAATCTGAAAATAGAGCAATGCATTGATGCTGATAGTTACGTTGTCTTTTGTAATAACGTTTTGACGCGGAAAATCATATACCGATTCACGCAAATCTATTTTAATCCGCTCCTTGATATAAGAATAGCTGTCGCCGTTTGGCAATTTTTGAGTTATCTTCCATGCAATCGCCCGCGGCGCTTCCAATATCGGGAAAATAAAGTTTAACCCCGGTGACAGTTCTTTTTCAAATTTTCCGAGGCGCTCGACAATAACGGCCTCTGCCTGCTGGATAATAATAATGCCTTTCAGCACATATATAACAACCAGCGCTACCAATACCCACCATAACATTTTACTTTTCCTTTCTTACAAACATGGTTAAATTTTCATTGCGCGTAATATACACTTTGCTTCCGACAGCAAATTTTTCACCGTTTTCACTACGGGCGTTCCAGCGTTCATCAAAAATCGAAATCACGCCGCCGTCATCATCTATGGCCTCTATCACACTGGCTTTTTGACCGACATACTTGTCCATTCCGGTACCGGCACTGACCTTATTGCGATTTTGCAACGGCTTTAACAGCCATAAGAAAACGGCTGACGAAACAACCCAGACCGGAACAAGAATATTCAGGCTGTCAAAATAAACAGAGACGCACGCCGTTACAAAGCAGGCCAGCGCCAGATTTATGAAAAACATGGTCGGCGTCAGAATTTCTACAATCAGCAGCACCAGTCCGGCTATTGAAAGAGATTGCCAAAGTTCCAGCTCCATTTTTCTCTCCTCACGATAATTTGTTTATGTTTTATTGTGCCTTAAAGTCTTTTCTTTGCCAATAAAAAAATAATTACCCACAAGGACGGCGTTTTGCCCTTTATCGTGACATTTTCTTTTTAACCAGTTTGGAATACCGCTGTTGATTTTGGCCGTTAAAAAAGCCTTTCGAAAATTCGAGAAAAGATTTGAGCTGCGGTGTAGTCAAAACATATTTGCGGACATTTAAATATATTTTGCAGGAGGTATCAAAATTGGAAATCGTATTTACTCTGATAAGGTTGCGGCGTCCGTAATCACAAGAACATATCCCTATGCCTACACCGTTTTTAATTGCCGAATAGTGAGAAAATATGGAATCATTCCATAATACAATAAAGTGAGCTGTCCTCAAAACCTCTCCCCAACCCGGAATGTAGTATTCACTGGAACTTTTGTTACAGATGCGATGTCTTTTTATCATATCATTATAATTTTTCGGCATGCCATATTTTTTCAGATAATTTTTTGATGCGTATAACCCGCAGGGAATATTCTTTTCTGCTATTTTCTCCCAACTGCCGCCTTTTAACGGATACAACGAAAGACAAATGTCAGCCTTGGCACCCGGACGGTCTTCTATTTCTGTTACAATATTAACGTCCGGGTTGGATTTGATAAAAGCGTTAATATTATTTTCTCCAAAATCGTAAGAGATTATATCCGGCATCGAAATTTTTAAGGTATGATTGACCATACTTAAATAATTTTCCGCATGGCTCATTTTGCGCAATGACAAAACTATAGTTTCTGCGATTTTGGCATAATACATTCCCTCCTGTGTGAGGGCAGTTCCTCTGCCGTTGCTATTCAAAAGGGTAACCTTAAGAACATTTTCAATATC
>CAKQRB010000023.1 GCA_934271195.1 uncultured Alphaproteobacteria bacterium | reverse complement strand
TGGCGTTGTTGAGTATATCAAGAAGTTAATGCCCAAGCTATTACGAAGTATCCCAGGATGTGAGATAGAGCAGATTGGCTTTGATAAAGACCATGTTCATTTCGTGATGACAATTCCACCAAGATATATGTTAAAACAAGATGTTTTTGAAACAGATCCATATTGTCAGGAGTTTAAAGCCTATGAAATATAGAGAAAATACAAGCGGACTTCACATCCTAGAGATTGAAATAACAAAACGGTGCAATTTGAACTGTAAACATTGTTATGTTGGTGGAAACCAAGCTGTTGATTTGGAAGATGAATGGATAAAAAACACAATAACACAGGCCAATGATATGGGAGTAAACAGGCTAGTCTTTACCGGGGGCGAACCATTATTACATAAAAAACTATTTGAATTTGCTCAGTTAGCACGAAATATCGGATTGCCTGATATTGCCTTATTAACAAATGGCACGTTATTGACTGAAGAACTTGCGAAAAAATGCAAGGTGTTTTCCGGAATACAAATGAGTTTAGACGGATTACCCCATAAACAAGGGGCTTTGCGGAAAAATTATTTTTCTCAATTGGAAAATGTGATTGCCCTTTTGCATAAAAATGACATTCAAACAACATTATATGTCACGATAAATAAAAGTAATTTAACATCAATCAACGATTCAATACAGTATGCGTTAGACAGGAATTGTAAAATAGCTTTTAATTGTTTAATTCCAGTAAGAGAGGAACTGAAACAACTTGTTCCGGAGCCGAAAGAATTAAAATCAGTATTCACGGATATAGTTTCTATCGCAAAAGAGAATTCTAATGTTATGCTTTCCCATCATTTTAGATTTTTGGTAGATAAAGATAAGATGAATTTTTTTCAATCTTTGCCTTTAAAGCACGGAATAGTGGGAGGGTGTTTAGCGGGTATTGCCGCAGGTTATATTACGGCAGAAGGAGATTTTTTCCCTTGTCCCTTTATTAGAAAAAGTTGCGGAAATGTCAAGCTACAGCGGTTGGAAGATATTTGGAATAATTCTGATATTTTAAGCACTATACGTGATAGAAGCAGCTTTAAGGGAAAATGCGGAAATTGTAAATTTGTTAATTGCTGCGGTGGGTGCAGAGCATCCAGTTTATATAAATATGGTGAGCTTAACAATAGTGACGATAATTGTTTTTTAGGAGAAATTGATGAGTAATATCAGGAAAGCCAAACTTGCTGATGCTTTGACTATCTCAGAGATAAGTGTCAAAACCTGGAAGAACGCATACACGGGGCTTTTGCCGCAGGAATTATTAAAGAACAGAAAAGATGATGAAAACAGAATAAACAGTTGGAAAGAACATATATCTAATCCCTGTTATACTGTCTTGGTTTATGAAAAAAATAAAATTTGCGGTTATTTATGGGCAGGAAAGAAAAGAGATGACATAAGTGTTCCTTATGAGGTATATGCCATATATGTCAGTCCCGAATATCAAAGATTAGGAATTGGGCAAGCACTTCTTAAAGAATATAAAAAAATCATAAGCAATCAGCCGTTTTATTTATATATGTTAAAAGGCAATGCATCGGCTTCTGCTTTTTATAAAAAGATGGGCGGAAAAGAAAATATATCTTACAACAGAAAACTTTCTGTTGGGGAATATAACATTGAAGAAGAAATTTATATTTTTGAGTGACGGGAAAAATGATAAGAGATGTTGTATCGTTGGCTGAAAAGCTAATCAGGCTGAAAACAGTTTCAAGACATTATCACGAAATACAAAAATGTGCTCGGTTTTTGGATAGTTATGCCCTGCGTAATAATTTATATTATGAATATCATGATAATGGCAACAATCCCGTTTTGATATTTAGTAATGGTGAGAAAAGAAATTTTGATATTATGTCATTAGGGCATATTGATGTCGTGCCTGGTTCTGATAAAATTTTCACCCCGACACTTACTGATGAGGTTTTAACAGGTCGTGGCTCTTTTGATATGAAAACAGGTGTTGCAAGTCGGGTTGGAATTATTAAGTTGGGTTAAAAGAGAAAATAAAGATATCAATATGGGAGTGGTCTTAACTTCTGATGAAGAAATACAAGAAGCCAGAAGTATGGATTTTGTTCAAGATTTGGGGATAAAATCTGATATTATTTTAGATATTGACGCACTTTCCGGGATTTCGACAATAGTTGAAAAAAATAAGGATGTTGTATTTGTTAATTTAATATCTGAAGGACAAAAAGCTTCCGGTATGCTGCCGTGGGAAGGGAAAAGTGCCATAGATCAATTATTGGCAACAATCCAAAAGATACGAGAGTATTTCCCTTATTTTGAGATGGATAAAAAACCAGATGAACAGCCATTTGGACGGTATTATTGGGTTGATTCCTTAAATATTGGCACGATTAACGGAGGTTCACAGATTAACCGAGTAAGCGATATTGCGACTGCGCAACTTGATTTTAGGTTAGTCAATGGTATGGATGGTAAAAAACTTTCAGAAATTTTCAATCATTGTTTAGTCGGCAAAACACGCTATGAAATCCGTTATGAAACAGGGTTTGTAAATGAAGATAGAAATAATCCAATAATAGAAGAATATAAACAAATTGTTGAAGATACGATTTCTAAAAAGGTTGATTTTGTTAGAGATGGACGTATGTCTAATTCGGGAATGTTAAAGGATAAAAAAGGAGCTTCCGTAATATTACATAGCTATACAGGCGGGGGTTATCATGCTGAGGACGAATGGGTAGATCTAAATTCAGTTAAACAATTGTGCGATATACAGTCCGCCTTTGTAAATAGGTATATCGCAAAAAAAGAAAGATAAATAGCATTTTTTGTTTTTAAATATTCTCTCTCTCAATCCTGACTTCAAAACCCTTGGAGGTATTGGCAAAATGCAGGCAGCAACCGTAAAGGCCTGCAATCCGACTGACAATGGCCAATCCGAGGCCGCTGCCGTTTTCTTTCTGTCCTGCCGGTCGGAAAAAACGCTCGCTCAGTCTGCTCAAATGAGCGGTTTCGACATGAGCGCCGGAGTTGATTACCTTAATGTTGTCAGTATTGAGTTCAATTCTGACAACTGCGCCTTTCGGACTGTATTTAACGGCATTGTCAATCAGATTGCGCATCAGCAAAGCGCATAAGACCGTATTCCCGACATTAATAACCGTTGGCGCTGTCAGGCTTTCCTGAAATGTAATAAGCTTCGCTACGGCGGCAGAAGCATACTCGTCCTTAATCTGCCGGATAATATTGTCCCAGTCAATCTGCTCAAAAATCTCATTCTGAGCTTGATTCGCTTCCAATCTGGACAATGCAAGCAGTTGTTCGACCAGTCGGGTAGATCGTTCAATGCCGATACCAAGCTTTTGCAAAGCTTCTTGTCGCATTTTATCATCATTACCCGCCAGTTCAGCAACTTCAAGCTGAATTTTCAATGCTGTCAGGGGCGTGCGGAGTTCATGAGCCGAGTCTGAAATAAAGCTTCTTTCCCTTTGCAACAGGTTGCCGATTTGTGCCATTCTGCGGTTGATAGCCGCAATCATCGGCCGGATTTCCGAAGGCAGGTTTCCCCCGCTCAAAGGCGATAAATCGTCCGTCTGCCGGTTTTCCAAATCAGAAGCCAGTTTTTTGAGCGGAGAAATCTCCCGTGAAATAATAAAGATGGTTAAAATAAGCAAAAGAAGCAAACCGCCGAGCCATGGTGCCAAAAATTCTTCTACCATGTCCATTGTAATATCGGTGCGATATTCCTTTTCCTGCCCGACGGCAATATAAAAATTTCCGTCTGCGGATTTAACCCATACAATCCGCCACCATTCATCGTCCACTTTTTGCTTGCTGAAAGTACCGACTTCCGGTCTGAAAGAAAAATCTTTACCGTTTTCGTTGTCATGAAAAACCATTTTCCCGCCGGTGTCAAACACCGCAAAGCCTATAGCCTCATCTTCCTCCTCGGCGTTTTTAATGCTTTTGATGATTTTATTGGTAATTTTTTGTGTCTGTATGGAAACGTGGCTCCAATCAGCCGAAGCCATTTGCCGTGCGAGCAGTATTTGATAACTGTCGAAAAACTCATCGATTTTTTCTTTGCTTTCCTGCCAGCAGATAAAACCGGCCGCTGCCCAGATAAGGCACGAAAAGCCGACAAACAAAATTATCAGTCGCAGGCGTAAACTCAGATTTTTCATTCTTCACCCAGTATATATCCGATTTTATTAATTGTTTTGACAATATCTTTGCCGAGTTTTTTGCGCAAATGATGCACATGAACTTCCACGGCATTGCTCGAAATTTCTTCTTCCCAGGAATAAATCTTGTTTTCAATGGTCTCTTTGGAAAGAACTTTGTTCTTGTTCAAAAGCAACAGCTTCAAAAGCGCGGTTTCTTTTGGGGATAATATTACATCTTTGCCGTCGGCTGTCACTTTGAGCGTTTGCGGATTAAAAGTAATGTCCTTGTAGCTGAGAAGCGGATTGTTCTGGCCGTTTTTTCGCCTGATAAGGGCATTTAGCCTGGCCTGAACTTCTCTTAAGGCAAAAGGCTTGCCCAGATAGTCGTCGGCTCCGCTGTTTAAGCCGATAATCCTTTGGTCAACGTCTCCTTTTGCGGTCAAAATCAGCACAGGCTCGTCGCGGCCGCAATTTCTCCAGTTTTTCAGAACGGACAAGCCATCCTGCCCCGGCAGACCCAAATCGAGGACAACCGCTTCGTAAGGCGCCTGCATTAAGGCTTCTTCGCCCTCCGACCCGTCGCAAAACCAGTCAACGGCAAATCCGAGTTGTTCCAGTCCTGTCTTTAGACCGTCACCGATAAGCCGGTCATCCTCGATAAGTAAAATCCGCATTCTTCTGCCTTATTCGTTTATTTTTTCAAAATAACTCTGTCTGCGTCTATTTTAGTATTAAACATATCTTTGTCAACTTCGCCATGAATTTCAATGGTATTCTGGGGAGTTACATTCAGGCCGTTCCAGTCCTCGTCGTCAATTTCCACAACAATGGTGCCGGTTGCGTCTTTGAACTGATATTTCTCGTCTCCAAGACTTTTTTCGATATGTCCGACCAAAACGACGTTTGTGTCGTCACTGAGCTTTTGAGCTTCTGCTACGGTAGAAGTCGGCAGTCCTGGGCCCTGAAACCCGCCGGCCGGCTGAGCGGACAAAGCAGCGGCGCAGAAACCGGAAGTGAAAGCCAGAGTGGAAATAGTCAAAAACATTTTATTCATATCTTTTCTCCGTTGTTTGTTAAATATATTAGCTGTTTACAATACAACTTCACCATGGCAAACTTAAGTAACGCTTAAGGCTTTAAAAATTTTTTTGAAAAAATAAAAAATCTATACAATTCGGGAATAAGGTGTATAATGACCGGCAAGACGATAACCTTTGCAACGGAACAAAAATGCTGGCACTCAAACATATTTCAATCAATTCTTTTAATGAAAACATTGTTTATCTCCATAAAAACTGCGTGGTTTATAAAATGGATGAGATTCGTTTTCTTACCAAAGTTGAAGTCCACGGGGGTGCCCAGCCGTTGTATGGTTTTTTGCAAATTGTTGAAGATGAAGATATTGTCACGCCGGATGAAATCGGGTTGAATACCGAAGCTTTTGACCAGTTGAACCTGCCGGAGGGCACGATTGTCACGTTGTCGCTGACTCCTCCTCCGCCGAGCCTGAATTCTATCAAGCGCAAAATTGCCGGCAATATTTTAAGTCCTGCGGAATATAATAATATTGTCAATGATATTATAAACAAGCGCTATTCCAATATGGACGTTGCTTCCTTTCTTGTGGCTTCTGGTGCTTTTATGACCCCGCAGGAAGTCTTGTCTTTTACACAGGCCTTAATCGGCAATAACACAATCAACTGGGATCATGAGAGCATTGTGGTGGATCACCATTGTCTTGGCGGCGTCCCCGGCAATAAGACGGATATTATCCTGACGGCCATCGTTGCGGCTTACGGACTGCCGATTCCTAAAACCGTATCGCATTCGCTGAGCTCCTGCGCCGGCGTGGCCGATACCATGAGTGTCTTGGCCAATGTCGACTTGACTGAAGATGAGATTCGCGAGATTGTAACCGAAACCCGCGGCGTTCTGGCCTGCCATCGCAATTTAGACATTGCTTCTGCCAATAAGATTATTTCTACGGTGGAGCGCCAAATCGGTACAACCCAGCAACAACATCTTGTCGCGGAGATTCTGGCAATAAAAATGGCAATGGGTGTGACGAATCTGCTGATAGACATTCCGGTCGGACCCAATTCCCGCATCAAAAATACCAGAGAGGCCATGCAAATCCGCAAACTGGCCGAATATGTCGGAGATCAGATAGGTATTGAGGTTGAAGCCGTTATTACCGATGGCAGCGAGCCGATAGGCAACGGTGTCGGTGCCGTTTTGGAAGCCCGCGATATTATGCAGGTCTTGCGCAATAAAGATGATGCGCCGCAGGATTTGCGCGAAAAATCTTTGTTCCTTGCCGGCAGAATCTTGGAGTTTGACCCCAAACTGCGCGGCGGGCAGGGGTATTTTGTTGCCAAAGAACTGCTGAATTCGGGTCAGGCGTTGGAAGCCATGAACAAAATCATCCATGCACAGGGCAAAGCGCCGCAGCCGGTGCTTGGCAATCTGGTCAGAGAAGTTATTGCCAGAGAAGAAGGAACGGTTGAAAGCATTGACAATTCCCGTATTAATAAAATCGGCGTTTTGGCCGGCGCGATTCAAAGTCCCGGCGCCGGAATAGACTTGCTTAAGAAGGTTGGTGATCATGTGGAAGAGGGCGAGGCTTTGTTCCGGATTCATTCCATGTCACAGTCCGAGTTTGAGTATGCCTGCAGCATGGCCGAAGGCAATAACGGCTACACCATTTCTTAAAAGGTTAAATCTCCTGCCCGCTTTCGGCCAGTTCTCTGGCGCGTTGCAGATAGTGCGGAGAGGTATCGGGCGTTCCGACATAACCGAGCGAATAGTTGGTGACAACAAAGCCAAACGGATTTTTCATCGCATCGTCTTTAGTCTTAAATGGCAGATTCATATAGGTAATCCTAAGGGTTGCGCGCCAGATTTTGGTATCAATCTTGTCAGTGTCCGGAGACATATCCATGGTTAAAAATTGTGCCTGCCACAAGCCGAAAGTCAGCGGCCGTACCCATTCCACCTTAACGTAACGCTGCAATGCTTTTTTCTTAAACAGCATCAGATTATATTTCACGTCCGTACTGTAAAATTTGTTATACACGTTTGCGTCGGAATACCAGAAAATCGTCTGCCGCTGCCCCCAACGGGAAAGCAGCTGGTCATAATCGGATGTAATGGCGTTACGCAGCGTAATATATTCGGAAATATGCTGCTCGGCAATCAGGTCGGTAACCAAAATGTGCCGCTCCGCCGGCTGAACCAGCTCAAGCTGTGAAAAATATTTGTTAATCTGCAACAGACGAGGATAAACTGTTTTTTGCGGCAGCATCAGGTAGATTGTAAGCGCCAGCATCATTGTTATGCTCATGCTGATAACGGCCAGAATAACCAAAATCCGCGAGCTCCAGAGATAACGCCGCTCCGGCATGGCCTGTGTATGGGCGCGTTCCGGATAAAGCCCGAGCTTGTCAGGGCTTTCCTTTTCTTTGTACTTGAATACGGTATAAAAAATGTCAAACATAAAAACAAAAACCTTTATCGCGCCGCTCGGGTTATGCAAATATTTTATACATCAAAGTTGAATAAAAGCAAATAAATACTGTTAATCTCCGAAATATTGATATAATTTATACCCATACATGTATTTATAAAGGGTTTAAATTATGAAAAAAATATTGGCATGTTTGGTTTTAGGCATGTTTTTTGTTGTTTCCTGCGGTGCGCGCGACGAAGGATATTCTACAAGCGAAACAACGGTGTCTTCAGCAACTTATTCTGACTGGGACAGCGCAGTCCGCGCCGATGTGGATATGCAGAATATGTATCTGAACCAGCCGCGCAAAATCTCCAAGCCGATAGATATGTATATGGCAATGGCTCTGGCGCTGAAATATAACTTTACCCGCCGTGTCGTCAGCTATGAGCAAAGCCTGATTAAAGCCGGAAAATCTCCGGTCAACCAGATTCCCGAAATTATGGGGCAGGCCGGTTATTTAAACATGGATTCCCTGTCCGATGCCAATTCCGAACTCCGTCTGGCCTGGAACCTTTTGGATATGAGTACGGTTTATTATCAGACGGTTGATCAGGAATATCGCAAAAATCTGGCTTTTGAACAAAGCCGAAAAGTGATTCATAACCTGCTGCAGGAAACCCGTGTGCTTTATTGGCAGGCTCTGACCGCTCAAAGACTGTTGCCGGTGATTGACGATATGATAGAGGTGCTGACGCTGGAAGTCGATGAATTGAACACTCAGGCCAATGATCTGGCCAAACTCAACCGGTATCTGCCGACTGATAAGCTGGTGCTGAAACGTGAATATATGGAAGCCGTTAAAAACTTGTCGGAATTAAGACGCGGTCTGGAAGCGTCCGAAACTAAACTGGCCGCCTTAATGGGCTTTCATCCGGCAACCGAATATAAGCTTGTCGGCAAATTGTACGGTAATTTCTCACTGCCTGATATCCGTACGCCGCTGGCCGATATGGAATGGATTGCGTTGACAAACCGTCCGGAACTCAAAATGCGCGATATGGTCAATATTGATGAAAATCTGGAATTTACCATTCAGGAGTTTAAGACAACCTCACAAAACGATTATCAGAGCAATCCGTCTTATTATAATAAAGTCTGGAGCCGCAAAGCTCAGGAAGTCGGATATCATGTTTTTGAAGATGCGAGAAATCCTCGTGCCGGAGAGTTAGAGGCTTTACGCCGCCAGCGAATGACAAATCTGGTTCTGAGCCAGTTGTATGTCGGCTGGGCATCTTATATGTCGGCGCTGGAAGATTATCAGATTAACATCGAAATCGCCAACGTGTCGGAAGATATTGCCGAAGACATTACGGTCAAACTCGGCAGCCGTGATTCGAAATCTTTGCTGGAAGCCGCTCGCGCAATTTCTGACGAGGTAAAAGCGTCTAAAGCTTATATCGAACTGCAGTCTTCTTTAGGAAACTTGTATGCCGCGCTGGGTCTGGACGCGCTTCCTTATTATATGTTGGGTGAAAAACCATCCAAGATTGCGGTTTATCTGCATTCAACTCTGGAAAAATGGCGTGACGGCGATTTCCTGCCCGATAATCGTCCGTATTTGCTGAATGTGCCGTCCAAGCGTCCGCCGGTCAATCTGTCATCGGAAAATATTCCCGACCAGAAACTGGAAACCGGACAAGATTATCTGTATACGATTCCCCAAAGCGCATTGAACGATGTCAATGCCCGCGGCAAATTAACATTTAAAGCCGGATTGATTGATGACAGTCCTTTGCCGGATTGGCTGACGTTTGATGAAAAGACAATGACGTTCTACGGAACTCCGATGCCTAAAGACGGTGGAACATATCATGTTAAAGTATATATTATAGATGAATACGGCAATGTTAATTATATTACCTATAAGATCATTGTCGATGAAGTCTATGTTCCGTCCATGCAAGTTCGGGGGCTGACCAAAGGCAGAAATGCAACAGTGCTGAAACGTTGCCGCGGTACAAATTGTGCCGATGATTATATTGCAAACGGCGAGGTCGGAAAAGAAATTGAAACCAGCCCGAGGTATTAAGCAGATAAAAAGCACTCTCCGGAGTGCTTTTTGATTCTATGTCGGTTTTTTAGACTTTTCTAAAATCCGCGTCACACCATCTCTTGAAAGAGAGGGACGGGGAGAGTTGACCCGCACGATTACCGAATGATTTCTTAGCTTTTGGCCCAAAGAGATAATAGTGAAGCACCAGACAATGGAGCATAGTGACCTTAACTTTGGGCTGAAAGCTTAGAAAATGAGGTTGGGCTTGATTTTTGCTTACTTTTGATCAAGCAAAAGTAAGAAAGAAGAAATCCCAACTCTATGAAGAAAACAAAACCCGAAAATAAAAAAGGAAAGACAGCGACCAAAGAAGGAGAGTGTAAGAGTGCATCAGAGGTGTGGAAAAAAGATAAACTGTGCAGCACTGGAATGACTGTTTACTTTAAAAATATAATTTTCTATACTTTCAAAACAAGAAAGGAAAATATATGCTGAAAAAACTCTTTTTGCTGGCTTTTTGCTTTTGCTCAGCCTGTACTCTGTCCGGCGGAGCTAATGAGGAGACTTCCGTCAGCCCTCAAAAAATGCCTTGCCCGAACGTTGTCATCAACCGTTCTGAAGCTTATTTGAGCCAAATACAAGGCTATACAAACCCTTTTAAAATCGAGCTTTACGGTTATGAAGGCTATTGCTGGTTTGATGCCAAAACCAAACAGCCCAAAGCCAGCCTGATCCCGTTGTTTAAGCTGATTCGCCTTGACGGCGGCAAGACCGAAGCTTTTGTGATATTTGACTGGTTTTACCGCACCAGCGAAGGTCCGGCCGCCTTTTTGGGTGAAAAGACTTTTGCCGAGCAGACAACGGTACCGGCATCGACACAGATTTACAAGTTCCGCGGTCAGCCGGTTAACGTGCGAGTGCCGACGTTGGAAGACAGCATTTTTCAAATCAATCTCGGTCTGCGGATGACCAATCAGGAAAAACAATATAACGATACCGCTTTTGACCTGAATTAAAAATAAAAGGAGAAGAATATGTGCTTTTTTAAGAATGACCGACAATTGGAACAAATGGCTAATGCCATTCGTTTTTTGAGTGCGGATGCGATTGAAAAGTCAAAGTCCGGTCACCCCGGAATGCCGCTGGGCATGGCAGATGTTGCCGCTGTGTTGTTCAGCCGTTTTATTAAGCTCAATCCCTCTGCGCCGCATTGGTTTGACCGTGATCGTTTTGTACTTTCGGCCGGTCACGGCTCAATGTTGCTGTATTCTCTTCTTTATCTGCTCGGGTATAAAGATATTGATATTGAAGATATTAAGAATTTTCGTCAGCTGGGTGCCAAAACGGCAGGACATCCGGAATACGGCCATCTGGACGGCATAGATATGACGACCGGTCCGCTCGGACAGGGAATTTCTTCCGCTGTGGGCATGGCGATTGCCGAAAGATTCGTTGCCGCCCGATTCGGAGAAGATTTGTGCAGTCACTATACTTATGTCATTAACGGCGACGGCTGCCTGATGGAAGGCATTTCGGAAGAAGCAATTTCTCTTGCCGGTCACCTTGGGCTGAATAAACTGATTGTATTCTGGGATAATAATAATATCACGATTGACGGCACGGTCGATTCGGCCAGCTCCACGGATCAGATTGCCCGCTTTAAGGCGCATAAGTGGAATACGATAGAAATTGACGGTCATAATCACTGCCAGATTATCAAAGCCATAAAAAAAGCGCAAAAGTCAGACAAACCTACACTGATTGCCTGTAAGACCAAAATCGGCTTCGGCGCGCCGACCAAACAATGTACCAGCAAATGCCACGGCGCTCCTCTTGGAGCGGAAGAACTGTCAAAAATGCGCGAAAATCTCGGTTGGAATTATCCTCCGTTTGAGATTCCAGCAGAAATCCTGCAGGCTTGGCGGACAGCAGGCAACCGCCATGTTGAAACTTATAAGGGCTGGCTTTCCCGCGCCAAAGAAGCCGGCAAAGACTTTAATAATTTTATTAATGACGTCCTGCCCAAAAACTGGGATAACGAGCTTAATGAACTGAAAAAACAGGCCATCGCCGAAAAGACCAAGGTTGCCACCCGCAAGGCTTCGCAAATGTGTCTGGAAAAAATTGTCCCCCATGTGCCTGAAATTATTGGTGGCTCGGCGGATCTGGCGGCTTCTAACCTGACCAAAGTTTCCGGAATGAAAGACATTTCCAAAGGCGATTTCAGCGGCAACAATATTGCTTATGGGATTCGCGAACATGCCATGGCGGCCGTCATGAACGGCATGTCTTTGCACGGCGGCGCAATTCCTTACGGCGGCACGTTTTTTGTTTTCTCCGATTACATGCGTCCGTCCATGCGTCTGGCAGCGCTGATGGGAATTCGCGCAGTTTACGTCTTAACGCACGATTCTATCGGTGTCGGTGAAGACGGCCCGACTCATCAGCCGGTTGAACATCTGGCCTCTTATCGCGCCATGCCGAACCTGTTTACTTTCCGTCCCTGCGATGTGGTGGAAACGGCGGAAGCCTGGCAGCTGGCATTGGAAAACGAAAATGCACCGAGCATTTTGGCATTGACCCGTCAGGGGCTGCCGCTGCTGCGAACGTCTGCTGCAGAAAATTTGACGGCGCGCGGCGGTTATGTGATTTCTGACGTTGCCAAAGGCCAAAAGCGTCGGGCCACGATTATCGCTACCGGTTCAGAAGTGTCTTTGGCGGTTTTGGCTCAGAAAAAACTGGCGGAAGAGGGCATTGCCGTTGCCGTGGTATCCATGCCATGCTGCGAGCTTTTTGACCGTCAGGACGGAAAATATCAGGAAGAAGTGTTGGGGAGCTGTCCGCGTGTTGCCGTCGAGGCCGGTGCCAAATTCGGCTGGGAAAAATATGTCGGCCTGAACGGGGATATTATCGGTATGGACGGCTTTGGCGCTTCCGGTCCGGCTGAAGAACTGTATAAATTCTTCGGTATTACCGAAGAAGAAGTTGTTGATGCTGTTAAAAACTGCATAAAATAGCAAACGCGTCGCTTAACTGAAAAACTCTCGTTTATTAAACTGCCAGCTTGCGCCGGAACAGTTTATGTCGAGAGTTTTTTAGGATGAGATAAAAATTTGTCTGTTGTCTTTACAAAAAAATCGTCAAAATTATCTAAATCTATTTGACAAACGGCAAAATAAATATTATCTTCACAACCATATTAACTTATTAAGAAATTTTTAAAAACGATTATTATGAAAACAGAGATCTTAAAAGCCTCTCAGTTTATTGAGGCTACAAAAAAAGAGTGCGGAATTGAGCTTAGTTTAAATGAAGTCCATGTCGGCCGGTTGGAGTTTTCTGTAGGAGAAGCAAAAAAGGATAATGGGTACATTTGCTTTTATGCTTTTGGCACCGGTAAAGTCTGGTATCTGAAAGCCTTTAAAGGCAAAACCGTACGCAAAGTAAAAGCGGCAGGAATTGAAAATGTAAAGGTCAAAATTGAATTTCTGCCTTTCCATGCTTTTGTTTCTGCGTATGAAAACACCACTTGGCACGTGGTAAAAACACAAGACGACATCGAATTGATTGAAACACATCAATACAATGCGATGAAGAAGCAAAAAAACGCGGCTCAGCCTGTGTAGGTGCATAATTAAAAACGTTTCGGATTTCTAGACTCCGGAACGTTTTTTTTGCAGCTTTGATTTTATGTGACTGAGCATAATAAAAAACTTGCATTATTACATTGATTGGCTATATTTGCAGTAACAATAATAAACCAACAATAAGGAGATAATCTATGCCTTTAGTATCAATGCGTCAGATTCTTGATCATGCTGCCGAAAACAATTACGGTGTTCCGGCTTTTAACATTAACGATATGGAACAAATCATTGCCGTTTTGCAGGCCGCTAAAAAAGTAAACGCTCCGGTCATCTTGCAAACCTCTACCGGTGCCCGCAAATTTGCCGGCGATCCGATGATTCGCCACATGGTCGCCGCCGGAATTGAGATGTTTCCTGAACTCCCGATTTGCATTCACCAGGATCACGGTTCTTCGGTTAATGTTTGTCAGTCTGCCATTGTCAACGGCTATTCTTCCGTAATGATGGACGGTTCTCTGGAAGCTGACGGTAAAACGCCTTCTTCTTTTGAATACAATGTTAACGTCACCAAAGAAGTTGTTGCCCGCGCTCATGCTGTCGGCGCTTCCGTTGAAGGCGAACTCGGCGTTATCGGTTCTTTGGAAACCGGCAAAGGCGATAAAGAAGACGGTCACGGCGCAGAAGGCGTGATTGATAAAAAACGTTTGGTAACGGATCCGGACGAAGCCAAAAGATTCGTTGAGGAAACCCATGTTGACGCTTTGGCCGTTGCCGTCGGAACATCTCACGGTGCTTACAAGTTCACCCGCAAACCGACCGGCGATATTCTGGCAATTGACGTGATTGAAAAAATCCACAAAGTTCTGCCGAATACCCACATGGTTATGCACGGCTCTTCTTCCGTTCCGCAAGAGTTGCAGGATCTGATTAACGCTTATGGCGGCGCAATTCCACAAACCTTCGGCGTTCCGGTTGAAGAAATTGTCCGCGGTATCAAATCCGGCGTTCGCAAAGTCAATGTCGACACAGACTGCCGCATGGCCATTACCGGTGCAATCCGCAAGTTGTTTGCCGAGAACCCGAAAGAATTTGACCCGCGCAAATACTTGAAGCCGGCAATCGAAGAAATGCAAAAAGTCTGCGAAGCCCGCTATATCGCTTTTGGTGCGGCCGGCCATGCCGACAAAATCAAGGCAATTCCGTTGTCTGTTATGGCAAAACGCTACGCCGACGGCGAAATTTAAGATTTTTGCAGTTAATAAAAACGGAGCTTTCGGGCTCCGTTTTTTCTTGGTAATATGCTGCAAGAAGCTGTCAAGTCGCCGATTTATGAGTAATTTTTTTAAGCTTATCCCCGATTTAAACATCTGTTTAATCGGGGATTTTTTTGTTTCTAAAAAACAGGCTGGATTTTTGAACAAAATGTGCTACAACCAATATCCTTACTTCTATTATAATGCCTATTATTAAATTTAAATATTATGACAAATGTTAAATTGATTTCTCATATCTTAGGTGCAGCATTGTTGTTGGGGTCGTGTTCCGTTTGCAAAAAGCAAAACGATTACAGTTATATCATCCGGAGAGCTCCCAAAAAAGACCGGGTCATATACTATCCTTTTGTTTCAGATGATCAAATCTGCCAGATGGATACACTCATTCGCCAAAAGAGAATGCATATTGTCTGGCAGGCTGAAAAGTCATCACAGCTTTACTACATGCAGCTTCCGGCAAATGCTCGGATTATGGGAATGGATTCCGACTGGACCCTGTTGCAGTTTCCCAATGACCGGATTCTGCTTGTCTGCTTCGGATATCATTAGAACTCCCGCCACGGCGGAAAATGCAAAACCCGCTTGAATCATAAAAAGTTCAAACGGGTTTTTTACGTATAGGAGGTCTTAAATATAATTATTTCTGCATATTGTGCATATGCTCGCGGCCGGCTTCAATATCGTTAATATAATCGCCGATTTCTTGCTCATGTTCGATTTCTTCATCGAGAATATGGCGGGACATATGGAAAGTGGCAAAATCTTTGCCGACAGTCATCTCGCAAATTTTTTGATAACGGGCAATGGCGCAACGCTCTGCCACCAGATTTTGCTTCAGCAGTTTTTCCACATAATCGTCACTCGGGGCTTCATATTTGCATTGTGCTGTTTTTTTCCAGTCGTCAGGATCCAAAAGCGGCGTGCCGCCCAGTTCAATAATGCGGGTTGCCAGCTTTTGCGCATGATCAAGTTCTTCATGCGCGTGCTCCATAAATTCGGCGGCAATGTCTTTGCGCATCGGGCCGACGGCCACCTGAGCGCCCATCCAGTATTGATAATAAGCCAGCCATTCTTCGGCAAAAGCCACATTCAATATATTAATCAGCTCTTTGCGATCAACGTTGCTGATTTGTTGAGCCATTTCACCCATCTTATTTCTCCCAAATTAAAGTTAAAATCTTGTCATCGGCAGATATAACTATCGGATAATAAAAAACAAGGCTTGCTGATAAAATATTTTTTCTGGATTTTATGAGGAAAATGAAGTATTATCTGATAAATAATATAAGGAGAAAAAATATGGTCAAAATTGCCCCCAGTATCTTATCCGCAGATTTCGGACGTCTGAGTGAAGAAATTGTCGCTTTGGAAAAAGCCGGTGCCGATCTGATACATTTAGACATTATGGACGGCAATTATGTGCCGAATCTGACCTTTGGCGCCGGAGTGGTTAAAGCCTTGCGCCCGCAAAGCAAATTGCCTTTTGACGTTCATCTTATGGTCAGTAATCCTGATGAGATGATCCCGTGGTTTATTGCCGCCGGCGCCGATATTGTCACCGTACACGCAGAAGCCTGCCGCCATTTGGACAAGACTTTGGCAACAATCCGTTCCTACGGCTTGAAAGCCGGCGTATCGCTCAATCCGGCCACGCCGGAAAATGTCTTGGAATATGTGCTTGATAAGCTTGATCTGGTTTTGATAATGTCGGTCAACCCCGGCTTCGGCGGTCAGAAATTTATAGAAAGCAGCTTGCAAAAAATTGCGCGGATTAAAGAAATGACTACCGGAAGAGAGATTGAACTTGAAGTCGACGGCGGTATCAATCCTTTGACCGCTGCCCGCTGCATTAGTGCCGGAGCAGATATTCTGGTCGCCGGAACATCGGTTTTTGCCGGTGGCGAATATGCGCGGAACATCGAGGCTTTAAGGTAATTTTAACCCGTTGTGCGTAAACTGTCGGCAAACCTCGGAAAGGGAGAAAAACGATGAAATACACCGTCATGCTGATAGAAGATGAAGAATCTCTGGCTTTAATGCTGAAGTATAATCTGCAAAAAGAGGGCTACGAGGTTGTTCACGAAGCTCGCGGCAACAAAGCGCTGGCATCAGTGGAAAAAATCCGCCCCTCTCTGATACTGCTTGACTGGATGCTGCCGGAAATCTCCGGTGTGGAAATCTGCAAACTGATTCGCAGCAATCCGGAAATCAAAAACATTCCCATTATCATGCTCACCGCCAAAGGCGAGGAAGAAGATAAAATCAAAGGCCTTTCCGCTGGTGCTGACGATTATGTGACCAAGCCTTTTTCCATTCCGGAACTTCTGGCGCGCGTTAAAACCAATCTGCGTCGTGCGCCGGAACCTCATCAGGAAAAAGAACTGATATATGAAGACATCCGCATGGACATTGGCGAGAAAAAAGTTTTTCGCGGCGAGAATTATATCCACCTCGGCCCGACGGAATTCCGTCTGCTGAAAACATTGATGGAAGTTCCGGGCAAAGTTTTTTCCCGAGAATATCTGCTCAAAACCGTCTGGGGCGATAACGTCTATGTGGAATCCCGTACGGTGGACGTCCATATCCGCCGCCTGCGGAAATCTTTAAACGACTACGGACCGGACTATATTCGAACAGTTCGCGCTACTGGCTATTCCGTCGACAAGTCTTTGGATGACGAAGCTTAACATCCTCTCATTAGGGACGGTTTGGGTGCCCTTTGCGAATAGCTTGGGTTTTGGAGCAAAAAAAGAAAACGATGATAAAAAAAGAGAGCGGAAAATAAACAGGGGCGGAGAAAGAAAGGAAAGATAAGATAAGAAAAGGGAAGGATAATGAGGGGAATCCTTTGACCGTTATCGCGCAGCCGGCAGATTTATCGGCAGATAAATTGTAAAAGTTGTCCCGTTATAAGAAGTGGATGATACGGTCAGATTGCCGCGATGCCTGATGACAATCTGCTTGACAATGGAAAGCCCGAGTCCCGTACCGCGAATATTCTGGTCTTTATGCTCCTGCATGCGATAAAATTTTTCGGTCAGGCGCATAAGGTCTTCCGGACCGATTTTAGGCCCTTTGTTGTTGATGGCAATTGCCAAAGCTTCGCCTTCGGCAACCTTATAACTTTTGGACGGCGGAATGGCGCCGGCTTTTTCCACGCTGATACTGATCCTGCTGTCGTTGGCGCCGTATTTGATGGCATTGTCTGTCAGGTTCTGAATAACCTGCTTGATTTGTGCGCGGTCGCCGTTAATCTCTGGAATATTGCGCCCGAATTTGATTTTGATGTTCATGTTACGGTTTTCCGCCCGCAAAGACAATGCCTGAGAAACTTCTTCCACCACGTCAATAATGTCTACGTCGCCCTGAGGCAGACTGTTCTGTTTCATCTCGATTTTGGAAAGTGACAACAGGTTTTCAATTAGCGAAGACATATACTCGGCCTGTTCCTGCATAATCTTTAAAAACGATTCGCGGGCGGCTTCGTCATCTTTGGCTGAGGTCTGCAGTGTTTCGATAAATCCGGAAATAATAGCCAGCGGCGTGCGGAGTTCATGGCTGGCATTAGCCACAAAATCAGACTGCATTTTTTCAATATTCATTGCTTTGGTCATGTCATAAATGGAAATAACGGCCACGGCTCGCCCTTTGGAAAGCCAAGGCAGCTGCTTGATATGTGCATAAAGCTTGCGATTTGTCGGCTTTTCCACATAAAAAATCAGGTTTTCCGATTTGCTTTCTTTTTTCAGGACTTTGGAAACGGCATTAATAAAATTGTTTGAGGCAAAAAGGCTGTCCACATTTTTGTCGGTAATGTTTTCACCAAAAAACGAACGGGCGGAAAGATTGGCGCCCAGAATGTTTCCGGCGCGGTCAATCATGACAATCGGGTCTGGCAGACTGTCCAGAACGGCGGTATCAGAAATGGTCTGGGCTTCCAGCATGTCAGTTTTGTGCGCCCAGAAACTGTGCATGGCATTAAGCGTGCTGACAATATCATGCGTGTCATTTTCTGAGAGTTTGAGCGCTTTCTCGTCAAAATCGCTGCCGTTTGAGAGTTTGGAAATATACTTTCGGATCTGTTGCATTTCATAAGTGATTGGAAACAGCATGACAATGTTAAAAATCACCACGACCGCAAGAGAAAGCACGGCCAACAGCGGCGAGATCAGTCTGAACAGAACCAGCGTCATAAAAACCAGAGCCGTCGGTACAGAAAGAAACAAAATTCTTGCGGCAAATTTTGTATCTTTTTCAATCGGGAAGATATTTCTGACAAAGTTAAACATTTGTTTCTTTGCACCTCTTTGGCAAAAATCAATTAAAGTACTGGACTGAAATTGTAAATATTGTATATTACAATAAGTTTAAATAGATTTAATTTGCGGACTATGAAAGAGAAAAAAGAACCGACTGTCACGCCGATGATGGCGCAGTATCAGGAGATAAAATCCCAGCATCAGGATTATCTTCTTTTTTATCGCATGGGTGATTTTTATGAACTGTTTTTTGATGATGCCGTTACGGCTTCCAAGGCGCTGGACATTACCTTAACCAAACGCGGCAAGTTTGATGATCAGGACATTCCTATGTGCGGCGTGCCTTTTCATGCTTATGAAAGCTATCTGTCGCGGCTGATAAAACAGGGCTATAAGGTGGCAATCTGCGAGCAGACAGAAGATCCGAAAGCTGCCAAAGCCCGCGGTGTCAAGTCAGTTGTCCGGCGCGAGGTCATCAGATTGGTCACACCGGGAACTTTGACGGAAGACAATCTTTTGGAATCCAAACGCAACAACTTTTTGCTCTGCATTGCCAAACAGACAGGTTGCCTAGGTTTGTCATGGCTTGATATTTCAACCGGACAGTTCTTTACACAAGAGCTGGAACTCAAAGGCAAAAAAGAAGAAATCCTGCTTGGCAATGTCTTGTCCCGCCTCAATCCGGTCGAGATTTTGGTGTCGGACAGCTATTTGCAAAATCCCGATATTTTTGTGCTTTTGAATGAATATAAAGAAAAATTAACGGTTTTGCCGCAGGCGCGCTTTAACAGCGAAAACGCCAAACTTCGGCTTGAAAAGGTTTTTCATGTTGATACGCTCGATGCCTTTGGTAGCTTTAGTCGGTGCGAAACCGCGGCCGCCGGCGTTTTGCTCGACTATCTGGAAAACACGCAGAAAGGCCAGATGCCGGTGATTGAAAAACCGGTCAAAATTTGTGAAAACAAGGTTGTGGAGATTGACGGCGCCACCCGTCGCAGTCTTGAACTTCTTGATACGGTCGGCGGTGATAAAAGCACATCGCTGTTGGCGGTGATTGACCGCACGATAACCGGTATCGGCGGGCGTTTGCTGGCTTCGCGCGTTGCTGCGCCGCTGGTGGATATTGCCGAAATCAACAGTCGGCTGGACGTGGTGTCTTTTTTTATCGATTATCCGCAAATCCGGCAGAATTTAAGAGAGTTGCTGCGTGCCTGCCCTGATATTGAGCGCTCTGTTTCCCGCCTGAGCCTTGGCCGCGGTGGACCGCGCGATTTGGACAATATCCGGATTGTACTGGAGAATATACCGGCATTACGCAACCTGCTTTATACTTATCAAAAATCAGAAAGTGCGGCGGAATTGCGTCGCATGCCGGAAGCTCTGGCAAGGATCATTGGCAACCTCGGCAATCATAATAATCTGGTTGATGATTTGAGTAGGGCTTTGGATAGCGAACTGCCTTTGTTGGCGCGTGACGGCGGCTTTATCAGGAACGGCTATTGTCCGGCATTAGACGAAATCCGCACCTTAAAAGATGACAGTCATAAAGTTCTGTTGGAACTTCAGGGTAAATATATTGAAAAGACCGGCATTGCCCAGATGAAAATAAAATACAATAATGTCATTGGTTATTTTATTGAAGTCCCGACCAAATTCGCAACGGAAATGCTGGAAAATCCTGACTTTATTCACCGCCAGTCGGTATTGAATGCCGCCCGTTTTACCACGGTGGAACTGACCGAGCTGGAAAACAAAATCCGCGGCGCCGCTGAAAAAGCTGTTGCCATGGAAATTGAACTCTATAATAAAATGGTTCATGACGTTATTATCTATTCTGAGATGATTTTGAAAACCGCCCGCGCTATGGCAGAGCTTGATGTCGGTGCGGCGCTGGCTGATCTGGCGGTAGAAAAAAACTACTGTCGTCCGCTGGTCGACGATAGTCTGGATTTTGATGTCGTTGGCGGTCGTCATCCGGTTGTGGAATATTCCATATCCAAAGACAGAAGCGGTGCCTTTGTCTGCAATGACTGCCGCCTGAACGAGAACAACCGCCTGTGGCTGATAACCGGTCCGAACATGGCCGGTAAATCGACTTTTCTGCGTCAAAACGCCATCATTGCCATCATGGCGCAAATGGGTGCTTACGTTCCGGCCGATTCGGCGCATATCGGCGTGATAGATAAAATCTTTTCCCGTGTCGGTGCCTCGGATGATCTGGCGCGCGGCCGCTCGACTTTCATGGTCGAAATGGTTGAAACCGCCGGCATTTTGAATCAGGCGACGGAACGATCTTTTGTGATTTTGGATGAAATCGGACGTGGTACGGCAACGTTTGACGGTTTGTCAATTGCTTGGGCCGTGGTAGAAAACCTGCATGAGGTCAATAAATGCCGCGCCTTGTTTGCCACGCACTATCACGAGCTGACATCGCTGGTCGAAAAACTGCCAAAAATGAGCTTGCACTGCATGAAAATCAAAGAGTTTAATGAAGACGTTATCTTTTTGCATGAAGTGATTAAAGGCGCTGCCGACCGTTCATACGGTATTCACGTTGCCAAACTGGCCGGCCTGCCGAAAGCCGTTGTGAAGAGAGCGGAACAGGTGCTTGGATCATTGGAAGATTCCGGTAAAAGCCGCAGCATTACCAAAATGGTGGACGATTTGCCGCTGTTCTCGGCAGTCAGGGAAGCCGAACCGGAACCGGTTAAAGATTCTCCGGCACTTGCGGCCTTAAAAGCTGTTAACCCAGATGATCTGACCCCGCGCGAGGCTCTGGAAAAGTTGTATGACTTGAGAAATCTGCTGTAAAACCTTAAAAGGATAAATATTAACAAAAGTTCATACTCGTCGCCATCATATCTTTCAAAGTCATGAAGCTCAATATTGTGCAAATATTCATTCTCGTTAAAATCCTGATGTATGCGCTGTGCACAATAGCGGCTGTGAAAGTATACCACGTTTTTCCGGTGTGAAATTTGTTAGTTCTTTAAAAATGACAAAATGGTGAATTATCAGTAGGTTATCTGGTGGTATCATGATACCTTAAGACAAGATATTGAAAATATGATGTTTTTTCTTGTTGACATTAAAAATATATCTTGTATATTTCATCTGAATTTTAATCCTAAACTTTTTAGCAAAGAAGTGAGTTACAATGAATACATATGCAACAAAACCATCTGACATTGAAAGAAAATGGTATGTCGTTGATGCTCAAGGCGTTGTACTGGGAAGACTTTCTGCAGAAATCTCTAAGATTTTGCGCGGCAAACACAAACCTTCCTATGTTCCGAACCTTGACTGTGGTGACTACGTTGTCGTTATCAATGCAGACAAAGTAAAATTGACCGGCAAAAAGCTGACCAATAAAAAATATTTCAAACATACCGGTTATATCGGCGGTATCAAAGAAACCACACCGGCTAAGATTTTGGCCGGACGTTTTCCGGAAAGAGTCATTCAAAAGGCTGTTGAACGCATGATTTCCCGCAATCCGCTGGGTCGTCAGCAAATGACCAAATTAAAAGTTTATGCCGGCAGCGAACATCCGCATACTGCTCAGAATCCGGTTGTTCTGGACATTGCCGCAATGAACCCGAAAAATAAAAGGAGCGCATTATAATGGCTGAAAAAATTGAATCTTTGCAAGATATTAAAAGCGCATCTAAAACCGAAGAAGTTAAGGTTCGCAAAGCAAATCGCGACAAACAGGGTCGTTCTTATGCCACAGGTAAAAGAAAAGACGCCGTTGCCCGCGTTTGGGTAAAGCCGGGTAAAGGTGTTATCACTATCAATGACAAATCCATTGATACCTATTTTGCTCGTCCGGTATTGAAAATGATTATCAATCAGCCGTTTGTCGTAGCCAATCGCGAAAACGAATTCGATGTTGTCTGCACCGTAAAAGGCGGCGGCTTGTCTGGTCAGGCCGGTGCGATTAAGCACGGTATTGCCAAAGCTTTGAACGAATATGAACCGGAATTGCGTTCAGTTCTGAAAAAAGCCGGCTTCCTGACACGTGATGACCGTGTTGTAGAACGTAAGAAATATGGTAAGGCCAAAGCCCGCCGTTCTTATCAGTTCAGCAAACGCTAGAGCTTATTTCTGCACAATGCAAAAGAGGAAGTTTATACTTCCTCTTTTTTTTTGTATCCAGAAAAACACCGGCTAATTGCCGGTGGAAGGTTATATGGCTTTCTGCAGAAAATCTTCCGGCACAATCAGCGTTGCCTCGGCGGCAGAAAGAACATCATCTAATGAAAACAACGGATTAATCTCTTTTAAAAGCAGCCCTTTTGGCGTAACCTCAATCACGCAACGTTCGGTTACAATCAGATCAACTTCGCCCTGAGCTGTCAGTGGAATAGAACAGTTTTTCACGATTCGCGGCTTGCCTTTGTTGGTGTGCTCCATTGCAATAATCACCTTTTTTGCACCCACGACAAGATCCATGGCGCCGCCCATGCCGGGAACAAAAGCCCCCGGAATCATCCAACTTGCCAGATTGCCGTGCTCGTCAACTTCCAACGCGCCCAAAACAGTCGCGTCAACGTGGCCGCCGCGCATAATGGTAAAAGACATCGCCGTATCAAAAAAGACTGCGCCCGGACGAGTTGTGACGGCCATGCCGCCGGCATTTGTGACAAGCGGATTTTCCGGCGCGCTCAAATCGCGGTGTCCCACGCCGGTCATGCCGTTTTCAGATTGAAAAATCACATGTATGTCATGCGGAATATAGTTGGCAACTTCTGTCGGCAGTCCGATACCCAGTGTAATTACGTCGCCCTCATGCATTTCTTGGGCAATTCTCTTGGCAATAATCTCGCGGCATTGTTCTTTGGAAAGTTCCATATTATCCTCACATTGCAATATAATCGATAAACAGCCCCGGAATAGTGACTTCTGCCGGATTCAGCGGTTCGTCGCGCAATTCCTCAGCTTCCAGAATAACCGTTTCGGCCGCTGTTGCCATAACGGTATTAAAGTTACGGGTCGTCCCGTCCAGAAAAGCATTGCCGAATTTATCGGCTTTGGTCGCATAAATGATTGCCACATCGGCTTTCAATGGCTTTTCCAACAGATACTTCCGTCCGTCGATTTCAAGAGTTTCTTTGCCTTCTTCCACAATTGTGCCGATGCCGGTCGGGGTCAGAAAACCGCCCAGTCCGGCGCCGGCGGAACGGATTCTCTCTACCAGTGTTCCCATCGGAACCAGCTGAACCTCTAATTCTCCGGCGTTCATTTGCCGTCCGGTTTCCGGATTGGTGCCGATATGGGTAACAATGGCTTTCTTCACAAGTTTGTTGACAATCAGTTTGCCGCGGTCATGCTCAGGATAAGAGGTGTCGTTGGCAATCAGGGTCAGATTGCCGGTTTTGTTCTTTATCAGTTCGTCAATAAGTTTTGTCGGCGTGCCACAGCGCAGAAAACCGCCGATCATAAGCGACGAGTTGTTTTTCACCAGCTTTGCGGCCTCAGAAACAGAGATTATTTTTTTCACGAAATTCTCAAATATTGTTAATTACATTGGTAAAACATACATCATTTTTTTGCAAAAGTCACCAATTAAATTTTATGCTCATACAACATCTCTTTTATTCCGTTGCCAAAAACAAAATCCTGTTATAAATTAAAACAAATTCAAGAGAGATAAGACAAATGCAGTATCAGGAATATGATTTAAATCACGCGCAGGGGATTCGGATTGCTGATGAAGTCCGCTTGAACGGCCGGATTTTGCCAAAAGGCCATGAGCTGACCGCGGCTGATGTTGAAGACCTGAAGTTTATCGGCATCCGTCGGATTTTTGGCGCAAAAATGGATAAAAACGATCTGGCTTTTCAGACGGCGCTGGGGATTGTTGCCGCCAAACTGTGCGGAAACAATACCGAATATTGCATTAATGACGACGGCACGGCAAAAATCATAGCCGCCGTTGACGGTATTTTTGAATGTTCGGATGACCGTGTGGCAAAATTTAACCGTGTGGCGGAATATTTTATCCTGAATACGATAAAAGTATACCACCCTGTTAAGAAAGGCGAGGTTGTGGCCGAGCTTTATACCAATTATCCGGTGCTCGGACAACAGCAGGTCGACGAAGTTGTCTACCGCCTTTCCGGTAATACTGACATGCTGAAGGTTTCCGGCATTCGCGGCCGGAAAATTGGTCTGCTTTATACAAAGATTTACCAGAATAAAGCAGAGGAAAAACATTTTACCAAAGTCGTTAAAAAGCTGATTAAAGAATTTGGCGGGCAGGGGTTGGAATTTGTGCGGGAATATTCGGCGCGCCATGAGATTGAAGAGGTGGCCGACACGTTGGAACAGGCTTCTCGCGATGATAATGAGATTTTGTTTATTGTGCCGGCGCAAAAGACAACCTGCTCCCAAGACGTGATTCCTTCGGCTTTGCGCAGTATTGCCGATGAGATTGTCAGTCATGAAGTGCCTAATGTCGGCGCGTCGGATTTGCTCATTGCCCATAAGCGCGGCCGCAAAATCATTAGCCTGCCGTATAATTATGATGAAGCAGATACAACATTGATTCACCGCTATATTTTGCAGGCGGTGATAAGCGAAAAACTGTTGGGATTTGATTTCTCGCACCCGCAGAACGTCTTTATTCCTGAGGGCGGAGAATTGTCGGAACAAGAACGCGAAAAACTGATTTCGGGCAGTGTCGAGCCGTTAAAAGCCGGAGAATCCCGCGTTGCGGCAGTCGTGCTGGCCGCCGGACAGTCCAAACGGGCGGGACAAAACAAGCTGATGGCCGAATTGGATGGTGAGCCGCTGTTTATGAAAGCCGTGCATGCCGCGGTCAAATCAAAAGCCTCGCCGGTTTTTGTGATTACCGGTTACCGGCATGAAGAGGTGGAAGAAGCGCTGGAAGATCTGGACGTGAATATCATTTATAATCCGGACTATGTTTCGGGCATAAAAACATCCATCCGTCTGGGCGTAAAATCCGTTCCGGGCTTCTGCCGCGGGGTTTTGTTACTTCCCGCAGATATGCCGAATATTACCGATTCGTATCTGAATAAGATGATTAAGGCTTTGGGCGCGGAAGAAAAACCGCAGGTATTGTTCAGCTCGGTGAAAGGAATAAAGAAAAATCCTGTGCTGTGGAGCAAAGAATTGTACGACCGTGCCGATATTGCGCCGGAAGATGCCGACTTGCGAACGGTCTTTATGGATGTGGCGGATTTTAGTAAAAATATTGAGGTTAAAAATCCCAAAGACCTGCTGGATGTCACCTACCCGAACGATATTGCGGAACTGCAAAAGAAATAACGCCAAGTACTCTGTCTGTCTAAAAATCCGCTTGCAAAAGTCATAGATTCGTTTATTATAAATCCCGCAGTCCGGAGACGGGCTGTGGTGTCTCAAAAACATCTCCACATAATATCCACCATGGGTGGGGTGCCGGAAATAAGCCGCTTTGCGGACGAATAACGGCGACTGTTTTGTGGCAGTTTTTGAGCTCCATCCGCCTATTTTTTTAGGCGGATTTTGTTTTAACAAAACTAAGGAGCTAAAAAATGTTATCAAGAAAATATAGAAAAAAGTGGTATAAAACCTTCCGGAGTTATTGTAATAAAGAATTGAACCGGATGATGACGGAGCAGGGCTTAACAAGTACGGAACTCGCCGATCATATAGATTTTATGGAAGGTCGGATAGAAAAATTAAGAAGAAATACCAGCCATGTGAGAATGGAAGAATATGTTTATCTGTTTTCCTTTCTGGATAAGGTATTTGAAATAAAACTTGTCGATGCCAAAGATTATCCTTGGCAATAACAAAAAAGCGGGAGGTCAATCCCGCTTTTTTCTTTTTTTCTGTTCAAAGCACATGCTTTTCACAAACTTTGCCATAGCATCGCGGGTCTTGTGGCACTGACAAACCGATCGCTGCCGACGTTCGGCGTTTACGATTTGTTGAAGAAATTGTGTTAATGTGCTATATAACTAACATATTAACGAGATAAGGAAAATATAAATGTCTGACAAAAGTTCTTTGGAAATGTACGATTCGCTTGTTCCTGTCGTAATTGAGCAAACCGCTCGCGGCGAACGCTCTTTTGATATTTTTTCACGCTTGCTGAAAGAAAGAATTATCTTTTTGAACGGCGAAGTCAATGACGAAATGGCGCCTTTAATCTGTGCCCAACTGCTGTTTTTGGAGTCCGAGAACCCGAAAAAAGATATTTATATGTATATCAATTCTCCGGGCGGCGTCATTACTTCCGGACTTGCGATTTATGACACCATGCAGTATATTACCTGTGACGTCAATACGCTGTGTATCGGTCAGGCCTGCTCAATGGGGTCTTTTCTGCTGGCGGGAGGTGCAAAAGGCAAAAGATTCTCTCTGCCGAACTCGCAGATTATGATTCACCAGCCGTCCGGCGGAGCCAAAGGACAGGCTGCGGATATTGAGATTCAGGCCAAACTGATTTTGGATATGCGCAAACGTTTGAACGCCATGTACGCCAAAAACACCGGTCAAAAGCTGGCAACCATAGAAAAGGCCATGGATAGGGATAACTTTATGACACCGGAAGAAGCCAAGAAATTCGGCCTGATTGACCACATCGTCGCATCGCGAGAAGAAATGAAATAAGAGGTTAAATATGACAGATAAAACCGATAATAATGAAGTATTACATTGCTCGTTCTGCGGAAAATCCCAGAATGAAGTGAAGAAACTGATTGCCGGCCGCGGCGTGTATATCTGCGACGAATGTATTGAAGTCTGCATCAATATCGTGGCTGACGAAATGGCGGAAGAAAAAGCTGAAAAAGGCGAGATTACCTCCGCCGAAAATCTGCCGACCCCGTCTAAAATCAAAGAGTTTCTTGACCAATACGTGATTGAACAGGACGAAGCCAAAAAAGTGCTTGCCGTAGCGGTTTATAATCACTACAAACGCTTGAATTCTCAAAAGGCCAATAAAGACGTGGATATCTCAAAATCAAACGTGATTTTGATTGGGTCGACCGGAAGCGGTAAGACTTTGCTGGCTCAGACTTTGGCGAAAATTTTGGACGTGCCTTTTGCAATCTCGGACGCCACAACCCTGACCGAAGCCGGATACGTTGGCGAAGACGTGGAAAATATCATTCTGCGTCTGGTACAGGCGGCTAACTATGATATCGAAAAAGCGCAGCGCGGCATTGTCTATATTGACGAGATTGATAAGATTACCCGCAAAACCGACGGTCCGTCCATCACGCGCGACGTATCGGGCGAGGGTGTTCAGCAGGCGCTGTTGAAAATTATTGAAGGCACGGTTGCCAACGTTCCGCCGCAAGGGGGAAGAAAGCATCCGCAGCAGGAATTTTTGCACGTTGACACGACTAATATTCTCTTTATCTGCGGCGGTGCTTTTGCCGGTCTGGAAAAAATCGTCAGCCGCCGCGGCAAGGAAAGTTCTATCGGCTTTGGCGCCAAAGTCAGCGGACCGGACGAGCGCGGTATCGGCGAGATTATCAAAGACGTCCAGCCGGAAGACTTGCTGAAGTTTGGGCTGATTCCAGAATTTGTCGGTCGTCTGCCGGTTATTGCGACGTTGAATGACTTGAGCGAAGACGCGTTGGTTAAAGTCCTGACCGAGCCCAAAAACGCCCTGATTAAACAGTATCAGACCTTGTTTGAAATGGAAGATGTCAAGTTAACAATTACGGACGAAGCGTTAAAAGCCATTGCTAAAAAAGCAATTGAGCGCAAAACCGGCGCCCGCGGACTGAGAGCCATTCTGGAAGAAAACCTGCTGGAATTGATGTATGAAATTCCGGATAAAAAAGAAGTGGCGGAAATTGTGATTGACGAGAAAGTCATCAACGACAAAAAACAGCCCAAGTTTGTAATGCGTAAAGACTGCAATAAGAAAAGCGCATAGCTAAAAATTAACCCCCAAAAGTAAAACCTTTCGGGGGATTGGTTTTCTGGATACAAAAAAGAGCTCTGGCATTAAACAGAGCTCTTTGATATTAGCATGAACCGCCTGAAAAAGAATTGCAATAATCATTGATTGAGTAGTTGATGCTGTGATTGGGGTATTTATTTTCATCATCGTATTTATAACTTGAGTGATAACAGCTTGAACCGCAGCTTGCTTTGCAAGAAAGATGAGCAGAATCGCAATCCCAGCAGTATCCATCCTGTTCTTCTGTTCCCAAACTACGAGATGAACCGTCAGAACACTGGCAAGTGACATTATATGTATAAGTAACGTAACTGCTGTTTTTTACGCGTCCAGAAACGTAAGTGTAATATTTGGTGCAAGAAACCGGCGGTTTTGACTTACAGGAAGTGCACTTGTCGCAGGAATTATAAGAGGAACATCCGTAAGAACAAGATTTAGAAGTAACGGAACAGTCAGTATTATATCTGCATTCGTAACAGCTTGTTCCACATTCGGTGGAAGAAACGCGTACTCTGTCTTCATTCCAAGAACAAGACACTGACTTCTGACCGGAGCGGCAGCTATCGGAGCAGTAATAACAGCTTCCGCACTCAGAAGAACCGGCGTATGAACCGGAGTAAGAACGACTTCCTGAAGTACAGTCTTTACAGTAACGACAAGTCGATCCGCATTCGGTTGTACCTGCGTAAGAACCGGAATAGTTCTTTGAGCCGCGAGAACAGTTATCAGAACAGCAGCGATAACAGGTGTAACCGCAATTATCGGTACCGGAAGAACCGCGGGAAGAATCACAGTTTACGGAATAATTGGACGGACATCCGGCTGAGGGCGAAGCGCTACAGCATTTACCGAATGATCTGTCATAAGGGCATCGGTTTGTAGTGGCATATAACCGTCCGGAAGAACAAGAGTTAACATATCCGGCTTCACGACAGGCCCGCGGCCTGTCCTCTTTACAGCCTTTGTAATAAGGCTTTCCGTTCGGGCATTGGTTATTAA
>CAKQRB010000022.1 GCA_934271195.1 uncultured Alphaproteobacteria bacterium | reverse complement strand
TTGCTCCGCCTTCCTCTGCCAATACTTTTGTTATGGCCGCTGTCAATGTGGTTTTACCATGGTCTACGTGACCGATTGTTCCGATATTGCAGTGCGGTTTTGTCCGCTCAAACTTCTCTTTTGCCATCGTTCTTAATCCTAAAATCTGTTATGTTGTTACAATAAAAACTCAAGTGGGGAAGAAAAATGGAGCGGGTGAGGGGAATCGAACCCCCGTCATAAGCTTGGAAGGCTTCTGCTCTACCATTGAGCTACACCCGCTTAATCGTCCTCTCTCGAGAGCAAACCAAGATTGAAATGGTGGAGGGGGAAGGATTCGAACCTTCGTAGACTAAAGTCGACGGATTTACAGTCCGTTGCATTTGACCGCTCTGCCACCCCTCCTTAAGAAACTTCCAATCCGGGGATTGAGGATTTAATCCAATAAATCATCTAACCTGCAAATAATAGCATTTTTGCCATAATGTCAACACCTTTTTTATATATTTCTTAATTTATTTGGATTAAATTCCGTTCATAATCTTAAATGAGTGAGAAAAAAACCATGCCTGTCATTGAATTAACCGAAAAAAGTAATCCGGCTTCAAGCGAAATTGATTTGCTTTCGCCTTTGCAAATTGCTCGCATAATAAACAGGGAAGACCAAAAGGTCGCTTATGCGGTAGAAAAAGTTCTGGATTCGGTTGCCCAAGGGATAGACCTGATAGCAAAAGCCTTTGCCGGAGGCGGCAGGTTAGCCTATTTTGGCGCCGGCACCAGCGGACGTCTGGGGATTCTCGACGCTTCGGAAATGCCTCCGACTTTCGGAGTCGGTTCAAACATGGTTCAGGCCTTTATTGCCGGCGGAGATGACGCCGTCCGTAACGCGGTGGAGAATGCCGAAGACAATGAAGAATTTGCCGTTGCCGATCTGATGAAATTCTGCCCGCAGCCGCAGGACGTCATTGTCGGCATTTCAGCCGGCGGCAATCCGGCTTATGTCGTAACAGCCATCAAGCGGGCGCATGATCTCAAACTGAAAACCATTGCGATTAGTTCCAATCCGCAAGCCGAAATTGCCCGATACGCTGACGTGTTTATCAATCCGCAGGTCGGCCCCGAAGTCATCACCGGTTCTTCAAGAATGAAATCCGGCACCGCACAAAAAATGATTCTGAATATGTTGACGACCGGCGCAATGATTCGCCTTGGCAAAACCTATAAAAATTATATGATTGACTTGCAGATCAGCAATATCAAGCTCCTTAAACGCGCTTGCCGTTTTGTTTCGGAAATCTCCGGCACAGCGCCCGAACAGGCCGCCGTATTTCTGCAAAAAAGCAATAACAATGTCAAAACCGCCTGTGTCATGGCCGCCAAAAACTGCTCAAAAGATGAGGCCGAAAAACTTCTGGCTGACAACGGCGGCATTTTAAGAAAAATCATCAAAGGATAATTATCATGGCTAAAAACAAAAACTTTCCTGCATCTCCCGCCAAAGGTTCCGTGCTTTTATACGGCAGACACCCCGTCTTTGCGGCCATTGCCAATCCGTCACGGCAGATTCTCAAAATCTACGCCGCCACAGAAAACGCGCCGGAACTCAAAAAACACCTGAGCGCAAGCCAAAAAGACAATACGCCTTTGCAAATTGTCGACCGAAAAGACATTGACAAAATGCTCCCGCGTGAGGCCGTTCATCAGGGATACGCCGCCCAATGCAGAGAACTTGAAGACTATTCGATTGAAGATATTTGCGCTTTGTCCGCCCAACAGCCTGACTGTCATATTCTGGTGCTTGATCAGGTAACTGACCCGCAAAATATCGGCGCTATTATCCGCTCCTGCGTTGCGTTCAATACGCTGGCGCTTATCATGCAGGACAAAAACTCGCCGCAGGAAACCGGTGCCATGGCCAAAGCCTCTGCCGGCATGATAGAACTTTTGCCAATCTGCCGCGTTACCAATCTCTCCCGTACCCTGAACCGGCTGAAAGAAGCCGGCTTTTGGATTCTCGGCATGGACGGATACGCTCAAACAACCATTGACAAAATCAATAAAGCGGGAAAAACCGCCATTGTCATGGGCTCGGAAGGCAAAGGAATGCGCCGGCTTGTGGAAGAAAGCTGCGATGCCTCGGTCAAACTGCCTATTTCGCCCAAAGTAGAAAGCCTGAACGTTTCGACCGCTGCCGCCATTGCGCTTTATGAAATCAACCGCCGCTGACGCCGATTCATAATATTTTCAGCTTTTACCGTTATCATAAAATCGGTTTAGTGAAAGGAAAAAGCATGACCGCAACAATTGAAGTAAAAAACCTTTGCAAAAATTTTGACGACCTGCAAGCTGTATCAGATATCAGTTTCAGTGCCGAAAAAGGTGAAATTATTGCTCTGCTCGGACCAAACGGAGCCGGAAAATCAACCCTCATGAATATGATAACCGGCTATCTGGCGCCATCTGACGGAGAAATTTTCATTCTGGGCCAAAACATCAAAAATCATCCGCTGGCAGCCAAAACCGCCATTGGTTTTTTATCGGAAGGCTCTCCGCTGTATCCGGACATGACCGTGGCTGCTTTTCTGAATTATATGGCGGAGCTCCGCGGCTTTTTCGGAAAAAAGAAACAACGGCACCTGCAGGAAGTCTGTAAAATCTCCAATATTGAAAATGTATTGGCTCAGCGTATTGAAACCCTATCCAAAGGCTATCTCCGCCGTGTCGGCTTTGCCCAGAGCATTATCTCCGATCCGCAAATTTTGTTGCTTGATGAACCGACTGACGGTCTTGACCCCAATCAGAAAGAACACATCCGCAGCCTGATAAGACAAATGGGTCAAAACAAAACCATCATCATCTCCACTCACTTATTGGAAGAAGCCGAAAACATCAGCACGAGGATTATCCTGATTAACAAAGGCAAAATCATGGCTGACGGCAGCTTGCAGGACGTTTTGCAGCAAACACACAGCCACAGTCTGGAAAACGCTTTCAAAAAACTGACTTCCTGGGAGAATAATTAATGAAAAGCACCTGTATCATTGCCAAAAACGAACTCAAACGCTACTTTACATCACCGTTGGCCTACGTCTATCTGGTGGCTTTTCTGCTTCTCAATGGCTCCTTTGCCATTTACTTCGGTCATTTTTTTGAGCGCGGCAGAGCAGACTTGTTACCGATGTTCAGCTTTCAGCCCTGGCTGTACCTGTTGTTCATTCCTGGAATTTCCATGCGCCTCTGGGCCGAAGAATTCAAAAGCAAAAGCATTGTCCAGATTATGACCATGCCTGTCACCGCCACGGCATTGGTCTGGGGCAAATTTTTGGCTTCCTGGCTGTTTTGCGCCATTGCCTTAATCCTGACTTTTCCATTCTGGATAACGGTCAACCTGCTCGGCGAACCGGACAATGCCGTTATTCTGCTCAGCTATTTCGGCAGTTTTGTTCTGTCTGGCTGTATGCTCGCCATCTCGCAAACCATGTCTGCCCTGACCAAAAATCAGGTAATCGCTCTGGTACTGTCTGTCATTGCCAATCTGCTGTTTTTCTTAAGCTCGCTGGAATACGTCCTTGCCTTATTTCGGATATTCTTACCGCTATCAATTGTAGATATGATTGCCTCTTTCAGCTTCATCACCCATTTTGCGGCCATCACGCAGGGACTGCTGGAACTCCGTGATATTATATTTTACGCATCCTTAATTCTGCTGTTTAACTTCACAACCGAAATCGTCGTCAGCTTCAAAACCGCCGGCACCTCGCCATTGGTCCGCTCAGGTTGCCGCCGGCACTATATTCTGCTCTTTGGAGCGCTCCTTCTGGGATTTATCGGCCTCAACCTGCTTGCCAACAACCACATGCGCAACATCCGTCTGGACTTGACGGAAGAAAACAACTTTACTCTCACGCCGTCTACCCGACGGATCCTTCAAAATCTGCCCAATCCGGTCAACGCCAAACTTTTTTATTCTAAAATTTTAAGTGAACGCAATCCAGAATTCCGCACCTATTTTGACAAGATCCGGTTATTGCTGCAACAGTATGAAAACATCTCCGGCGGACAATTCTCTTATCAGATAAATTATGTAGAACCGATGAGCGAGTCGGAAGATTATGCCATTGCCGTCGGCCTGCACGGTTTTCCGGTCATAGACCGCTCGCAAGCCGCTTTTTTCGGCATTGTTTTTTCTGACAGTCTGGACAATAAAAAAATCATTCCTTTTTTGCCGCTGGAACGTCAGGAGCACATTGAACAAGACCTCACAGAAACGCTCTATACCCTTAACAACGCCAAACCGCTGCTTGGCATATTCTCCTCTCTGCCGGTCAACAGCGAAACCATCAACGGCATCATCACGCCGCGTTGGGAACTGCTGAACCGTCTGGACAAATTCTACAACATCAGAATGATAAACAAACCGGAAGACATTAACGATTCGCTTAAAGCCATCCTCGTTATCCATCCCAAACATCCCTCGGATGCCATGGTCAGAGCTTTGCAGGAATACAGTTATCAGGGCGGAAAAATCATGCTCTTTGTCGATATTGCCTCCGAGGCCTTAAACAATCTGGCTCCGGTTAATTCCAAACCTGAACCGTCTGATTTGAACGGGCTCGACAAAATCTGGGGATTCCATTATTATACGGACGTTGCCGTCGCTGATTTAGAAAACTCGCTGCTGGTCAATGCTTCCGGCAACACAACCAAAACAACCAACTTCACGCAGGATGTCGTCCAATTCCTGCTGCACGAAAACAACTTCAATCCGACATTTTCCGGCTTAACGCGCTTAAAGCAACTCTTGTTTTCTTCCGCTACCGTTATCGAGCCGGACCGACAACAGCAAAATATCAGCTTCACGCCGTTGATTTCGCTTAGCCGAAACTCCGCGCTGATTCCGGCTGAGCTGATTCGCCGCAGCACCAATCCGGCAGATTTACTTCACCGCTTCAAAGCCGACACCTACAGCAAATACATTGCCGCCCGTCTTACCAGCACCAACCTCAGTAAAGCCTTTGACATAATTGTCGTCGGCGACACCGACTTTTTATACGATTCTTACTGGGGCAAAAATATATTTATCGCCGACAAACAATATTTTATCCCGTTGCTTGACAATGCTGATTTCGTGCTGAACGGGCTGGATGTCCTGACCGGAAACCAAGAACTTCTGAGCTTGCGTGGGCAAACGGAAAAACTGCGTCCCTTCACTCAGGTCGAACACATCCGCAAAGCCGGCCTGCGCGAAGCCAAAATCAAAGAAAATGAAATTATGAACAATATTGACCGCGCCAAAGCCGGCCTGCAGGAAGTCTGGAACAAAAAAAGCTTTGAACAACGGGAAAACTTCACGCCGGATGAACTGGCGCTGATTGCCGGCGTCCGCAAACAGCTGAATTCTCTGCGGCAGGAACTGCAAAAAGTACAGGGAGAAAGCCGCCGTAAAATAAAAAAAATAGATTTTGCCGTCAAATTTGCCAACATTTATACCTTGCCGCTATTATTGGGTCTGGCCGTTCTGATCTTTCATTTCAGACACCGCCGCCGTACACGTTCCCGCTTATCCGAAAAACTCAAACGCGGACCGCGCATGATAATCTTCGGGGCACTCTTGCTTTTGGCGGCCGGTCTCATGTCTTCGCACTACACACGCCTCGGAAGTTCGGAAGATTTCATTGAAAAACCGCTGTTTGCCAAACTGCCCGAACAGATAAACAATATTTCCGAACTTTCTCTCACGACGGTTCACGGTAACCTGACTTTCATTAAGCAGGACGGCATCTGGCAGTTAAAAGACCGGCCGCACTTTATGATCCTGCAGGACCGTATTCGCAGTTTTCTGAGCGCTCTGCTGGAAGCTTATTACTTTGAAAAGAAATCAGACAAAATCGAACATCTGGCGCATTTCGGCCTGCAGGATTTTGATGATCCCGCTTCACAAAAAACAGAAGTCACCTTGCTTAATGCCGGCAAAAAACCGCTTGCCCGCTTTGATATCGGCCGTTATGACATTGATATCGGCCGCGGCTCAAGGGCGGCTTATGTCAGGTTCCCGCCAAAATTTCAGGTTTGGACTGCCGCCGCCGATTTTATCGACCTTTCGCCGGACGTTGCAGACTGGACATACAGTACTCTCTGGAATTTACGGTTAGGACGCTTAATCGGCTTCAACGGCATAACAAATACTTACCGTGTCAGTCTGCTTGCCAGAGCAATGTTGAACACTCGTTTGTTGACGGCGCAAACTGACATAAAAAGAGCTGAAGAAGTGTTTTCTTTCCGGTTGTTGACAGAAAACAGTCCGGATATTACTTACAAATTTTATCAGGCGGCTGACAAATATTTTGTAAACATAAAATTTGCTCGGATTCCCAACGAAAAGACCTTGCAGCTTTTTGAAAAATACACTAAAGACGTTTATTATGAAATAAACAAAAATGATTTGGAGAATATCAAAAATGTCATCACCGCTCCCTAAAGCCCAAAGCGACCGTTTAAAAAATCTTGCCGCCTGTGCCAGCATATCCGTGGCCGTTGCCTTATGCCTGCTGAAAATCTTCGGCGCTTTGGTTACTGATTCTCTAGCCGTATTGTCTTCGATGGTTGACAGCCTGTCAGACATTTTTGCCTCTCTCATTACGCTGATTGCCGTACGCTATTCTGCTAAACCGGCCAGCATAAATCACCGCTATGGCTATGGCAAAGCCGAAGCTTTAAGCTCTCTGACCCAAGCTGCCTTTATTGCCGGTTCCGGATTATTTGTCATGTATGACGGTTTCAGCCGTTTTATTGCGCCGCGGCCGATTGCAGATACCGGCATAGGCCTTGTGATTATGGTTGCCAGCATTATTGCCACGCTTGTTCTCATCACCTTTCAGCGTCGGATTGCCCGCCTGACCAAATCACAGGCAATTCTGGCCGACAGTGCCCATTATGTCGTAGATTTGCTGACAAACGGTTCAATCGTCATCAGCCTGATTGTCGTTAAGTTCTTCGACTGGCTGTGGTTTGACACCCTGACCGCCGTTCTTATTTCTGCCTATTTGTTGTTCAACGCTTATGACCTTGCCAAACAGGCCATCGCCCAGCTTCTTGATCAAGAACTTGATGAAAATATCAAAAACAAAGTCGCAAATGATGCCAAGTCTTTTGATTTTGTCCGCGGCATTCATGATTTTCGCAGCCGAGATCTCGGCGGTACCTATCTGTTTGAATTCCACCTTGAGCTGGACGGAGAACTGCCATTATATCAGGCGCATCATTATTGCAACATGGTAGAAGAAAAAATCCTGCACAAATACCCCGATGCTCAGATTATTATCCATCAGGATCCGGCCGGCATCAAAGAAGACCGTCTGGACAACAAAATCAAACCTTTTAAAAAGAAAGGAAAACAAAATGCTTAAAATATTTTCATTTTTATCCGCGCTTTCAATCAGTTTTTCCGCCGCGGCACAAGAAATCAAACTTCCGGTTCCGCAAACCGAAGGCGGCATGCCGTTAATGAATGCAATTGCAGCCCGCAAAACCACGCGCGAATTTTCCGCCCGTCCGATAGATACCCAAACCCTGAGCGAAATCCTCTGGACAGCTTGGGGATTGACGCATGAAGGCAAACACAGCATTCCGACCTCTCAAAACAAACAAAACCTGAAAGTATATGTTTTGCAGGCAGACGGTGTTTGGCTCTACAAACCGGAAAAAAACATCATTGAAAACATAAGCAAAAAAGATGTCCGCAGCATTTTGAATACGCAGGATTTTGTAAAAGACGCGCCACTGCATCTGGCTTTTGTCGGCAGTGACAAAAAAAACTCGCCGACACACGCCGGCTCGGCCTATCAGAATGTCGGGCTGTACTGTGCTTCCAAAGGCCTGAACAACGTTGTCCGAGGCTATTTTGACCGCCAGACCCTTGGAAAAGAACTCCGTCTGAAAGACAATGAAGAAGTAATTGTAACTCAGGCCATCGGCTGGAGTAAATAATGAAGAAGACTTTTCTTCTGTTCCTGCTGTTGTTGTTGAGTTTTGAGACTCAGGCCGCCTGCAAAAAATTTGCGCACAATCTAAGCGGAAAACTTATCTCGACACGCTGCGGCAGTGCCAATCCCGAATTTTCCTGTCCGCCACTCCGCGCCTGGGACGGACGCAACTGCATCAAAATTCCGATAGTTGAACGCTGTCGGAGCTTTGGCGGACAATGGCAGAATGCACAATTTATATACAACAAAAAACAAAGCATCTTCCTTGACATCTGCCAGTGCCCGCCGCCCAAAGTCTGGAATGGCAGCAGTTGCACAACCGTAGCTCCGATAAATACCTGCAAGTCTTACAATTCCAATTGTATTCCCGTTCATGTACGACTTCTCCGCCAGAAAACCCTCAACCAGCCGATTATCAGCTGTGAGCAATTTCCGCAATGTGCGAAAAAATAAAAACATCATCGCCTTATTGCAAAAAACAACTTTATCTTCTAACAAAATTTTAAGATTTCTATGCTAAATTCAAACGGTTAAAAGCCATAACCAGAACAGGAAAAATCCATGCACTCGATTCATGCACTGATTACAGACCTTACATTAATAACGATTTACGCCGGCATAATTACGTTGATTTTCAAAAGATTAAAACAGCCTGCCGTTCTGGGATACATTCTGGCCGGAATTTTCGCCGGACCGTATTTTAACTTTTTACCCGCAGTATCAGACCAACAAAATCTCACAATCTGGGCAGATATCGGCGTCATATTCCTGTTGTTCGGGCTCGGATTGGAATTCAGCTTCAAAAAGATGATGAACGTCGGAAAATCTGCCATGATAACAGCCACGGTCAACATCTTGTTTATGCTTTTTCTGGGCTATAACGTCGGCCTGCTGCTTGGCTGGTCTGTTATGGACAGCTTTTTCCTCGGCAGCATGATTTCCATGTCTTCCACCACCATCATCATCAAAGCCTTTGATGACTTAAATGTCAAAAAACAAAAATTCACAGATTTGGTTTTCGGCGTTTTGGTTGTTGAAGACATTGTCGGCATCTTGCTTCTGGTTCTTTTGCCGACAATCGCCCTCGGCAACACCATTGACGGCAAAGAACTTGCCCTGAGCACCTTAAAACTGGTCTTTTTTTTGGTATTGTGCTTTGTTATCGGCATTTACATTGTTCCGACTTTCCTGAAAAAAATCACCGGTTTTTTAACAGATGAAATGCTGCTTCTCATCACAATCAGTATGTGCTTCGGCATGGTTCTGCTCGCCACCTCATCAGGTTTTTCCTCTGCCCTCGGCGCCTTCATCATGGGCTCCATTCTGGCCGAAACCGAAATCATTGAACGAATAGAAAAAAACATGAAGCCGCTGAAAGACTTTTTTGGAGCGGTCTTCTTCGTATCTGTCGGCATGATGGTCAATCCCGCCATGTTCATTCAATACGCCTGGCCGATATTTGTCATCACTCTGATTGTTATTTCCGGTAAAGTCGCCTTTTCCTGTTTAGGCTTTGTCTTTTCCGGTCAAACACTCAAAACCGCCGTACAAGGAGGCTTTGCATTGGCACAGGTCGGCGAATTTGCCTTTATTATTGCCAGTCTCGGCATGAGCATCGGTATTTTAGATGCCAAAGTCTATCCGATTATCGTGGCTGTTTCCGTGATTACCACCTTTCTGACGCCGATGATGATAAAATCTTCCGAACCGGTATACAAACAGCTCGGTAAACGCCTGCCGACCTCATGGAACAAATATATTGAGCAAAATGCTACCGCAAAAGAAAACAAACACGAAGAACAACTTTGGCAAATGCTGTTCAAAAACTACTTTGCCAGACTGGGCTTGCTTGCTATGATTCTTTATACCATTATCGGCCTTTCGGGCTATGCCGTCAAACCTTTCGTTAATACCATTTTCTCAGGTTTTTCGGCGCGTTTGATTGTTACTGTTATTACCTTTGCACTAATGTCCCCTTTCTTAAAAGCCCTCATCGGCTGGGAAGCTATTTTGCCGAGTCTGTTAAAAGACAAACTCGCTTCGGCATTCTGCTTCATGCTTCCGGTTAAAGACAAAGATTCCGCCAAAATTTCCATCGCCCGCAAAATAGAGGAAAAAATCGGTTTTTGTAATGTTGCCGAAGAACAGAGCGGTGCTAAAAACTTCTTCATCTCTAACAATAAAGTTGCAAATTTATACCACAAGCTTTGGACGGCTAAAAAAATCAATCGTCTGCCGTTAATGGTCTTAACTAGCTTCCGCCTGTTGATAATCGCCTTTTTCATCGTCACGGTCGTTCACCAATTTTTAACCGAGAACCCCAAAGTCACTTTGCTTTTGCTGGTCGGTTCCGTGTTGTTGTTATCCCGTTCCAAATGGTTGTTTAATCAATACATGAAAATTGAAAACCAATTTCTGAACAACTTAAACGGCACAAAAGAACCTTCTGCTTCCGAAGAAAAAACAGCCGGAAAAAATTAAACGACAAACTCTTCCGCTGCCTTCAAAAAAGCCGTGGCAAAAACCTCACAAACAATTGCACAAAATAAATATACATAAACCATCAGGCTCTCCTGTTTTAAACTCCGAGAACACTCTGATATTTTTGCCTTAAAATATTACTAAAAAGTTTCCGACACATTTTTCACACAGACGCTCATCACTCCAAAGGCTGACCGGCGTTCTCTCGCCCGCCTTTCCGTCGCTACGAAAGGCTAAGCCTTTCTACTTACGGGAACAACTAACCTTTGCAGCGGCTATGCCTCACAAAGCTAAGAGAAGTTTCGCTGGTAGTCGAACCCTTCCCTCTAGGGTTCAAATCCCAACACTCCACAAACTAAAACACAAAACCCACCGCAAGGGTGGGCTTTATGTTTTATTGGCGGAGAGATAGGGATTCGAACCCTAGGTACCCCATAAAGAGTACAATTGATTTCGAGTCAACCGCATTCGACCACTCTGCCATCTCTCCATATGTCGGATTTTATACGGCGAAATAATCAATTTGGCAAGTATTATTTAAAAATTTTAACTCTTTCATCTATAGGCAAAAAAGTTTTTTCTCCGGCCGGAGCTTCTACACTCCCCACAGGCATCTGAGCCAGAAGCATCCAGCTTTCCGGAAGCTTCCATTCCTTTTTTATCGCCGCATCAATCAGCGGATTATAATGTTGCAGCGAAGCGCCTGCGCCTCCGGCTTCCAGCGCCGTCCAGATAATATACTCCAGCATTCCGTTTGCCTGCAACGACCACTTTCCGAAATTCTCGGCATAAAGCGGAAAACTCTTTTGCAAACCTTCCACCGTCTCCATGTCCTCAAAAAACAAAATCGTCGCATATCCGGCTGCAAAAGATGCAATCTTAAGCTCTGTCTTAGCAAAACCGTCCGCCGATGCAACCTTTTTCAACTCCTGTAAAACAATATCCCAAAACTTGTAGTGCTTTTCGTCAAACAGCACAACCACACGTGCGCTCTGCGAATTAAAAGCCGTCGGACAATATTTGACTGCTTCTCTTACAATATCACAAATTTCTTGTTCCGATAAAACCTTTTTTGCCCCCAAATCATAAATTGATCGGCGTCTTTCAATCATTTCAGCTAATTCTTTTTTCATTTTGCCCTCCTTTAATCAATACAAAGGATGTATATGATTTTTTCAGGAATTCAATCCCTGACATATTGCTCCGGCAAACGTTCAAAATTAAACTTTGGCGCCCGCTCACGCTGTGCCTGCGGCAAAATCGGCCTGATAAAAAAACCGACGGCAAAATTATTTTCGGTTTCTTCTTTCGGAAACAAACGATTTATTCTTACTTTAACCTCTTTGCGATCATTATACCCAAAAAGTTCAGGCGGCAAAGTATCGACCATAATGTCAAAATTTTCAAAGATCGCAAAACCGTTCACTAGGCAGGAGAGTTTTTCTTTGGTAAGAACATTCTCAAATTCAATTTCATCATTCACCCGCACCTGCTGGGCCACTTTGTCAAAAACCGCCAGTTGAATTTTTTTCTTTCCTTCCAAAATCTGATTATAAGACCAGGGAATAATCGGTATAACGTGTTTCATGCCCACCTCCTGACAAATCGTTTCAAGCAACTATATTCTATTTAATTTTATAAAAAATTCAATCTTTTATCTGTCAGAACGATTCCTTTTTCGCTTTTCATATTCTTCCGGCGTCAAAAGTTCGACCTTGTCCGGATCAACTTCATGCACTTCATAAAATCCCTGAGGCTCAATCTTATTTTTAATGTGCATTTTCATCCGCTGGTACCACCCGATAAAAACAGGATAATTCCGACGCCACCATTCTCCGGCTTTTTCGGCTCCTGCCGTAATAAAAACAAACGCGACCAACGCCAGACACAAAATCAGACCAATGTAAAGCGCCACCCCCAGAAACATAAAAAACAAAAATCCGGCAGCAGCCATAAACAAAATTGATAAAAAACGTTCCAAAGTCTTTCCTTCCATAAATTCTGCTCATTTATATAAATAGGAATTTTTGTTGCCAAAATCAAAAGTCAGAACACTTTTTTGCATTTTCTTCATCTTTCTGCCACAACGTCTGCAAAATCTCCGACAAATCAGACACATTTTCCGCAACCAGCGCACCGTTATCATCCCAACCGGAAAAAATTTTGATCTTACTACAGTAAAAGAAATCTGAAAACACATTCATTTTCATCAAATAAATACCTTTATACCACCTTTACAACCGCAATATAGTTGTCGCAAACCGTATCTTCGGAAGAACGTTCAATCAAATAAACCTTGTCTGCCTTCAGCAAAGCGCCTTCAATACTTTCGTTCACATGTTCCAAGTCAACGACTGTTTCGGCATTTTTCTTCAAACAGGCGGTTTTAGCCTCTTTGCAATACTCAAAAATCGGCTCGCTAACCTCACGATTGTGCGTATCATCAATGATAAACAACAACTCATCGCGTTCATTTTGTAAAATACAATACAAAACAACACCTCCTACACTATGAAACTATCAAAGGTAAGATACAACAGATCCAACTGATTATAAAATACAAAATCACATCGGCACACAAAAAAAACATCCCGATTAAGGATGCTTTTTACATAATTCTTCAAACAAAAATCTCTCGAATTAGAGTTTTATGTGCTTAATTTATTTTACAAAAAGGTTCATCGCCAGCAACAAAAAACCCACCTTAACAGGTGGGTTTTAATGGAGCGGGTGAAGGGATTCGAACCCTCGACATCAACCTTGGCAAGGTTGCGCTCTACCCCTGAGCTACGCCCGCATCGGTAGAACGAGTAATTAAATATCACATCCAGAATAAAATGCAAGCATTTTTTCATGCTTTTTTCAATTTTTTTTTGCCTTTTGCAATTTCAAACCCTTATACCATTAATCTTTCAGAAAATTTTATTATTCTAACAAAAAAATATTCATTATAAAAACTTATGCCATATCTGTCACAACCACTGTATCCTGCCAAATAAATTCATTATTCTGCCAGGTCACATAAGCTGTATAGACAATCCACAAAACCGTACCGATTCGCAAACCGGCAATCAAAGAACGATTCCCGCTAAACCGGTTTCCTGCAGCATCTTTATTCTGAAAAAAGATTTCTCCCAAAAGCCAAAACACCACAAAAATCAGCGGCAAAAACAAAAACAGCCATGAAAGCAGGCTCAAACAGAGCTGTATCAAGCCGCGCCCCCAATATCCGGCATAAAAGTTATGAATTCCTGTCACTCCGAGAAAACCAGCCAGCAAAATATAAAGCGCTCCGTTTTTCGCAACCTTATGGTCTCCGGCCTCCCGCATTGATTTTTGATAAAGAATTTCGGCATCATTGTCAAATTCCTCGACACTGATTCGCCCGTTATCACGCATTTCCCTGAGTTTTTGTAAATCAACCAAATCTGACATCCGTTACTCCTTTTACCTGTTTCTGCTAATATAATGCCTTTTCTGTTAATTTAAAGATAACAAAAAAAATCCTCCAAACGTTGGTTTGGAGGATTTTTATCAATACGGACTATTAGAAGCCCATGCCGCTCGGCATTGCCGGAGCCCCGCCGCCGCAAGAGCATTCTTTCTGTGGCTGCTCGGTAATCATGGCTTCTGTCGTAATCAGGAGCCCGCCGACTGAAGCAGCATCTTGCAAAGCCGTGCGAACAACTTTGGTCGGATCAATAATACCGGCCTTGACCATATCGGTATATTCGCCGGTCTGAGCATTATAACCAAAATTGGTATCTTTCGATTCCATTAGTTTTCCGGCAACGACAGCGCCGTCGACACCGGCATTTTCGGCAATCTGACGCAACGGCGCCTGAATAGCCTTTCTGATGATGTCAATACCAACCTTCTGATCCTGATTAACCGGAGTCAACTTGTCCAAAGCACCGAAAGAATAAATCAGAGCACAGCCGCCGCCGGCAACAACACCTTCTTTAACTGCCGCACGTGTTGCGTTCAACGCATCGTCAATCCGGTCTTTCTTCTCTTTAACCTCAACTTCGGAAGCACCGCCGACACGCAAAACAGCAACGCCGCCAGAAATTTTAGCAAGACGTTCCTGTAGCTTTTCACGATCATAATCAGAAGTCGTATCGGCAATTTCCTTGCGGATCTGAGCCGCACGGGCAGCAATCAGATCTTTTTCGCCGGCACCGTCAACAATCGTCGTATCCTCTTTGTTAACTTCAATCTTCTTGGCTGTACCGAGCATGTCCAAAGTAACATTCTCAATCTTCATGCCCAGTTCTTCAGAAATAACCTGTCCGCCGGTCAAAATGGCAATATCCTGCAACATGGCTTTGCGTCTGTCGCCAAAACCCGGAGCCTTGACGGCGCAAACTTTCAGACCGCCGCGAATACGGTTGACAACCAGAGTAGCCAAAGCCTCGCCTTCAATATCTTCGGCAATAATCAACAGCGGGCGGCCGGTTTGAACAACAGCCTCTAAAATAGAAATCATCGGCTGCAAATTGCTGATTTTCTGATCATACAGCATAATATACGGATTCTCATACTCGCAGGTCATTTTGTCAGGATTGGTAACAAAATACGGAGAAAGATAACCGCGGTCAAACTGCATACCTTCCACAACGTCAAGCTCTGTTTCCAAACCTTTGGCATCTTCAACAGTAATGACGCCCTCATTGCCGACTTTCTCCATTGCTTGAGCCAGATACTCGCCGATTGAACGATCACCGTTAGCAGAAATCGTGCCGACCTGTGCAATTTCCTCTGATGTTTTAATATCTTTGGAACGGGATTTAATATCCGCAACCACAGCTTCTACCGCCATATCAATACCGCGTTTCAAATCCATCGGATTCATGCCGGCAGCCACGGCTTTGCAGCCTTCGCGAATGATTGCTTCGGCCAAAACCGTTGCCGTTGTTGTGCCGTCACCGGCTTTGTCAGCGGTTTTCTGTGCAACTTCTTTAATCAGCTGAGCACCCATATTTTCAAATTTGTTGGGGAGTTCTACCTCTTTTGCAACCGAAACGCCGTCTTTGGTAATCTTCGGTGCTCCGTAAGACTTGTCCAAAACCACATTACGTCCTTTTGGCCCGAGGGTAACTTTTACGGCCTTAGCCAAAGTTTCCACGCCTTTTAACATTTTTGCTCTGGCATCAGTTCCGAATTCAATATCTTTTGCTGCCATTTTAACTTTCCTTCCTTAAACTATAAAAAATCACGTTTCAAAAAAATTGTTACTATTCTTCAATCACGCCTAAAATCTCGGATTCTTTGATAATCAGACGGGATTCTCCGTTGACTTTAACCTCTGTGCCTGACCATTTGCCGAACAAGACTTTATCGCCGGGCTTAACGCTCATCGGCACAATCTTGCCGTCTTCGGCTCTGAATCCGTTTCCGACAGCTTCAACAATACCCTCGCTCGGCTTTTCCTTGGCGGTGTCAGGAATAATGATTCCGCCGGCGGTTTTTGTTGTTTCTTCCAATCTTTTAATTAAAACTCTGTCATGCAAAGGTTTAATATTCATTGTTCATCAACTCCTTAAAAATTTGTTTTTTTCAATCTAAGGGATAATTAGGAATTTAGTTTTAGAAAGTCAAGCGGCTAAGAACAAAAAAAGCAAAATAAATAAAAAAATTCCCCTTTTAAAAAATTTTTTCAAAGGGGAATTTTTTTCTCCACTTTCCGGTGGACAGTTCAAACAAGACGGAGAAAACGGCTATTTCTTTTGAACCGACAGCAACACCGTTGCCATCGCCGTCAGCAAAAAGCTGCTCAACAGCAAAAACATCACCACTTTCTGCAGGGCAAAAAACATCCAGGCATTGGGAAAAATCCGCATAACCTGACGAGCAACGCCTGCCGCCCAGCCGTCCATGGAAAAAGTCTGCAACACCACCTGCATGGCTGATCCGAGGGTTGAAAATTCCACAAAGACATCACCATACAAGCTGACCGAGATGATGGAAAAGACATAAAAGAAAACGGCAAACACAGCCAGAAAAGAAAGAAATACCGGCAAAATCCGCAAAAAAGTCGTGATAATATTATTAATACCGGAGGCCTGATAAATATATTTGAACATTCTGAACAGCCGCAGGCTTCTGATGACAATAAAAGCGCTTGCCGCCGGCAGGGAAGAAACTGCGACAATCACAAAATCAAAAACATTCCAGCCGGTTTTCCAAAATTCGCGCCGCTCGGCATAAATTTTCATCACCATTTCCACAATAAAAATCGCCATAAACAGACGGTCAAGCAAAAACAGCCCCTGTTCAAACCGATCACGGAAAAAATCAATGGTCATCATGCCCAAAACAACAGCGTCCGCCAGAATAATGGACATAATAAACAGGTCAAAATTCTTGCCGGTCACCAGTTTTTTCAGCTTGCGCTTGTCTTCTTTCTGAAAAAACTTTTGCGCCACCGGAATTTTCTTCAGGCTTTCTTTTTTCCAAAAACTCATGTCTATTCCCTCAAATTCAAACTGTTTTTAGTTTATCTCAAAAATAATAAAAAGCAACCGCAATCGCCGCCGCGGATATTGCCGGCCCGAAAGCGCCCTGCCGTTTGCGCATTATCACGGCATACAGGGCAAACAAGACACAGGCGCCGACAATCGTATACAACAGCTTTTCCACGCCCAGCCACGCACCGACGGCTGCCAGCAGCTTAACATCGCCGCCACCGAAAGCATCTTTGTTTTTCCAGACAAACAAAAGGCTGATAAGCGCCGGCACAAAATAGCCGAACAACGCCGCCAGCGAGGAATCATAAGACATAGTCCACAATCCCGTCCAAGCAGAGAAAGCAAAACCGAGCAACAAAAGCGGAACAGTCAAAATATCGGGCAGCAGCAAAAGTCTGAAATCAATTTCTGCCAACAACAGCAAAAGCCAGATAAAAACCAGCTTCCACCAGATAAGCTGGCTTCCCCATTCATAAAACGCGCCGTAACTGAGCGCCGCCGTGAGGATTCCCCACATCACGCTGCGCCAACGGTACTGTGACATCATCTTTGTATATTGCCAGCTGCCGTGCCGTTTTGCCGCCGACACCCTCCTGACCGGCTTGACAATCCGATACAAGGCATAAGCCATGGTCGCCGGCATAAACTTGGCGAACCGCCGCGCCATATAAGGAATAAGAAGGCCAAAAAGCAAACCGGACAAAGCATAAATCATCAAAATATCTCCGCTATAAATAATAATAAAATATATTAATCGGAAAAGATTAAAATCACTTTAATACGGCTTTAACATTTTACAATTTTTCACAATTATTCAAAATACAAAAAGCTTGCATAAAAAAAAATATCCTGTATGTTATTTTTGGGCAATCGGATAGCTGCGCCACGGAAAGTAAAATCCGCCGGTGAGGAAAGTCCGGGCTTCACGGAGGCAGAACACCAGATAACGTCTGGCTGGAGAGATCCAAGGGAAAGTGCCGCAGAAAATTACCGCCTTCTATACGAAGGTAAGGTTGAAAAGGCGAGGTAAGAGCTCACCGCGGTTATGGCAACATAACCGGCAAGGTAAACCCTGTTCGATGTAAGACCAAGTTAGGACAGTTTTCGTTAGAGAACCGGTTAGAAGCGCCTCCGCTTCTTCCAGAGGTAGGTCGCGATGAGCCAAACAGTGATGTTTGGCCAAGATGAATAGCTATCGTCATGATATTCCGGTAGCAGGAATATTTATGATACAGAACCCGGCTTACAGATTGCCCAATTTTCTGTTTGACTTCTAGATATTTGATTTGCAAATTCCGTCCGTTTAGTGTAAAACTAAGAGCAATAATAAGATGAGGAATTTCAACATATGCAGCAAACACTTAAAAAACCTTTGCAAATTAACGGGATCGGCCTGCATTCCGGCCTGCCTGTCAGCCTGACAGTTAACCCTGCCAGCGCTGATACCGGAATTGTATTCTGCCGGAGCGACCTGCCCGAAAAACCGCTCATTCCGGCTCTTTACAATCATGTTGTCAATACCCACAACTGTACCTGTCTGGGAGACGACAAAGGCAACATCGTTTCAACAATTGAACATATCATGGCCGCTCTTGCCGTCGCAGAAATCGACAACGCCGTCATTGAGGTTAACGGGCCTGAAATTCCGATTATGGACGGTAGCAGCAAAGTTTTTTATGACGCCCTTTCTGCCGCCGAAAAAGAAAAACAGGATTCCCCGCGCAAATACCTTAAAGTTCTGAAGCCGGTCGAATTCGCCGACGACAAAGGCAACCGAGCCGAACTTCTGCCTATTGAAAACGGCCTGAAGATTTGTTTTGAAATTGATTTTCCTTCAGAAATTGTCGGACATCAGTGCTTTGACAATGCCATTGACCCGCAGATTTTTGCCGACGAAATCGCGCTCTGCCGGACTTTTACTGAAAAAGCGGCTGTAGACTATCTGCAATCTATCGGATTAATCAAAGGTGGCAGCTTGGACAATGCCGTTGTACTGGACGGTGATAAAATCTTGAATCCTGACGGTTTTCGGGTTAAAAACGAATGTGTCAATCATAAAGTATTAGACGCCATCGGCGATTTGTATACATCCGGATACCGGATTATCAGCCTGTTGCGTGCCAAACACACCGGACATTTTCACAACAACCAGCTTCTGCAAAAGCTGTTTGCCGACAGTTCAAATTATGAGATTATTTAAGGACAACGCCATGAAAAATATTTTTGGACTTTTTGCCGTATTGCTCAGCCTGAGTCTGTTAAATGCCTGTGCCGGAACACCGGAAGTAAATGAAAATGCTTCGGCAGAAGAGCTTTATACGCACGCCCACAAACTTTTGGACAAGACATCTTATGCCAAAGCCGCCGAAACCTTTGAAAAAGTCGAACTTGAGCATCCTTATTCCAAATGGGCGACCAAAGCCAAATTGATGGGTGCCTATGCTTATTATAAAGACCAAAAATATGACGATGCCGTTATGAGCCTTGACCGCTTTATCAAATATCACCCCGGAAACCAAAACGCGCCTTATGCTTACTATCTAAAAGCGCTGTGCTATTATGAGCAAATTGTAACCGTTGACAAAGACCAGAGCAATACGGCCAAGGCCAAAGAGGCTTTCGAGCACGTAATCAACCGTTTTCCCGACAGTGAATACGCGCAAGACGCCAAACTCAAAATTGACCTGACTAATGACCATTTGGCCGGCAAGGAAATGGAAGTCGGACGCTATTATCTTAACCAGAAGAACTACCTTTCCGCCTTGAACCGTTTTTCTGTCGTCGTCAACCGGTATCAAACCACCAGTCATATTGAAGAAGCCTTGTACCGTCAAGTCGAAATTTACACCATTCTCGGCCTGAATTCCGAAGCCAACACCGCGGCAAAGGTTTTGTCCTATAATTACCCTGACGGCAAATGGACCAAAAAAGCTAAAAACATCATCGGGAGCAAATAAGAAAAAATGCTGCAATCGCTTTCCATCCGTAATGTCGTGTTAATTGACAAACTGGATTTAGACTTCAAATCCGGTCTCAGTGTGCTGACCGGCGAAACCGGCGCGGGAAAGTCTATTTTATTGGATTCCGTCGGACTGGTGCTTGGTAATCGCGCCGAAACCTCCCTCATCCGCCATGGTGAAGACAAACTGTCGGTTACAGCATCTTTTTCCTTGCCCCCATCAGGTAATCCTCTGTGGAAAATTTTTAAAGAGAACGAGTTAGAAGTTGAAGACGAGCTGATTATCAAACGTGTCTTGTCACGTGACGGCAAAGGCAAAATTTTTATCAACGACCAGACGGTCAGTGCCAAACTGCTGAAAGAAGCCGGCAAATATCTGGTAGAAATCCACGGACAATTTGACAATCAGGGACTTTTAAATCCCGCCAACCATCGCGACGTGCTGGATGCCTTCGGGGCTTATCCTTTCCTGCTTGAAAATACCAAGGCCAAATTCAGTGCTTATCGTAATGCCCGCAAGGCCAGACAAGAAGCCGAAGAAAATATTTTGCACGCCAAAGACGAAGAAGAAAATCTGCGCCACTGGGTTGCTGAACTGAAAAAAATCAATCCGACGGAAGGAGAGGAAAATGAACTCAGCAAACGCCGGCTTGAGCTGATGAATGCCGAAAAAATCATTGAAAACCTGAACTATGCCTATAGCGCTTTGACTCAGGGATCAGATGTCCTGTCTGCACTGCGGCAGGCGCAATCGGCCATTTACAAAGCCAATGACATGGTTGACGGCAAATATTCCGACATTATTGACGCTTTGGAACAGGCCATGATTGAGGCCGACGAAGCAGTTAATCAGATTGAAAACGCCTCCTCCAACATTGCGGTTGATACCGGCGAGCTGGAAGAAATCGAAAGCCGTCTGTTTGCCCTGCGCGGACTGGCACGCAAACATCAGGTAGAAATTGATGCCCTGCCCCGAGTCCTGATTGAATTAACGCAAAAACTCAACAACATCGAATTTGGCGAAGAAGGATTGATAAAACTGCGTAAAGCCGAAGACGCCGCAAAGCTGGATTATGTCAAAGCGGCCAACGAACTGTCACATGCCAGACAACAAACCGCCGCCAAACTTGACGCTTCCGTTATGCAGGAACTGCCGCCGTTGAAAATGGAAAAAGCAAAATTTGTAACCCAAATTGCCAAACAGGAAGAAAATTTGTGGGGAGAAAGCGGTTTTGACACCATAACTTTTACCGTTGCCACCAATCCCAATTCCCCGCAGGGACCAATCAATAAAATCGCTTCGGGCGGTGAGCTCGCCCGCCTTATGCTGGCCTTAAAAGTCAATTTGGCACAGAGTTCAAGCGTTGAAACAATGATTTTTGACGAAGTTGACGCCGGAGTAGGCGGCGCAACAGCACAAGCCGTCGGAGAAAGGCTGTCACGATTGGCGCAAGGTGTTCAGGTACTGGTTGTCACCCATTCGCCGCAAGTTGCCGCCAAGGGCAACAACCATTTCAAAGTTGAAAAAAATACCATAGACAATGTCACCACCACCAGCGTACGCGAACTGCCGTCTGATGAAAAATGCGAAGAAATCGCCCGTATGCTGGCCGGAGAACGGATTTCCGACGAGGCCAGAGCCGCCGCCAAAGTCTTGCTCAGCGCTTAAAGACAAAAAAAGAGAGAGGTTTTCCGCCTCTCTCTTTTTGCATACGGCCTATATAGCCTTCAAAATATAATCGCTCAGTTTTGAAACATAAAACGCCGGATCGGAGATCGGCTCTCCTTCGGCAATTTTAGCCTGATCAAGAATTATTTTTGCAATCTCCTCAACCTTGGCCTTTTGTGCTTCATCACTCACCATATCCGCCAGCCTGATAATCAGCGGATGATACGGATTCAATTCCAAAATACGGGTGCTGGCAAAAGCCGTCTGCTGCTGGTGATTTCTCATCAACCGCTCCAAATGAATACTCATCTGGCCCTGCTCCACCGTCAGGCTTGCCGGACTGTTGGTCAGTCTTTCCGTTGTCACGACCTTACCCACATCACTCTTAAACATCTCACTCATCATCGCACTCAGTTTTTCCATATCACCGTCTCCGGCTTTCTGATCTTTACGCTCAATTGCCAGATCAATATCGGCTTGTGAAATATGCTTAATGGCAAAACCTTTATAATTCGGCAGTGCCTGCGTCCAAAACTCGTCTATCGGATCCGTCAGCAGCAAAACCTCTATTCCCTTCGCCTTAAAGGCTTCCAACTGCGGATTGTTTGACAACACGTTGATATCGTCGCCTGTAATATAATAAACGGACTTTTGCTCATTTTCGCCGATTTTAACATTTTTCGCCCGCTCAATATAGTCATCAAGCGACGTGTATTTTTGCAAATCCAGTGTCGAAATAAAGCGGGACAGTCCGGCAATCTCCTCCCGATTCCCGAAATCTTCATAAATTCCCTCTTTGAATGCCGCCCCGAAAGCTTTCCAGAAAGTCATATAATCGTCATAATTTCCGGCACGATTTTTCAGTTCTTTCAGCAATCGTCCGACCAAACCGTGCTTGATTTTTTCAATCAACGCGTTGTGCTGCAACATCTCGCGCGAGATATTGAGCTGCAAATCAGAACTGTCGACCACGCCTTTAACAAAGCGCAGATAATGCGGCATCAGCTCTTCAACTTTGTCAGAAATAAACACCTTGTTGACATACAGCTTCAAACCGTTCTGACTGTCGGGTTGAAACAAATCATACGGCGGTTCTGAAGGAATAAACAACAGGCCGGTATATTCAATATTGCCCTCAGCCTTAAAATGCAGTGTCAGCCACGGGTCATCAAAATTCTTTGAAATATGATGATAAAACTCCTTATACTGATCCTGCGTAATCTCGCTTTTTGAACGCGCCCATAAGGCTGAACCGGTATTAACCGTTTCCTCACCGGCCTCTCCCAGACACAAAACAATCGGATAACCGATATGGTCGGAATATGTGCGGATAATATGACGCAGATAAATCGTATCGACAAAGTTTTTCTGATCTTCTTTCAAAAACAGCTTGATTTCCGTACCGTTTCCTTCTTTTTCGGCTTCGCGGATTTCAAAACCGCTGCGCCCGTCCGAAACCCAGAACCATGCCTTGTCCTCACCTGCTCTGCGTGTCAGGATTTCAACCTTGTCCGCCACCATAAAAGCCGAATAAAAGCCAACGCCGAACTGGCCGATTAAATCCATGGCCGAACCATTGTCACTGACGTTTTTTACAAAATCGGCCGTTCCGGATTTTGCAATCGTCCCCAAATGGTTAACCAAATCATCTTTATTCATGCCAATACCGTTATCGGCAATTTTCAAGGTATTGGTTTTGGTATCCGGTGTAATCATAATTTTAAATGTACCGGAATTTTTGGCAATATCCGGATTCGTCAACGCCAGATAACGCAGCTTATCACAAGCATCGCTGGCATTAGAAATCAGCTCGCGCAAAAAAATATATTTTTCCGAATACAAAGAGTTGACCACAATATCCAGAAGCTTGCCGACTTCCGCTTGAAAATCCATCTTTTCTGACATTTTTTTCTCCTCATAGTAACGCTTATTTACTGAGATATATGGGAAACAAAATCTTCTTTCGCAAGACTTAAGCACAAATAAATCGATTTTTTACTTGCTTTTCTTATGAATTTGGGTAAATTACGCACTGAACTAATCAATTGATCTAGGAGATTTTAAATGGTTTCTGTAGTTAACGATTCTTGCATCAAATGCAAATCCTGCGCAGACGTATGTCCGGTAGATGCATTTCATGAATGCGAAACTCAGCTGGTTGTAGATCCTGATACCTGCATTGATTGCGGCGTTTGCATTTCCGAATGTCCGCAGGAAGCAATCACTTCTGATGACGAAGCTGATGAAAAATGGGTAAAATTCAATGCTGAACAGGCAAAAATCTGCCCGGGCGCCAACGATTAATTCCATTACGGAATTTTTTCAAACAAAAAAGGTCTCTGTCATAACGGAGACTTTTTTATTTGCTTGCTTTTCTCGACAAAACAGACTACATAAAAAGTAGAAAAACAACTAAGGAAATGTAATAATGTCAAACAGAGACGCAACTTTTTACGATGTCGTCGGCATCGGCAACGCCATGGTAGACGTAATGGCCAAAGTCGGCGACGGTTTTCTGACGGAACGCGGTCTGACCAAAAGCGAAATGACGCTGGTCGGCGCCCAAGAAGCCGGAAAAATTTATGCAGACATCATGCCGGAACGTGAAATTTCAGGCGGTTCGGCGGCCAACACCGTTGCCGGCCTTGCTTCTTTGGGCGGAGCTCCGGCTTTTATCGGCAAAGTCCATGAAGACGAGCTCGGTCAGGAATTTAGCCGCAGTATCGGCGGCGCCGGCGTAGACTTCTTTACCCCGCCGCTCAACGAAGGTCCTATGACCGGCCGTAGCATCGTTCTGGTCACACCGGATGCCGAACGTTCCATGTTTACTTATCTCGGCGCTGCCGGCAGACTTTCGGCCGAAGACATTGACGAAGAAATTATCAAAAGCACCAAAATTGTTTATCTTGAAGGCTATCTCTGGGATGAAGGCGATGCCAAAAAAGCAATGCAGCGTGCCTGCGAACTGGCACATAAGCATAACAAAAAAGTCGCATTCAGCCTGTCTGACAAATCTTGCGTTGACCGCCACCGAGAAGAATTCATGAAACTGATTTCCGATTCGGTTGACATTTTGTTCGGCAACGAAGAAGAGATCAAAGCCCTCTTTCAGGAGCAGGACTTTTACAAAACCCTCGACTTAATCAAAACCGAGGTTGAAACCGCCGCCATTACCCGCAGCGATAAAGGCTCGGTTATTGTCAACGGCAGAACAAAAACTTTCGTCGAGGCAGAAAAGGTTGAAAACGTTGTCGATACCACCGGTGCCGGCGATCTGTACGCCGCCGGCTTCCTTTATGGTTACACTCAGGAACGCTCTTTGGGAACCTGCGCTTTAATCGGAGGTATTGCAGCTGCCGAAATCATCAGCCACTACGGTGCCCGCCCCGATGTCAGCCTGCGCGGCTTCGTCCGCAACAAACTGCTGAAATACGGCAAAAGATTATAAAAAGACAAAAAGCGTTGCTCATCAGAACAACGCTTTTTATAATTGTTGTTTTAAGTAGTTTTGAAATCTCCGACTTTTTCACGTCTTAGCTCAGGCGCAATTGCTAAACACACTTATTTTTTATCTTTTCTATACTCCTGCTGCGGACCGATAATTCGGACAAGCACTCCGACAAATAGCTCCCATAAAGGCGCGGCCAGCAAAACACTTCCCAGACAAAAAACCAGACTTGTGCTCAACTTCCAATATCCAAACATCCAAAAATAAAAAGCATCAAAACAAAGAGACAGCACCAAAATCAGCCGAAAAAGATGCATCAGCTTGTTTTCTACCCAATCCCCCGCAGTATTATACTCTTTATAACAATACTGGCAGGCATAATGAAACCTGTAATGATGAATCCCCGTCAGCAACAGAGAAACAAGTCCAAACAAGATACTGCAAATCAACAGCAAAGTCATAAAAATATCAAACCCATTCATGATAAAAAAAATTAAAATTAATAATAAAAATCAAAAATACATACTCAATCGTAAAATTATTATACCCTTTCAGCCGGATTGTCAAAAAAAAATTTCGGCCGTTATGCACTAAATTCTTGAAATTTAAAATTAACTTGCTATTGTGAAAACGAATTTATACCAAAATCTTTTGTCAGGCATTTTCTGCCGGCGGTTGACCGGATATATAACACTGTGCCTGAAAAAGTTTAACAAGTTTTAGGAAAGAAATAACACAATGGAAATGCGCAATATTGCCATCATCGCCCACGTAGACCACGGCAAAACCACAATGGTCGACGGCCTGTTAAAACAAAGCGGTACCTTCCGGGAAAACCAGAAAGTTGAAACTTGCGTCATGGACAGCAATGACCTCGAACGTGAAAGAGGCATTACGATTCTGTCAAAATGCACTTCCGTCAATTGGAAAGACACACACATCAACATTGTTGATACGCCGGGTCACGCCGACTTTGGCGGCGAAGTAGAACGTATCCTGTCAATGGTAGACGGCGTTGTTCTGCTGGTTGACTCTTCAGAAGGCCCGATGCCGCAAACAAAGTTTGTCCTCGGTAAGGCCTTAAAACTCGGTCTTTGCCCGATTGTCGTTATCAATAAGGCTGACAAGGCCGATGCCCGCGTCGATGCCGTCCTTGATGAAATTTTTGATTTGTTTGTCAGCCTTAATGCCAATGATAAACAACTTGATTTTCCGGTACTTTACGCTTCCGGCCGCAACGGCTGGGCCGTAAAGGAAATGACCGATGAAAAGAAAGACCTGACCCCGTTATTTGAGCTGATCTGCTCCTATGTTCCGGCCCCGTCCTGCGATCCTGCCGCTCCCTTCTCCATGTTGGCCACAACGCTGGAAGCCGACAAATTTATCGGCCGTCTGCTGACAGGCAAAGTCCAGTCGGGAACATTGCACGTTAACGATACCGTCAAGGTTTTAAACGGCGACAGCAAAGAAATTGAACGTGTCCGCATCAGCAAAATTCTGGCTTACCGCGGCTTAAATCGGGATAGTCTGGAAGAAGCCCATGCCGGAGACATCATTGCCGTTGCCGGAATTGTCAAAGGTACGGTGGCTGATACCATATGCGCGCTGGATGTTTCACAGGCTATTCACGCCCAGCCGATAGATCCGCCGACTTTGGCCATGACATTCTCAATCAACGATTCTCCTTTGGCAGGCCGCGAAGGCGACAAAGTCACCTCCCGTATGATTTGGGACAGGTTATGCAAAGAAGCCGAAGGAAACATTGCTTTAAGGATTTCCCGCACCGATTCGACGGATTCATTTGAGGTTGCCGGCCGCGGAGAGCTCCAACTCGGCGTTTTGATTGAAACCATGCGCCGTGAGGGTTTTGAATTATCAATTTCCCGCCCGCGCGTTCTGATGAAACGCGACGCCAATGGCTCTCTACTGGAACCGATTGAAGAAGTTGTTGTTGATGTCGATGAAGAATTCTCCGGCACCGTTGTTGAAAAACTCGGCCGCCGTCGTGCTGAACTGATTGAGATGATTCCGTCTCAGGTTGGCAATAAAGTCCGCTTGATTTTCAATGCTCCATCCCGTGGCTTAATCGGATACCACTCCGAATTTTTAACGGATACCCGCGGTACCGGTGTCATGAACCGCTTGTTCAAATGTTATGATCCGTATAAGGGAGAAATCGAAGGCCGCCGCAACGGTGTGCTAATTTCCAGCGAAACCGGCACTGCAATCGCTTATTCCTTATGGAAATTGCAAGACCGCGGCCCGATGTTTATCGACCCAGGTGTTCCTGTCTATACAGGCATGATTATCGGCGAGCACACCAAACCGAATGATCTGGAAGTCAATCCCTGCAAGGCCAAACAACTGACGAATATCCGTGCCGCTGGAAAAGACGAGGCCATTGACCTGATTCCGCCGCGCAAACTGACTTTGGAACAGGGTTTATCTTACATTCAGGAAGATGAACTTCTGGAAGTCACACCTAAAACGTTGCGCCTGCGCAAACGAATTCTTGATCCGATTGCTCGCAAACGCGCCAAGCCGGACATTATAGAATAAACTTAAAGCCTCTGCTCTTGTATGAACTGTCCCCCGGAAAGTGGAGAAAAAAAGAAAATCCCTCTGATACCCCAGAACTTTTTTTACTGTCCGTTTTTAGGGACGGTTCATTACAAGATCGGGGATTTTTCTATACTTCAGGAACAGAAGAGCGGGTTCGTTTTTCTTCACTGACAGGCCCTTCATCACTTTTATCAAGTTTTTCGCCGACGATGACCTTTTTAATTTCATCACCTGTCAGAGTTTCGTACTCAATCAGCGCCTGAGCCAAAAGTTCCCATTCCTTTTCTTTTTCCTGCAGAAGTTTTTTAGCCTTATCATGGCCTTCCGTTACCAGTCGTTTGATTTCAGAATCGACAAGTCTGGCGGTTTCTTCACTTACGTTTTTGTTTTGAGTGACTGATTTTCCTAAAAAGACTTCGCCGGAGTTTTCGGCATATAAAATCGGTCCGAGCAAATCGCTCATTCCCCACTCCGTAACCATTGAGCGCGCCAGATTGGTGGCTGCTGCAATGTCGGAAGATGCTCCGGACGTGACGGCATTGTATCCGAATTTCAGTTCTTCGGCAACGCGGCCGCCCATCATAATAACAAGGCGTGACAGCATTTTCAGCCGTGTGTAAGAATACTGATCTTTTTCCGGTAATTGTTGCACCATACCCAGAGCGCGGCCGCGAGGGATGATAGTGGCTTTATGAATCGGGTCTGTTTCTTCCACATATAACGAGCAGATGGCATGTCCTGCTTCATGATAGGCCGTCAACATTTTTTCTTTTTCATCCATTGCCATAGACTTTTTCTCTGCGCCCATCAAAACCTTGTCTTTGGCTTCGTCAAAATCTTTTGACGTTACTTTGCGTTTGTTTTTGCGAGCGGCTAGCAGAGCGGCTTCATTAACCAGATTAGCCAAATCGGCGCCGGAAAAACCTGGGGTTCCACGGGCTATGACTGAAATATTAACATCTTTGGCCAGCGGGACTTTTTTGACATGGACTTTCAAAATTTCTTCACGGCCTTTTTTGTCAGGATTTGTCACCGTGACCTGACGATCAAAGCGTCCGGGGCGCAACAATGCCGGATCCAAAACGTCAGGACGGTTGGTTGCGGCAATGACAATGACGTTTTCATTGGCTTCAAAGCCGTCCATCTCAACCAGCAACTGGTTCAGGGTCTGTTCACGTTCATCATTGCCCCCGCCAAGTCCGGCACCGCGATGGCGGCCGACGGCATCAATCTCATCAATAAAAAGCAGGCAGGGTGAGTTCTTTTTGGCCTGTTGGAACATATCGCGAACGCGAGAAGCGCCGACACCGACAAACATTTCCACAAAGTCCGAACCTGAAATGGAAAAAAACGGAACATTCGCCTCGCCGGCAACAGCTTTAGCCAGCAGAGTTTTACCTGTTCCCGGCGGGCCGACAAGCAATACGCCTTTCGGAATTTTTCCGCCCAGACGCTGAAATTTTGCCGGTTCTTTTAAAAACTCGATAACCTCTTCCAGCTCTTCTTTGGCTTCATCACAACCGGCGACATCGGCAAAAGTGACTTTTTTGGTGTTTTCAATCAGTCTGGCGCGCGATTTGCCGAAACTCATGGCTTTGTTATTGCCAGAGTTGGCTTGACGCATAAAGAAAATCCAAACGCCGATGAGCAGAATCATCGGAAGCCATGAAATCAGAACACCCCAGAAAGTATTAGCCGAGGTATCAACAGGTTTAGCTTCGACTTTGGCGCCGCTTTTGCGAATAGTTTCAATCATTGTCGGATCATAAGGCGCGTAAGAGCTGAACTTTTCGCCGTTGGCTGTGATGCCGGTGATATTCGGCCCCTCAACCGTGACCTCTGACAACTGTTTGTTATCCGCATAATTCATAAACTCAGAGAATGCGATTTTGTTATAATCTTTCACCTGTTGGGAGGCGTTGAAAATATTCATTATCAGAGTAAGGACAACAAATATGGCCAGCCAGATTGCAAGATTTTTTCCCGATTTCATTTCAATTCCTTAAAATAATAGTCAAACTGTTCTATTATATAGCGTTTTTTATTCCAAAACTCAATAGTGATTAAAAACTTGTCAAATAAAAAAAAGGCGGTATAATCACGTTTCCAAATTTTATTATTAATATTTATTAAATTATATCATGTATGAAGAAGCAGAAAAAAATCAGTCGAAAGCAAATTTCACAATTTTTTAACGGAGAGGACGAAGATCGGCGCTTTATTGTTAAGCAATGGATGGCGAATCAGATTTTACTGGAAAAGAAATTCTCTTATGGCGATTTTTATTTTCTGGATATGAAAGACGAAAAATCTTGTCCTGATAATAAATTTTGTGTTTGCCGCAGCGTTTTGCTTAACGGAATGGTTAATTTTATGTGCAAAAACCCCGGTTTTGGAAATAGATTTTTTTTCTTTTTCCATTCGGCGCCGGATTGGCAGGATTTGTTTCTCAGTACGTTAAAACATCCGTCTCTGGAGCATAATTTATTCTGGTGCGATACGCTTATGTCCTATTGGATAGCACATGCCGAAATCAGTGAGGATTTATTGCGCGGAATCAGTAATTTTCTGATTGCCAATGAGGTGCAGCTAGAGGAAAATCCTAAATTGAACCATGAATTGAACATTACTTTTGTTCAACTTCTGGGATGGTTTGAGGAATCTGGGTGCAAATTGAAGAAAAAGGAGCTTCTGGGCAAAAACTGTTTTGCACATATGAATAAATATATGGTTTATAATTTTGAAAAACTGGCTTTGCTGAGCGGGATTTTTCCCGAGGAGAACGGTGCTGCCGGTTCTGATATTTACAATCTGTGCCATTTGGCACAGATCTTGGGAAAAGAACAGGAAACGCTCGAACTTCTGAAGCAGATTATTACTCCTTATAATGCCGACGAAATCTGCCGATTGTTAATGGAGTGGAAGTCGGAATATTGGCCACAGTGTCTTAATGTGATTTCACGTCAGCCGCCGCTTTCCGTTGCCGTAGCCGTTGAACTGTTGGAAAAGCCAAATTTTTTTTATTATCAGATTTTTGCCAAAGAAATCGTAAATAAAATTGTAGATCAGATTTCCTATATGACGGAAAAGCTGATTGTATTGATTGCCAAGAATGATTTTGAGGCTTTACGCCAGCTGGATTTTGAGAGCCATGACGGCCATTTTAACAATAATGTTGTTCTGCTGGGAAAAATGTTAAACGGTAATTATGCTGTCCTTGCCCGAAAAATTATTAAAAAACTTGATTTGCAGGAAAATATAGATGCTTATCTGGACAACGAAAAGAAAAATGACGCTTTGGCCAAAGGACTTATAGCCGGCAAAGTTGTTTGCGAGTAAACAAAAGCCTCTCACTAAGAGAGGCTTTTTTGCGTTTTTTACAAAGTGGCCGCGATTTCTTCAATCTCATAACATTCAATAAAGTCACCTTTTTGAATGTCATTATAATTTTCAAAACTCATACCGCATTCATAACCTTCTTTGACTTCTTTGACATCGTCTTTGAAGCGTTTAAGCTGACCGAGACTACCGTCATGAATAACCACATTGTCACGCAGCAATCTGACTTTGGCGCCGCGTCTAACCATTCCCTCTGTGACCATACAGCCGGCAACTTTACCCACGCCGGTAATGTTGTAAACTTCGCGGATTTCGGCATAACCCAGAATCTTTTCTTTGAGTTCAGGTGAAAGCATGCCTTCCAAACCTTTCTTAACGTCATCAGCAACGTCATAGATAATTGAATAATAGCGGATGTCTACTCCGTCGCGTCTGGCCATGTCGCGGGCTTGCGGATTGGCGCGGACATTAAAGCCGATGACAAAGGCATTAGACGCTTTGGCCAATGAGATATCGGATTCTGAGATCGGGCCGACCGCAGAGTGCAAAATCTGAACACTGACTTCATCGTTGGACAGCTTTTTAATCGTGCCTTCAATAGCTTCGATTGAACCCTGAACGTCGGCTTTGATAATAACCGGCAGGTGCTTAACTTCACCTGATTTAATTTTATCAAGCATTTGTTCCATGGCGGATTTGGCACTCTTAACCAGTTTGGCTTCGCGTTCTTTGCGAATGCGGTAACCAGTTACTTCCTTGGCCTGATTCTCGTCATTCACAATAACAAAGTCATCGCCTGCGGAAGGCGTGCCCTGCAAGCCGAGAACCTCTACAGGTGTTGCCGGTCCGGCTTCAAAAATCTTGTGGCCGGTTTCATTAAACATAGCGCGGACATGACCCCATTCTTTGCCGGCAATGCAAATGTCGCCGACGTGCATGGTGCCTCTTTGAACCAAAACGGTAGCAACGCTGCCGCGGCCTTTTTCCATTTTAGCCTCAATAACCGTGCCTTCGGCTTTGCGATTAGGGTTGGCCTTCAAATCCAGAATTTCAGCCTGCAACAAAATGGCTTCAACCAGTTTGTCGATATTAATGCGTTTTTTGGCAGAAACTTCGGCGCATAAGCTTTCTCCTCCAAGTTCTTCTACTGCAATGCCATGATTCAGCAATGCGGTTTTGACTTTCATCGGATCTGCGCCGGGCAGGTCAATTTTGTTAATGGCGACAACAATCGGAACCTCGGCAGCCTGAGCATGGCGGATTGCTTCCACCGTCTGCGGCATAATACCGTCATTGGCGGCAACGACCAAAACCACAATATCAGTTACTTTGGCACCACGGGCACGCATTTCTGAAAAAGCTTCGTGCCCCGGCGTGTCAATAAAAGTAATCCGGTCGCCGGTTTCTACTTGAATTTGGTATGCGCCGATGTGCTGAGTGATACCGCCGGCTTCGCGGGCAGCGACATTGGTTTCGCGCAGGGCATCCAGCAATGAGGTTTTACCATGGTCAACGTGACCCATAACGGTTACGACCGGCGGCCGCGGTTTCAGGTCCTCAGAATTGTCTTCCGGTCCGCTCAATCCGAGCTCGACATCGCTTTCGGCAACGCGTTTAAATTTGTGGCCGAATTCTTCTACGATAATCTGCGCGGTATCAGCGTCAATCGGCTGATTAATAGTGGCCATTACACCCAAAGACATTAGTTTTTTGATAACATCGGCGCTTTTTTCAGCCATACGGTTTGCCAGTTCCTGAACGGTAATAATTTCAGGAATGGTAACTTCTTTGATGATTTTTTCTTGCGGTTGTTGAACAACGACCGGTTTGGGTTGTTTTTTCTTAAAGCGACGACGAGGTCCTCCGAAACCGTAGTCATCATCGTCATCGTCAGAGATCGTATTGATATTCAGCTTTCCGCCGCGGCGTTGCGGCTCAAAGCTGCGTTTGACAATTTTTTTACGTTCCTGCTCAAAGGCGTCTTCGCGTGATGATGTTTTTTCTGCAACGGCTTTTTTGCCTTTTTTATAATAATTGTCATCATCGTCGTCGTCAAAATCTTTGGATTTTTTGTCTTTGGCTTTAAAACCTTTGTCTTCAGCTGCAGGAGCAGGTTTATTTTCTTGTACCGCAGCTTTTTTCTGAGCGTTGCTTTCCGTACGGGCAGCATTTTCAGCGGCCACTTTTGCTTCAGCTTCGACCTGTTCCTGTCTTTTCTTTCTTTCTTCTTCCTCACGGCGGCGTTCAATTTCGCGTTCTTCTTCTTCGCGGCGTTTTTGAGCTTCGTGTTCTTTGGCTTCGGCAATCAGCTTCAATTTTGCAGCGGTAGCCTCATCGATTTTGACTTTTGATTCGCCGTTGACTGATGCTGCGGGTGAGATTACCCGTTTTTTACGGACTTCCACCTGAATAACTTTTTTGCCTTCTCCGCCTTTGTTCGAAGCTTTGTCACCCAGTTTTAGTGTGAGTTTTCCCGATAATGTGAGTTTATTTTTTGCATTATCTTCTGTCATATAAATTCTTCTCCGTATTTTGCGTCTTTATCTATGAATTTAGAAAATTTTTAATTTTTATCAGTTCCGCGCGAACTGATTTGGCCATGTCGCTTTTTTTGAAAGCTATGTGAACAGTGTTTACTTTGTTTAATGCCTTGTCTAACTCCTCAACACTATAAATGTTAAAAATTTCTAATCCCTGAGATACAGATAAAATTCGATTATGTCCGTCGGTTCCGGCGTCAGACGCCTCCATGATGAAGGCGACTTTATCTTTTTTTATGGCTTCACAGACTTTTTCAAATCCGGTCAGCAGAATTCCGGCCTTGCGGGACAGCGAAACCAATTCCAGACCGCGTTTTTTGAGCAAGCTTTCAACCAGCATGATTAATTGCTTATCTGCTATGACCTTTTTTTTGCAAGCTTTTGAAAATAAGTTTTTTTCAATCGCAGCGGTAAGGGCGCTCTTGGAATTGCCGACATAGATTCCGACACCGGAAATTTTTTTCTTAAAATCCGGAACAATCTGTCTGTCGGGCGTAAGGGCGAAGCGGAGAAGATTTTCCTTCTCCATAACCTCGCCGCTGACGATACATTTTCTTATTTCTTTTGCTGTTGCCATTATTCCTCTTCAAACCAGTGGGCACGAGCAGCCATGATGATTTTTTCGGCTTCAACTTCGGTCAGAGAATTCTCGCCCAAAATCTCAATCAGTTCATCGGCAGCCAGATCGGCCAAGTCGTCAATGGTTTTAACACCTTTTGACGCTAATGTCAAAAGCATATCCTGATCCAAGCCCTCAATAGCCTGAATTTCTTTGTCAAGGCCGAGAGATTTGCTCTTTTCTTCAAATTCGTGGTTGCGTTTTTCTACAAAAGCTTTGGCGCGGTTTTGCAGTTCGGCAGCCAGATCTTCGTCAAAGCCTTCAATTTCGGCCAGTTCGTTCAGAGCAACCATTGCAATCTCGTCCACGGTTGAAAAGCCTTCGGCAATCAGCAGATGGGCAATCATTTCATCAACGTCAAGAGCTTCCATAAAGCGCTGGGAGCGAACTTTATTTTCATTTGAGCGGCGTTCCTGTTCCTGTTCTTCAGTCAGAACATCAATATCACAACCGAGCAGCTGGGAAGCCAGTTTGACGTTTTGGCCGCGGCGGCCGATTGCCAGAGAGAACTGTTCTTGCGGAACAACAACTTCAATGCGGTTGTTTTCTTCATCCAGCACGACCTTGCTGACTTCTGCCGGTGCCAGAGCGCTGACAATATATTGAGCTTTGTCTTCGCTGAACGGAACAATATCGATTTTTTCACCCTGCAGTTCGGTAACGACAGCCTGAACACGAATACCGCGAAGGCCGACACAGGCGCCGACGGCATCAATCGTCATATCGTCGGTTTTAACAGCGATTTTAGCTTTTGACCCTGGATCGCGGGCAACGGCCACAATTTTGACAATACCGTCGTAAATTTCCGGAACTTCGGAGGCAAATAATTTTGCCATAAATTCAGGACAGGTGCGGGACAAGAAAATTTGTGGGCCTTTGGTTTCGCGACGAACATCCAGAACATAAGCGCGGACGCGGTCGCCGTTTTTGAATTTTTCCCGTGGAATAATCTCATCGCGGCGCAAAACAGCCTCGGTCTTGCCAATATCCAGAATCACATTGCCGAACTCAATACGTTTTACCGTACCGTTGACAATGGTGTTGATTTTTTCTTTGTATTCTTCAAACTGGCGGTTGCGTTCAGCATCGCGAACTTTTTGGACAATAACCTGTTTGGCGGTCTGAGCGGCAATACGGCCAAAATCAATCGGTGGCAGGGCATCGATGATAAAATCGCCGACTTTGGCATTTTCGTCATAATCGCGAGCCTGATCAACGGTCAACTGCGTAACTTCATTTTCAACTTCTTCAACAACTTCGCGATAACGCGCCAGAGAAATGGCGCCGGTTTTGCGGTCAATGTGAGCGCGAATATCATGCTCAAAGCCGTATTTGGAGCGGCCGGCCTTTTGAATGGCGACTTCCATGGCGGTAAATACATCTTCGCGGTCAATATTTTTTTCACGGGCGACCGTATCGGCAACTAAGATAATTTCAGGTCTTGGCATACTTTCGGTATTTTGCATTTTAAGTCCTTTGTTAAAATTTGAAATTAAAGTTCAATAGCCTGAGCTTCGGCGGCAGCCTGAAGAAGCTCGTCGGTTAAAATCAATTTGGCTTTGCTGATGTCATCAAAAGCAATGGCATAATCCGTGCCGCCCATATCAATGTGGACACGGTTTTGATCATCAACGCCTTTAAGACAGCCTTTAAAACGTTTGCGTTTTTCAACTTCAACAGAAGTTTCAATCCGAGCCTCGTTGCCGGAAAAACGTTTGAAATGCTCAAGTTTTGTCAGAGGGCGATCCAGCCCCGGAGAGCTGACTTCCAGAGAATATTGATCTTTTATCGGATCTTTTTCATCTAATACGGCAGATACGGCGCGACTGACCGTGGCGCAGTCGTCAACTGTGATGTCTTTGCCGTCCAAACGGTCAATCATAATCTGCAGAGTCGGGTTTTTCTGGCCGATGGTCAGAATCCGCACAACCTCATAATTGAGGCCGGAAATAACCGGTTCCAGCAGGTCTTGTAACGGGTGTTTTTGTTGCATTTATGTTTCCTCTAACAAAAAAGCGGGGCTTTTGGCCCCACTCTCAAATTGTATTATGAAAGGTATGATGTATTTATAGCATAAAAATTTTGAAATTCAAGAATTTTTTTATTATTTTTCCTCAGCTCTGAATTCATCATTCTTTCTCTTATTTCCCCTTTCTCGCTTTTTTCTCATTCTTCCCTTTCTCTGTCTTATCCTATCTCCGGATTTTTTAATCTGGCTTTATTCGTAGCCACCTCGTTGGTTTTTTTGCCGATAGTTATTATTGTTATAATTATTGCTTCTTGTTTGAGATGAAGAGTTTTCCTCAGTGTTTCCCTGATTTTTTCGTTCTTTGGCTTCTTTTATTTTTTGAAGCTTAAATTTGTTTAATGCCTCATACGCCTCTTTTGGCAGGGTTTCGTCCCTAGGATCAATATTTAATTTTTTTGTTTCCTGCGGTATAAGCTCAAGTTCAAGTGTTGCAGCAACGACTTTATTATATGTGCTGTTGTTTTCTTCCGGAATATTCAGTTTGCTGATATTGATATCTTTGTCTTCTTCACCATTTTTAAACATATCGTGTGTCAGTTTGACAGCCTCTTTAACTGTTTCATATTCAATATCTTTTTTGCCGTAAACCTGATCCTGAAGCATTTTATTTAAAGTTTCAGACGGAATACCTTTTGTACTTTCTTCCGTGAGGTTTAATTTATCGACGCCTTTAATATTTAAGCCCATTTCCAAGGCGGCAGCGATGGTCTTATTTTTGGCAGCTTCATCGGTAAAGTGCATTTTGCTGATGTCCAGACTTTCCTGTGAACCTTTCGGATTTCCGTTTTCGTCTTTGGCACGTTCCTGAATATCTTTATAAACACGCAAAGCATCTTTTATACTGTCATAATCGACTTTTTCGGCGGTATTAGAATCGCGGTTAAATATCTGCTTGTCCAAGACCATAAGAATGGTTTCGTCCGGAATACCCATAAGGGTTTCTTTGCTCAAATCAAGTTTGTCAGGCGCTTTTTCAACGTCAAGACCATTGGCATAAGCGGCGGCAATAAGTCTGGTGGCATAGCCGGGGGTTTTGATGTTTCCGCATTCAATCACTTCGGCATGAGATACTTCTTTGGCGGCTTTTGCCATTTGATAAAAGTAGTCATAGTCCGTCATCGGCATAGTAGCTTCGGTTTCGCTGTAATAAGTCACTTCTGCGCCTTTAGCGTTCGAATCCTTAGCTTTTAAGGCTTCGGTCGGCTCAATCTCAAATTTTAAGAAGCCATCTTCATTCGGAATTTCTTTGAAGTTGCGCAGGGGCTGATTTTTCTCGTCTTTGGTTTCTGCGCACCACTTTTCCCAATGTTCTTTGATTTTACCAAGATCATCGTTTAGCGGACTGTGTTTTTGTTGTGACTCGGAAACCTTAACCTTAACAGGCGCTTCTTTATTGTTTGCTTCTTTGTCTTTTTCATCTTTTGAAACAGGTGGCTGTTTGTTGTTGTCTTCTACAATGACTTGAGTTTCAAAATCATTGAGATTTCCGTATTTATCAAAATAGGCTTGAGCTGCTTTTTTATTGTCATCTGACAATTTTTCCAAATCAATATTTTTACTTTTTGCCCAATCATTCAAAACCTCATCATATTTAGGATTGGTTTTGTTTTCTTCTTTCTTTTCTTCGGTCATTGTTTTGTCCTTTTCAGAGGTGCATTGTGCTAAAAATTCATTTGCGGCTTGTTCCCGTTCTTCTGGTGAAAGGTTAGAAATCTTATATATGCGAAACATGGCGACTTTTGATATTGTTTCAAAATCTGCGGCATTCCGGTCAGCTGTTTCTAACCAAGAGGAGGAAAGTTTTTCCTGAATTCGTACTTTTTCTTTTCTTTCGGTAATAAACTTGGCTTTTTCTTCGTCCGGTTGGTGTTGTAGGTATTCCCAAGCGTTATCCAGCGCTTCTTGGCTCGGGTAAAGATTTTCTAAATCTTTCTTACTGTATTTAGATTTTCTTTTCTTGATTTTTGTTTGCTTATTTTTCCTGGGCTGCACTTCCTTTTCTTTGGTAGTTGTTAGATGCTGTTGTTCAGCTAAATCATCATGAAATTGCCCAAGTTCTGCAAAAGAGCTGAACGTATTAGTCTTTTGAGAAGCCGCGCTTTTTTCTTTTTTTGTGGTTTCGGCTTTTGACGCTTGAGCATATTTAAGTTTGAGTTCTTCAAAATAAGCTTTTTTCTCATCTTCTGTTTTTAAAGAATTCATTTTTCTTCGTATGGCCGCCAATTCTGCCCCGGTTTCTTTTGAAAGTTTGTTCGGAAAAAGATTTCGAATTTCTATAAAAGTAACCATTTTTATGCCTCAAATATTTTAATTTACTTCACTATAACATAAAAAAACAGTTCTGTCTATAATTTTGTCACTAAATTAACTTTTCCAGTTGGTCGAAGTTTTTGGCTTTAAGATAAGGGTTACAGCGTTTTTCTTCTCCGAGCGTTACCGGACAGACCGGAAGCCCTTGTTTGAGACGTTCGTCAGCGCGTTGCAGATAATGCCGCAAATCCATGTTGTGCGGATCAGCATGGAAAGCATCAGTCGCGGCATGAATAGTGTATTCGTGTCCGGGGTAAAAATTAACGTCATCAGGCAGATTTCTGATTTTTTGCAATGCGGTAAACATTTCGTCTACAGTTCCTTCAAACAGGCCGCCGATACAGAGGTTAAACAGCGTATCGCCGGTAAACAGGGCTTTGTCATCGGCAAAATAATATAAAATATGTCCCTGCGTGTGAGCGGAAACGTCAATGATTTGGGCAATACTTTGGCCGAGGGCAAAGTTTTTTTCCGGTTCGACGCCGATGTCAAAACCAGGAATACGGGCGGCGTCGTTGACGTTGCCGACGACTTTGGCGTGATACAGCGCTTTTAACTCCAAGTTGCCGTCAGTATGGTCAAAATGGTGGTGGGTGTTCAGAATGTAGTCCGGCGTAATTCCGAGCTTTTGGCATTCGGCTATAATCGGCGCCGGTTCCGACGGATCAATGATTGCGGAAATGCCGGTTGCTTCGTCTGTCAAAATATAGGCATAATTGTCCATGGTGCCGGCACGGCACAATACGGTATGAATTTTCAGCATTATAAATAATCCTCCGGATTGACATCATCTATTTGTTCCGGATTCATATATTGCTGCGCGTAATCTTCGTAAACCTTATTGCTGACAAAAACTTCATATAAGTCGCGGTCGATATGTCCGGTTTCTGACAATTCTTTTAATATAGAAAGGGCATCAGAAAGTTTTTTGGGTTCTTTATACGGGCGGTCAGTTGCCGTCAGTGCCTCAAATATGTCGGCAATCGCCATAATCTTGGCGGGAACGGACATCTGTGAACCAGTCAGACCGTTCGGATAGCCTTTTCCGTCAATCCGCTCATGGTGCGAACCGGCGTATTCCACAACGTTGGAAAGTTCTTTGGGAAACGGAAGCGCTTTAAGCATATCAATTGTTACGACAATATGTTCGTTAATTTTTTCGCGTTCCTGTTTGTTGATTGTACCGTTACGAATCCGCAGATTATACAATTCTCCGTGGTTATAAGGCGCGGTAACCTGATCTTCGCGGTTTTGGATAAGGTTTTCCAACGAGGGGTTGGCATAAAGTTCGGTATCGGTAATGCTGTTTCTTTCTGCCCAGGACAGGCCGAGCATGCGATTGAAATAGCGCATGAAACGGATTTTTGCAATATTTTCAAGTCGTGCAATATCCTCTTCCGTCATCGGGATATCGCCGATATTGCAACGGGCAATAAATTCGTAATCGTCTTCCAGCTGTCTGACGCGGGCGACAAATTCTTTTTGTAAGTTTTCCTGAGTATCTGTATTTTGCAGGCGTTTTTTCAAATAGTCGATATGGGCATCGCGGCGCAGGATCTCAAAACGGTTGCGGATTTCGTGAATCCGGTTGTTAATTGTTTCGAGCTTGGTGGCTTTGTTGACAATGTATTCCGGCGTGGTGACCTTTCCGCAGTCATGCAGCCAAGAGGCAATATGCAGGGCATACCAGTCGTCATCAGACATTTCAAAATTTTTAAGCGGGCCGCGTTCCGTCTGAACGGCGGCCATTGCCAGCATTCGCGCAATTACCGGCACACATTTGCAATGAGTGCCTGTAAACGGAGATTTGGCATCGACAGCGCGTCCCAAAACCTCAATAAAAGATTCCAAAAGGTTGGCATAATCTTCGCTGAGTTTATGGCTTTCCAGAAACGGCGCAAGAAGATTGCAAACAGACTGGGTGTTTTTTTGAACCTCGGAGGTGAAGCTGATGTATCTTCCGCCCATATCCATCGCGTTGATAAACTGGGCGACGCCGATGATGTTGCTTTTATGGTTTAAGATTGGAATAACCAGCATGGAAACCGAGCGGTAGTCATAATCTTTATCAAACGCATCATAAATTGAATTGTCAAAATTCTCGGCATAAATATCGGGCGTATTTATGATTTCTTTGTTCAGCGCCGATGTGACGATAATGCTTTTGGGGCTGACCCGCCGCTGATCTGGCAGATATGTCGGGCTGGTATAGTATTTGTTGTCCGAACCGACTTTATGAATTTTCAGGCTTTTGCCGTAGGAGAAGACCAGACGTAAAAAGTTGTCGTCATTGACGGTATAAAAAATTGCACTGTCGGCATTGCAGACATCCTGTGCCGTACGGATGACTTTTTCGATGATTACCATAGTGTCCGGTTCCTGAGTGAGCGAATTGGTCAGCTCTAGGAGTGTGTCTGCGCTGATGTTAACGGCCAAATTTTCCCCCGCAAAATTTAACTGATTTTGGAAATCAGATAATTAATATCTTCCTCTTTAAATTCGTCCGCGGCGTTGCCAAAAGAGAGAATCCTTTCAATGACGCGGTGGGAGAACGCGACGCGGTTGTTGTCCTTGACGTCGAATCGAATCTCCTGAATCACTTTTAAGGCGCTGAACACGGCCGGAAACATTGATTTAGGAATATAAGCTTTTCTTAGCAGATTTCTAATCATAAAGTCAAGAGAAGTATTGAACAATATTTTACGAACCTCGGTAATCGGCGTGTTAGAAAGATAGACCAGCGCATATTCAAAAAAGGTTAAATCTCCGAGGCAGATTGAGCGAACGACCAGAGAGGGCGTCAGACGGTTGTTGCTGTAAAGCTGGTGGACAAGTTCTTCTATTTGTTTGTCGGAGCTGTATTCTTCGGAGATTCTAAGGGTGGTTTTTTCTTTGACCTGTTCAATGAGGTCGCTGGCAATGTCGGTCGGAAGTTTGTGGGTGATGATAAGGCGTCTTTTTAATTCTTGAGACAAGTAATTGACGATTTTTTCGATAACGGTTACGGGCAGTTCCGGACGGGAGATGAGGCTTTCTTTTATGGTATTGCTGTCGTGATATTTATTGATGATGGAAAAATAAGACTGTTCTTTGATGTTGGCGGTCGGGTTTTGGATTAAGATATTGATGACTTCTTCGGGGCATTTTTCAACAATGTACTGGGAGATGTCTTCGGTCAGGTTTTCTCGTCCCGCAACAGCTTTTTGTTTGTTGATACTTTGGAACTCTAAAATCTGGAGCAGGTCTTCCCGAGAAAAATCTTGGTAGTATTTTATGAAAGGAACTGCAACACTGTCATGGTCATTGATAATAGCCTCTATAATGTCTTGCGGGATGTTGTGAGCTTTCTTCAGGCTTTCCGACAGCACTGCCCGAACTTTGATTTCAACGTCGCGCACTATGAGGCGGAAGATATCTTCTGCGATTTTCATTCCTTCAGCCGTTAAGCTGTTGCCATTGTAATAAGCGCTGATTTTTTGTGCCGTTGAGATCTTGTTATCTACGGTAAAGTTTTTAGATAGTCTTATGACATCTTGCGAAGTTAAAGCATAATCCATTTTATCATCCTATAGCGATTCGCTCATATCAATTTTATCATAGAAAAATTCTGTACAAATTGCCAGAAAAATCGTTAATTCTTGCAGAATTTTTTTTAAAACCCTTATTTTTACGCCTTAAAGATTGAGTATTTCTTTCTTTTTCTCCTAATGCTTAGCATTTTCGACTGATAAAATTTTGTCAGCCAGCGTTGTGACGTCCAAATACATCAGACGATAAAATGTTATAGTGTATTTCAGAATGCCGACATAGTTTTTGAGCGGACTCTGAAAAAGCATGGAATGAGCCAGTTCCTGTCCCGACAAATCGGCACTGTCCGTCAGTTTCAGACTGCGGAGGTAGCGTGTATGATCAAAGTCGACAGAGGAGTTAAAATGCAGAGCATAAGAAGCCATCGAATCGTACAGGGAAGGAAAAGTCCGGATTCGATAAGAATCGTCTTCGATTTCGCCTTGGGGCTTTAAGCCTTCGTCCGTATACCAGCTCAGCTCTTTATATAATGAATTACCCTCTTTGACAATACGGGAAGATCCCCAGTTGGTTTCCATGGCTGAAACAGCAATTAAGAAAGAAACCGGAACGGGTGCAATGCGCGTTCTCAGCATTTGAATTTGCAGCTGGTGGCGGCGATAACCTTTTAATCTGGTAAAAGCATCATATTTGGAGGCCAGTTCTTCCAGCCGTTTGGTTTGAGAAGCTGAAAGCTCGCGGTTTTTTTTAAAGTCCTGATTTATCTGCAATACTTCCTGACGTTCTTTTAATATCGCGCTGTTGACTTTTAAGGCCAGCGGCGTGAGGATTTTGATGAACATCCGATTACGGACGTCATTGTCTTTTATCTTGTCAAAGTCTCTCGGAAATTTTTGCAGGAAAATCGGCGGAACTTGTCCTTTTTTTACAAAAAGATAACTTTGATAGCCATATTTGTCATAAAGATTTTGCAACCGCCGTACCGTAACATCTTTCAGATAAATGCCGTCTTCGCCGGCAAAGGCGGCGAGCGGCAGTAACAGGCAGACAGCAAAGATTATGCGAATAAAGCGTGTTGTCATTGCGCCTCTTTATCGAAGTTTTTAACGGCTTTGACCTGCGGGATGTAGGTTTTGAGGATTTTTTCCACACCTTCTTTTAAGGTTACGGCAGCATAGGGACAGCCGGAACAATTGCCCTGCAGCTCAACGTAAACAATGTCGTTTTCAAATTTCTTAAAAGCAATGTCCCCGCCGTCTTGTTTTAAGGCCGGACGAATACGGGCATTTATCAGTCCCTGAATTTGTTTGATAACTTCATCTTCCGCCGAATTGTCCGACGTCGGAATGACGATGTCTTCACCGGTAGAAAGATAATCCATAATTTCTGCCAGAATTTGCGGCTTCAAATCGTCCCATTGCGCCTCAGTTTCTTTGGTAACGGACAACATATCTGATGTGATAAAGACAGAAGCTATGCTGCCGAGGTCAAAAATCTTTTCGGCCAAAGGTGATTTGCGCAGGGATTTGGCATCGACAAATTCGGCAGTTCCTGATTTTAAGAGTTTTTCCGGCGGAAAAAAGTTCATTACGTTAATATCTGGTGTATTTTGGATTTCGATAATCATTTTTTGTCCTTGTTTTGTTTATTGAAGTCGAGGTTTGGGCATTTTTAGCGTTTGAGAAATTTCGCGCATCAGAAAACGGGCGCGGGTGGTGTAATATGCCATTGCCAGCAGATGGTTAGGTGTCGTGATACTGTCAATTTCACCATTGCGGACGATTGCCGGAGAGATTTGGGCACCGAGCTCCAGAGCGCTCAACATCTGTGTCCATTGCAGATAAAGATTGCGCTCAAGAATGACATGTCTGTAATCTGCTCCCAGAGCTTTGAGCAGCAAAAAGTCGGCATACATTTGTCCGCGGGTGTAATAAAAGATATCATCTGCCTGAGTGTCTATCAGATTTGAACTGTATTCACGCACCTGCATTTCAATTTTCTCCAGACTTTTTCTCAGACCGGCGGCAAACCTTTGCATAAACCATGCTAAGTCATCAGGCGTGCGATAAAAAACTTCTGAGCCGTCGTTCAGATTGTGGCTGTATTTTATCAGCTGTTTGCGGGCTTTGCGATATTGGCTGTTGGAGGACGGTGCAGGCACCAGCCTGTTTTCCGGCGAAAACATCCAGACGTTTCCCGGATATCGCAGGAGCTTGGCGGCTTCTGCCAGATGCATTTCTCTTTTGTCATCAATAGCACGAGTCAACCGTTGTGACATTGCCTGCGCAAGATTGGAAACGCTTGATATCATTCCGAGCTGGAAGTTTGGCATGTTGTCTAAAAAGTAAGACGGAAAAAAGAACGGCAGATTTGGTGTCCATATTTTGCTACTGACTTCCCGATTGATAATGAAGATCATCATTTCTATTGCGGAAGACTGTTCAGGACGGGTCTGAGTAATTTCTATGTCCGTATTGGTATCAATATCCTCAACAAGCAGTCCGCCAATCGGGTAGTATAAAAACAAAATGCAGACAAAAAGTATGGCAATCAGTTGCCACCAGGAACGGAAAAAGCGGCTGATTCTGTTCCTGACGACCACAAAGCTGATTTTTTTTATATGAGCAAGAACAAAATCAGAGCTGTTTTTTAAAAGTATTTTGAATTTGTCTGACATTATTTTTTTCCTTTTTTCAAAATTATGGCGGCAATTTCCATAATGTCAAGTACACCTGTCAGTTTAGCCATTATAACAAAACTTATCAGGCTGATAAAGCACAAAATTGCAAAAACCGGAATTTTTATCAGGTATGGCATATCAAGCCAGTTACCCAAACAGGCATTGGCGACGTATTGACTCAAAACCAGCATGATTCCCATTACCAGAGAGGATATGATGATTTTTAAAATTTTAATGCTTAACTGGCGGGAAAACTTCCAATAACCGCGTTTTTTCAGGCCATGACAGTATTGGTACAATGAAACCAATGCGGCAATCGTAGTGGCGCTGGCAATGCCGACATGACCGAAGGGTTTTATCAGCAACAGGCTGAACGTCAGGTTGGTGATTAATACGACAATGCTGTATTTTACCGGTGTGCGGGTATCGCCACGGGCAAAAAAGTTGGGAGTAAGAGCTTTGACAATGACATAAAACGGCAGACCGACCGAATAGGCAATGACGGCCTGAGCAGTCATCAGAGTTTCAAAAGCGCCGAATCTTCCGTGCTGAAACAAAAGATTGATAATCGGATCTGCCAGCACGATTAAGGCAACGGCGGCCGGTATAGAAAGCAGGGCGCCGTATTCAACGGCTTTATTCTGGGTGTTTTCGGCCTGAGCTTTTTCTCCGGCCTTGATATGGCGGGAAAGAATCGGAAGCAGAGCTACGCTGATTGAGGCGCCGACAACGCCAAGCGGCAGCTGCTGCAGGCGGTTGGCATAGTAAAGCCACGAGATTGCGCCGGCTCCGACCAGAGAGACCAGAATGGTATCAACCACCATGTTAATCTGATAAACGCCGGCGCCGAGGATACCGGGGGCAATGCGGCGAAACAGCGTGCGAATATCAGAATTGCGGAAGATATTCAAAAAATGATAATCGAAACGAAGTGAGATATTTTCCCGCCGTAAAAAGAAATTCAGCCAGATAACTTCCAGAATTCCGGCAATAAAAACGCCCCAAGACATACCGTGAGCCGGCGTTATGCTGAACGGAACAAGCATAAAAACCGAGGCAATCATGGTCAGGTTCAGGATGATTGATGCGGCGGCGGGCGCGGCGAACCTGCCAAAAGAATTTAAGACTCCGGACTGGAAGGAAACGACTGATACAAAAAACAAAAAAGGAAAGGTAATGCGTGACAGCTGGGTTGCTAAAGCAATGTCGCCGCCTTTGGTGATAAACCCCGGCGCCAGAAGCGACGTAACCCAAGGCATGATAAGTTCCATAAGCAAGACCAGCAGGAACAGCACAAAAGCCAGAATTGAAATGGCCTGAGATGCAAAATGCAGAGCCTTTTTTTTGCCTTCGGACACAAGCTTGTGCGAGAGCATGGGAACAAAAGCGCTGGTAAAGGCGCCTTCTGCAAACAGATTGCGAAACAGGTTTGGCAGTTTAAATGCGACAAAAAAGGCATCGGATACGGCGCCGGCGCCTAAAAAATTTGCCAAAAACATATCACGGACAAATCCGGTCAAACGACTGATAAGCGTGATTCCGCCAAAAGCGGCAACTGATTTGAATAGTGACATTTTTATTCTCTTAAGACTTAATTTACCTGTTTTTAGGTACTATATGTTATAAAAGTTAAAAAAGCGCATAAAAAAACTGAAATTTTCTGCTTCTTTTGAGGATAAACATCAAAATAACCGTTGACAAAAGTTTTTTAACTTGTGATAATGGACAAAAGAAAAGATGTTTCGTTACGGAGAGAATTAATGGAAAAAGAGCAATTAAATAATGTAAAGGCACTGGGAAAAGGAAATAACACCCAGACGAAACAGTTTGTTTTAAATAAAGGAATTTCCGGTATGCTTGCAAGCGCGAGTTTGTCTAAAGCGGACGCGCAGCGGTCAGCTATGGCCAACAGTTTGGAACATAAAGGCCAAATGGTTTATCTGGATGGCGGGAAAGGGGCTGAAGCTGATGCTTCTTTGTCTTTTCAGCTGAATAAGGCTCATAAGAAAGCAACTGTTTTATCTGCCGGCGGAATTTTTCGAGATGATGACAAGGCTAAAAAGATTGAGCTGAAACTGGCAATGGAAGACAAAATTGCCGAGCGTCTGAAAAATGACAAAGTCCGTGCTTAAATATTTTTTGTATCAAATATAAAAGTTCCCCCGAAAAAATTTTTTCGGGGGCTTTTGTTTTAGCGGATAAAAAATTAAGAGCACCACGTACTGTTTCCTCGGTGATTTTGACACTCGGTTTCATCTTTGAAAGGACCGGAAACAGTACGAAAATTTCTATTACTTAATGGCTTTGTTGATCCACTATAAGTTTCGCAGGCATATTTATCGGAACACCAAATATATTTGCCGCCTGTTTGAGCTACACTATTTAAAAAGTCGCACCATCCTCTGGTATTTTGAGGACCTACTTTATATTCTCTCTTGCAAGCATCTCCGGAATTGCAGGATTTACAAGAAGAACAGCAAGGACAAGTTGAAGCGCAGCCGTACTGGCAGTTAACATGGGAAGAATGAGTACAGCAGGATCTATAAGGATAATAACAAGTTTTTGTTCCGCATTCATTCGTGGTTGATCCGCCGCAACCTCCGGGATTGGCGGAGGAAGTGCCGGACGGACAAGAGGTTGAACAAGACCGGCAGGCGCCGCCGCATTCATTATAACCCACAACTGAACCGGAATAAGATGTGCTTCCGCTTGAGCATGAGGTACTGCAGTAACGACAAATTGAGCCGCATTCGGTTTTACCGGCATAAGAACCGGAATAGTTCTTTGAGCCGCTAGAACAAGTATCATTACAGCAGCGATAACAGGTATAACCGCAAGTATCGGTACCGGAAGAGCCGCGGGAAGAATCACAGTTTACGGAATAATTGGACGGACATCCGGCTGAAGGTGAAGCGCTACAGCATTTACCGAATGATTTGTCATAAGGACACCGGTTTGTAGTGGCATATAACCGTCCGGAAGAACAAGAGTTAACATATCCGGCTTCACGACAGGCCCGCGGCCTGTCCTCTTTACAGCCTTTGTAATAAGGCTTTCCGTTCGGGCATTGGTTATTAA
>CAKQRB010000021.1 GCA_934271195.1 uncultured Alphaproteobacteria bacterium | reverse complement strand
ATATCTTGGTGGAATTGTCATCACGAAATGAACATGGTCTTTATCAAAGCCAATCTGCTCTATCTCACATCCTGGGATACTTCGTAATAGCTTGGGCATTAACTTCTTGATATACTCAACAACGCCAGGCTTTAGGACCCGACGACGATATTTACAAACCCATACCACATGGTAACTCAGCCTGTACACACTATGTTGACTTTGTACAAATTCCATGTCTCACTATAACATCGTCGTCGGGAACTTTCAACCCCCAGTAAACTGGGGGTTTTCAGCAAAGCTTGCAATTAAAATTCCCGTTTTTTTGCAAAACGGGAATTTTTTTATTTTTGATTTTCAGTAAAGGTCAGATAAATATATTTGCTCAACGGTGACGGCTTAGTTACAGTTACACTGAAAGCAACGCGGCCGTTTTCCTTAATATACTTTGCCGGCGGCGGAGTTGTCTGAGATTGGAGCACCATAGCTTTCTCATCCAGAACCTTTACTTTGACGTTTGGAATCTCAAGCATTTTATCGGTATTGTTAACAATATAGCCTTTGATTTCCATCTTGGTTACATAATCGTCTTCGTAAGTGCGACGGCTGATGTTTTTGAACTCCAGCCCTTCACCGAGAATTCTTGATTTGATATTCAGCACTGCGTAGGCTTTTTCCATAAAAGGTACCGTTCTGACAATCTCATAACGGAAATAATACATCAGCAGCACAAAAATCAAAAACAGCATAAAATAAAAATAACGGCGGTTTGTTTTGTTCAACAAACCGGTGTTTTTGCAAATACAGCCCCAGACTTTTTCCGGTGCCGGACGAGTACTTTCTTTTTGGGCCAGCGCTTCGCTTTGTTCGGACAGGCGTTTTAAAATATCGTCCATGCCGTCAGGCTTGTTCTCCTCAGCAGTGCCGGAGGTCGCGCCACCCTCTTTTTCCGGCGTATTATCCTCATCTGATGTTTGAGATGCGGCAACATCTTCCGGCGCTATGGCTACAGGAATTTCTTCTTTGTCCGGAGCGGCTACATCTTCTGTTTTTGCCTGTCCCGCGTTGATTTCTGTCCATTCGTTTGCATCCGAATCCGATCTTTCATGATTTATTTCATTCCAGTTCGGCGTATCAACGGAGGCTGTTTTTTCTTCTGTTTGAGCGGTAAAAGAATCGTCCGCGTCCTCTTGTCGCCGCCAGAAGACTTCTCCACAACCTGAGCACCGCAGCCTACGGCCGCCCGCCGGCATATCCGTGTCAGCTATTTCATATAATTTTCCACAGTTAGGACATTTGATACGCATTGTTTTTTACCTTTTTTCCTTTATATTGTACCTTATTGCACAAAAAGCATTTAATCAAAGAAAAAAAATATTTTATTAAATGATTTATTGCTATATCTTAGAGAAAATATTTTAGTTTCAAGGAGGGCAAAAATTGCAAAAAAACGAAACCAAGAGCAATAATGCAATTATTGTCATGCAGAATGTGGGAATCCGTTACGGTCAGGGGCCGGAGATTTTGAGCGACATTTCTCTGAGCCTGAAGAAAGGGTCTTTTCACTTTCTGACCGGACGCAGCGGCGCCGGAAAAACGTCTTTGCTCAGCATGATGTACCTGACACAAAAACCCAGCCGCGGCATAGTGCAAGTTTTTGGCAAGAATATCAACTTTACAAACCGCGACAACCTTTCTTTGCTGCGGCGCAAAATCGGTGTCGTATTTCAAGACTTTCGCCTGCTGGAACACCTTTCGGCCTTTGACAACGTGGCTCTGCCTCTGAGAATCTGCGGCATGAACGAACGGGAAGTCAAAAAAAGAGTGACAGAACTTTTGCAATGGGTTGAACTTGACCGTAATATGTATGCCAAAACATCCACACTTTCCGGCGGAGAAAAACAGCGCACTGCCATTGCCCGCGCCGTTATCAACCGCCCTGACCTGCTGCTGGCCGACGAGCCAACAGGAAACGTGGACAACGACATTGCACCAAAGCTCATGAAGCTGTTCGTCGAGCTTAACAAACTCGGCACAACTGTTGTGATTGCAACCCACAGCGAAAAGCTGATTACCGATTTTGCCTTTCCGCGCCTGCATTTGCAAAACCACGGGCTCAGCGTTTATGAGCCTTACGATTTTACCGGTATCAACATTGGCAACAAAACCGGAAAAGGAGGCATTTGATGAGCAATAACACTGCGGCTGATTTTATTTCGCGCAAGCAGGAACTGCCTTTGAACAATGACAGTTCTAACCTGTTTTTGCAGATTATGATTTCTATTTCCGTTTTTATTTTTGCCATTACGCTGGCCGGCGTGCTTTCCATCAATTCCATGCTCAGAAACTGGAATGACAGTATTCTCGGCTCGCTGACCATTCAGATTATGCCGGTTAATGACAGCGATCGCAGCAAGGCTCTGGCCGATACGATGGAGAACCAGAACAAGGTCGTGCAATATCTGGAATCGGTGGCAGAGATTGAAAAAGTCACGCCCTTGTCAGACGAGCAACTGCAAAAGCTTATTCAACCGTGGCTTGGAGACGGCATTGAAATCGGAAGTTTGCCGGTGCCAAGACTGATTGACGTAAAAATCAAAAAAGGAGAAACGCTGGATTTTGGCTTGTTGGCAGAGAATCTGGCTCAGGTTTCACCACTGGCTTCAGTTGACAACCACAAACTTTGGCTCAACAAGCTTATTCGTTTTGCCGATGGTTTGAAAATGCTGGCTCTGAGCATTTTGTTTTTGGTCATTCTGGTAACGTCCGGCGCAATCTTTTACAGTACACAGACCAGTCTGGGGCTGCACCGCTATATTATAGAAATTCTTCATACCATGGGTGCAAAAGATGCGTATATTGCCCAGCAATATGCCCGTCGAACCGGTTGGCTGTCGCTTTTGGGCGGCATTATCGGCGTGGCTCTTTCCATTCCGACGATTTTTCTGATTGCCTCTTTGGCCGAGCAGATTGAGGGGGGAATTATCAGCGGCGCGCATTTATCCGCAGAATCATGGGTAACTATCTTGATATTGCCGTTATTTGCCGTTATGATTGCGATGTTTACCGCCTATTATACCGTAAAACGCACATTAGAAAAAATGATATGAGAAAACTTTTTATTATTACTGCTTTATGTTTGCTTTTGCTCTGGTTTGCCGGATTTTTGTGGTTTAATCATCATATTAACTCCTATGAAAGCCCTGCCGACATTAAGACCGATGCTATTATTGCCCTGACCGGCGGACGTAACCGGATCAGCAATGCCGTGGCACTTTTGAACGATGGCGCGGCAGAAAAATTGTTTATCTCCGGAGTTGCCAAACAGACGTCTTTGAACCAGATAGAACAACTTAACGACTTGAAAATCAGCCAAAAGCAAAAAGTGCAAACCGGAAGCGAAGCCAAAGACACCATCGGCAATGCCATTGAAGCCGACGAATGGATTAAGAAAAACAATATCCGTTCCATCCGACTGGTTACTTCTAATTATCATCTGCCGCGCAGTATTCTGGAATTTCGCCATCGTTCTCCGAAAGTGTCAATTGTTCCGAGTCCTGTTTATTCCGACAAAGTTCATGCAAAATGGTGGAAGAATCCGGGGAGTTTCTGGCTGATTGCCACAGAATACAACAAATTTCTGTATGTTTATTTTAGCAAAAAATTTTTTACCTGTGAGGACTAAATGCTTTTTATTCGTTCTTTGATTTTTAACATCTGCTGCTACGGGCTGATTTTGCTCGGCGCCGTTATTTCTCTTTTTCTGGCTCCGTTTCCGCAAAAACTGAGCATTAAATTCTGGAACGGCATAATGCAGCCGTCATCGCGCATACTGCTTAAGATTATCTGCGGCCTTGATATTGAAATACGCGGGAAAGAGCACATCAGCCAAAGCGGCGTGATTTATGCCTGCAAGCATCAGTCGGCGATGGAAACTTATTATCTGACAACCATTATCAAAACCGGCGTTTTCATTTTGAAGCGAGAGTTGCATTTTATTCCGTTCTTCGGTTGGGCATCGCATTTTTACGGCATGATTCCGGTCAACCGCTCTGCCGGTTCGGCTGCCATGAAAAATATGCTGAAAGAATCTAAAAAACGGGTGGCAAAAGGCCGGCCGATTATAATTTTTCCGGAAGGAACTCGCACAAAGCCGGAAACGACTACCCAATACAAACCCGGCGTAGCCTTTCTTTATCAGAATCTCGGCCTGCCGGTGGTACCGGTTGCACTTAATACCGGCCTGTTCTGGGAAAAAGCCTCTTTCATGCGTTATCCCGGCAAGGTCATTATAGAATTTATGCCGCCGATTGCTCCGGGGTTGGAGAAAAAAGAATTTATGGATACGCTCAAACAAAAGATTGAAAATAAATGCGAAGAACTTAATCAGGAAGCTTTCAAAAAGTATCCTTATACGCTAGACTTGCTTCAAAAGTATAAAAAGGTAAAATAATCTTGGCAGAAAAAGAAGAACATACCCGCCAGCAGGCTTCGGTTGAGGACGTTTTGGAGGTTAAGGCGATTTTCGAAGGGCTGAAACCGGACACAACCGAGATGACTGAAAGCCGGCCGAAACGGAAATTTCATTTTCAGATTTCCAAATTGGGCATCGGAACTTTTTTGTTTACCGCTTTGCTGACATTTATCTGGATGTGGGTTCTTTTTTCGCGCTCTTATGCCATAGGCCTTATCAAAAGTGAAATCGTCAAAATTCAGAATTCTCTCAACGAGACCGGATGGGATGTGGCTTACAACAACATTTCTTTCTCTTCGACTTATCCGGGAAGTTTGGTCACTGTACAGAATTTTCAATTTTACAGCCTGTACCGGGAACGGACTTTTATGGTGGAAATTCCTAAAATCGAGGTTTCGGCTAATCTTTTTAATCCCCGTAAAATTACAATCCGCCTGTCTCCCGAAATAAAGGTTTATTTTCATCAGAAAACATATAACCTTGATATTCCGAATCCGTTGATTCTGATGGACATTAACGAAAAAGACCAGCTTGTGCATTTGATTGTCAGCGCCAAAGAAGTGAATGTCCGGCATACGGCGCAAATCGGCGACATGCTTTTTTCCGCCGTTCGTAAAACACCGGCCAACCAGACAGGTTTAGTACCGGCATGGGGCTGCTCTCTGCTGGTGGGAAATTTGAGATTTGACAAGAAGTATGAAATTGCCTTGTCTGATAAAATTGACATGATTTTTGCAGAGGCGGACGTCATGGGAAAAGTTCACGGCAACACGTCTTATCGTTCCGCCATTTACGAATGGCTGGAGGCCGGCGGCTACATCAACCTGAAATATGCTTCATTAAACTGGAAACCTCTCGCTTTGGTCGGTCGCGGCAGTCTCTATTTTAATGAAAAGCTGGAGCCGAATCTGCATTTGGACACATCTTCCAAAGGACTGGCGGAAAGTATGGACAGTATGTTGCAATATCAGTGGCTTGACAGCAAGGGCGTGTTTGTCAGTAAAATCCTGCTCGGCAACAAGGCCTTTAAGCTCTCCCCAAAAGACAAATATCTTACGGTCATTGCGCCGGTTGATTACAAAGACCGCAAGCTGTTGATTGAAAATATTACCGTTGCAAAGTTTTAACCTTTGAATTTAAGAAATAAAATTTTGGCAAGACCGTAGCTCCGTTCTTCCAAAACTTCATAATTTTCGGGAACTTTGATTTGTTCTTTCTTTTCGACTTCGACCAGACACAAGGCTTCCGGCTCCAACCAGCCGCCGTTCGCAGCCGAAGCCAGAGCTTTTTCACTCAGTCCCCGATTATATGGGGCGTCCATAAACAACAGATTGAATTTTTCAGCAGGAGTTCCCAGCTTTGCGGCATCGGCACGCAGCAGCTTTATGCGGGATTTTTCTTCAGGAAACAATGCGGCATTCGCGGCAGCCGTTCTGGTATCTATATCTATCTGGCAGATTTTTTTAACACCGCGGGACAAAGCCTCCAAACCGAAAGCACCGGTACCGGCAAAAATTTCAAGCAAAGCGTAATCCGACCAATTTTGGTTCAGGCGCGCATTTAAAATATTAAAAACAGCTTCCCGCACCCGATCTGCAGTCGGCCGGATTTTATCAGTCAGCGGCGACTTTAATTTTTTGCCGCGATATTTGCCGGCGATGATTCTCATAATTCAAAATCTTTGCCGAGCTGTTCTTTCAATACTTTTCCAGAGACTTCCCTGACCTCGCCTTTTTTCATCGAGCCAAGCTGGAACGGTCCGTAAGAAAGCCGTATCAGGCGGGCGACATCCAGTCCGACAGCCTTCATCACCTTACGGATTTCACGATTTTTACCTTCTGTCAGAGAAACAATCAGCCAGGCGTTTGTGCCGGTTTTATTCTCAATTTCAACTTTGATTGAACCGTATTCCACCCCGTCCACAGTAATGCCGTTTGCCAGAGAAGCCAGTTTTTTTTCATCAAGAAAACCATGAACCTTAACCTTGTATCTTCTGGCCCAGCCATTTCCCGGAAGCTCCAGACGACGCGAAAGTTCGCCATTATTGGTCAGCAGCAAAAGTCCCTCGGAGTTCAAATCAAGCCGGCCGACGGAAATAACGCGCGGCATGCCTGCCGGAAGATTGTCAAAAACAGTCGGGCGATTCTGATTGTCCTTATGCGTTGTCACCAGACCGGTTGGTTTGTAATAAAGCCAAAGGCGGCTGCTTTCCTTAGCCGGAAGTTTTTCGCCGTCAATCAAAATTTTTTCATTTCCTTCAACGTTAAAAGCCGGGCTTTCAATGGGTTCGCCATTTACGGTTACCCTTTTCTGAGCAATCAGATCTTCCGCGGCACGGCGGGAACAAACCCCCGAACGGGCTATAAACTTGGCTATTCTTTCAGACATATTTTTCTTTCCTTTTTTAATATTATCCGTATAATACACATAAATTTTGCAAAGGTCAAAGATGAATCACAAATTTTATATGGACAAGGCTCTTGAACTGGCGCGGCAGGCAGCCGCAGCAGACGAGATTCCGGTCGGTGCGTTGATTGTTAATCCAACAGATGGCGAAATTATTGCCTCTGCCTATAATTTAAGCCAACATTCGCTTGATGCAACGGCTCACGCCGAAATTCTGGCAATTCAGAAAGCCTGCCGCAAACTTAACTGTAACCGTTTGCGCGGGCTGGATATGTATGTAACGCTTGAGCCCTGCACCATGTGTGCGGCAGCTATTTCTTTTGCCAGAATTGAACATTTGTATATCGGAACCGAAGACACTAAAGGCGGCGCAGTTCTTAACGGCGTGAAGTTTTACCAGCAGCCGACTTGTCATCATCGTCCGATTGTGGAAAGCGGTTTTTTGCAAGAAGAGTGCTCTCAAATTCTAAAATCTTTTTTTGCCGCAAAGAGGTAGAGATGTCATAATACCTCACACCCGGCGGGTGAGGCAACAATTGTCAGCGTCCTGCCACAGAGACCGCGTTGCTCCCGCAGAGGATATAAAAAAATGTGTACCTTGAAAATCTTGCAGTTTGCGGCGGGTGAGGCCGCAAGTGTCAGCGCCTTGCCTCAGAGACTGCGTTGCTCCCGCAGAGGATATGAAAAAATGTGTACCTTGAAAAACTTGCAGTTTGCGGCGGGTGAGGCAGCAATTGTCAGTGCCCTGCCTCAGAGACCGCGTTGCTCTGACAGTGGATATAAAAGAATATTTCAGTTATCACTATAGAAAAAGAGCCGCTCTTTTCAGAGCGGCTCTTTTGTGATACTGAAATACAGATTACTTATCTTGTGACGGCATTTGCGCTTCCTGCGCCAAAGTCTGCACAAAATCATCAAGTTTCATGACTTCCTGTTTGTCAGAACCAATCCGGCGAACCGTTACCGTGCGGTTTTCTTTTTCTTTGGCTCCGACAACGGCAATGACCGGAATTTTAGCAACCGAGTGCTCGCGAATCTTATAATTGATTTTTTCATTGCGCAGATCCGTCTTCACGTTCAAGCCGGCTTTTTTCAAAGCGGCGGCGACTTCTTCGGCATAATCGTCAAATTCGCTGACAATCGGCGCAACAACGACTTGCTCCGGAGAAAGCCACAGCGGCAGTTTGCCGGCATGGTTCTCAATCAAAATACCTAAGAATCTTTCAATTGAGCCGAACAAGGCGCGGTGCAACATAACCGGCTGATGTTTCTCTCCGTCTTCACCGATATAAGAAATATCAAAGCGCTGCGGCAGATTCATATCAACCTGAATTGTTCCGCACTGCCACTCACGGCCGATAGCGTCTTTCAGAATAAACTCAAGTTTCGGACCGTAGAATGCGCCCTCGCCTTCATTGATTTCAAATTTATAACCATGCGAAGTCAAAGCATTGGCCAGTGCATTTTCGCACAAATCCCAAATTTCGTCAGAACCGATACGGTAAATGCTGTCCGGACGGGTTGAGAGATAAATCTTGACGTCATTAAAGCCAAAGTCTTTATAAATATCCAGTATCAGCTTCAAAGTTGTAATACATTCTTCTTCCATTTGTTCCGGCGTGCAGAAAATATGGGCATCGTCCTGCGTAAATTCGCGAACGCGCATCAGTCCCATCAAAGAACCGGAAGCCTCGTAGCGGTTGACTTTGCCGAACTCGGCCACACGCAGCGGCAGGTCACGGTAAGACTTAATCCCCTGCTTGTAGACCAGCAAACCGCCGGGGCAGTTCATCGGTTTGATACAGAACCATTTTTTATCCTCGGTCTGGCCGGAATAGTTATGAGCGCCGTATTTGTCCCAGTGGCCGGAAGTTTCCCACAAGCATCTGTCCATAACGCGCGGCGTGCTGATTTCGATATAGCCGTTATTTTCCTGACGTTTGCGCATATATTCAATCAGCTTGCGGTAAATTTTATAGCCTTTATCGTGCCAGAAAACCGCCCCCGGCGCATAGTCAGGTTCAAAGTGGAACAAGTCCATTTCACGCCCGAGTTTGCGGTGATCGCGTTTGGCCGCTTCTTCCAGCATTTCAAGATAAGCTTTCAAATCTTTTTTATCAGCCCAGGCCGTGGCATAGATACGCTGCAGCATTTCTTTGCTCGAATCGCCGCGCCAATAAGCGCCGGCAACTTTCATAAGTTTGAATGCATCGCCGATTTTGCCGGTAGAAGGAACGTGCGGCCCGCGGCAGAGATCGGTAAAGCTGCCCTGACGATAAAGAGAAATCACTTCGTCCTGCGGCAGGTCTTCAATAATTTCGGCTTTGTAATGTTCACCCAAATCTTTGAAAAATTTAATCGCTTCGTCTCGCGGCATGACAATGCGTTCGACTTTTTCATCACGTTTGACAATTTCGTGCATTTTTGCCTCGATTTTTTCAAAATCTTCAGTCGTAAAAGGTTCTTTGCGGGAAAAGTCATAATAAAAGCCATTTTCAATAGCCGGTCCGATCGTGACTTGAACGTCTTTCCACAATTCTTTAACCGCCTGTGCCATAACGTGCGAGCAGGAGTGACGGATGATGTGCAGACCCTCTTTATCTTTACCGGTAATGATTGTTACGGTTGCGTCGGTAGTGATAGGGGTGCTCAAATCCTGTGTCGTGCCGTTTACGGTGATGGCTAAAGCCGCCTTGGCCAGGTTAGAACTAATTTTATTGGCAATGTCAAAACCGTTGACACCGCTCTCCATATCAAGAATACTGCCGTCAGGCAATTTAATCGCAACCATTTTTAAATTTCCTTATATTACTTTTTTGTCATTTAATTTACGGACAAAACCACAGGCAAATGACAATTCTGCGGTTCCGGCGGGAGAATGACCGTCACTCTCCCAAAACTTCTTTATAAACTTCTATTGTTTTGCCGCACATAATTTGTTTGGTAAAATTAGCGCGGACATTTTCTATACCGGCTTTGCCGATTTTTTCGGCTTCTGCAGCAGACAGGCCAAGCGCCCAGTCCAGCGCGTCGGCCAGAGACTGCGCATCATTGCTTTTGAACAGTTTGCCGGTTTTGCCGTCAACCACAGTATCAAGCGTACCGCCGATGTCAGAAGCAACAACGATTTTGCCCATAGCCTGCCCCTCAATAGATATGCGGCCAAAGGCTTCCGGCTCGATTGCCGTTGACAAAACAACGTTTGCTATCATCATCAGCGCCGGAACGTCGGAATAGCGTCCGAAAAAGCCGACCCGATCTTCCAGTTTGTATTTATGAACCAACTCTTCCAGATAATCCATATAATGCTGGCGCCCCTGGCTGTCTCCGGTGATAATGCAATAGTAATTCCGGTTTTTCATTTTGGCAAGAGCTTCTATCAGCAAATGCTGGCCTTTCCAACGGGTTATGCGCCCCGGAAGCAGCAATACGGGCTTGTCATCGGCAATATTGTACTCTTTAATTTTATTAATCATGCGTTCCTGCGTAACGGCGGTCGGCGAAAAGCGCTCAATATCAGCACAGCGGTGAATCAGGCGGATTTTGGTCTCGTCGGTTTTATAATTTTGCAGGACATGATTTTTAATATGGTTGGAAATGGCAATAACCCTTTCGCCGTAAGTCATAACCCTGTTATAAATCTTCTTAATTCCCCAAGGGCCGAGGCCGTATGTGCCGTGAAAAGTGGTAACAAACTTAACGCCGGCTCTTTTGGCTGCCCAATAGGCGCTCCATGCCGGCGCACGCGAACGAGCATGGACAATATTTATCCCGTTATCACGGATAATCTTTTCCAATATGCGGGCATTTTTGCGCATTTTGAACGGATTTTTGCTTTTGAGCGGCAGGGTAAAATGCGGAACTTTCAATTTATCAAGGTCATAAACCATTCGTCCGCCCTGCGAAGCCACAAAATTTTTGATTCCATGCTTTTGCAGTTCGGAAGCGACCTCAACCGTTCCGACTTCAACACCGCCGGTTTCCATTTCGGGCAAAACCTGCAGGACAACCGGTTTTTTTTCTTTACTGCTGCTCATTTCTAAATTACAATCCTTTCAAAATTTATTCAAACTGAGGTAATTATGCAAAACCGCAAATTTAAAACCAACTTTACAACCAAATTTGAGTATAGCCAAGCAAAATCTTTGTCAACCCACAAAATTAGCGTAATTTATATTCACGGATTGTTCTCTGACTGCTGGGGACGCAAGCCGGAAAGCGTGAAAGAATGGTGCGCCGCCCGCGGCATTGGCTTTTTCCGTTATGAACTGGCCGGCCATGGTTCCGACTCGGAGCGTTATGAAGAAGCCGACATGGCCGTTTGGAAATCCCAAATTCTTGAGATTATTGACGAGATGGTTGACGGGTTGGTTGTTTTAGTCGGATCTTCCATCGGCGGCTGGCTCAGCCTGTTGGCGGCGGCGGAACGTCCGGACAGAGTCCGCGGAGTTGTCGGACTGGCGGCAGCGCCTGATTTTACCAAAGATTTGGAGCAATATGTCTTTACACCGGAGCAAAAACAGACAATGACACAGTCCGGACGTTTGGAATTTGCCACCAAAGATTTTTCTTATATCTTTACAAAAAAAATGTTTGATACAGCGCGGGAGATGTGCCTGCTCGGGCGGGAAATCCCGATAGATTGTCCGGTGCATTTGCTGCAGGGAATGAAAGACGACTGTCTTGATCCGAATAAAGCGATGAATATTGCAAAATGCCTGCGCAGTTCTCAGGTGGTGGTGAAAATGCTGAAAAATTCCAATCACCGTTTATGTAATCCAGAAGACATCCGCGAGTTGTTCAATTCTCTGGAAAGCATCGTATAAAGCTTGCAAAAGAAAAAACTTTTGCCTTATCTTCCTTTATTGGCGAGATCTTTCAGCGTTTCGGCCGTCAGACTTTTGTTTATCATACGGTCAGAATTTCTCGACACGTCTTGTTTTTTCTTATTGCTCACGCCTCGATGTTGCTGAATTTTTTCTGCGTCTTCCTGTTTTTTATTTTCCTGCCGGCTGACTGACGTTTTTAAGCTTTCGACCATTTCTTCCGGTTTTTCTTTGGCTTCAGCAAAGTTATAATTCTCAACCCGTTGTTTTAACTCTGTCTTTTCCGCTTCGGTCAATACCGATGCGTCAATCGCCTGATATGCCTGTCGGCGAACGTCGCTTTGCGCTTCCGGATGAGCGTTTTTAGGCTGAACTTTTTCGTTCTTTTCCACATTGTCCGCCAGCTCGGTCTGCTCGCCACGGGCTTCGACCTTTCCGCTGTCTTTAATATGGATCTCGGTACAAGCGCCGGTATTGTCCGTTAATTTATATTTGGTTTCGTCCCCAAACACCGGCACTTCTTTTTCTACCCTTAAATTTCTTTCGTCTCCACTATTTTGCAGATTTTGACGCATTTGTTCGATTTTGGCGGCTTGTTCCTCCGCTTCTTTTATCTGCTTTTGCCATTCATCTTCTTCACTCATCGTCCAATCTCCGCAACAGCTTTGTTTTGATTGTATTATAGCAGATTCTGTCTGACATTCAACAAAAAGATTTGGCAAAATCACGCGCCAGCTTATCAACCCTCTCATTCTCTTCGTGCCCGTTATGGCCTTTGACCCAAATCCAACGGATATTGTGTTTTTGCAGCAAGGAATCGAGTTCCTGCCACAGGTCGACATTTTTAACCGGCGATTTTTTATTACTGGTCCGCCAGCCATTCTGCTTCCAGTTCGGGAGCCACTGCTGCACGCCGTCCATCACATAGCGGCTGTCAGTATGAAGCACGACGTCGCATTCGCGCTTTAAGGCTTTCAGCGCTTCTATCACCGCCGTCAGCTCCATGCGGTTGTTAGTGGTTTCGGGCGCGCCGCCGCTTAACTCTTTCTCAGTGCCGCGATACCGCAGAATAACGCCCCAGCCGCCGGGGCCTGGATTTCCCGAACAGGCGCCGTCAGTAAAAACTTCAATTATTGCCATAAGCTACTCGCAACGTAAAAATTCGCCAAAAAATTCGTTGATCAGAATACTGTTTTCTTCTTCATTGCGCAAGGCTTTTGCAACAAATGACCGCAACTTATTTTTGGAAATGTAAAGGCGGAAATTCTTGGGGGCGGTTCCGTCCGCTCCGGCCACGCCGTCCAGCAGAAAGTCATCTTCAATAAAAGGCGACAATATCAAATTGATATTGGTAAATTTCAGCACGCCGCGCGGCGGCAGGCGCAGTTCCGGACGCGTTATCAGATTCAGTTGCCCTTCGATGGCCGGAATCGTATCCATCTGATTATAATTCAGAAATCGCACTTTATTATATTCTCCGCCGGTACTGCCGGTTGTGCAGGACAAGTACATCTCGCGGGCAATGACATTGCTGTCATTATTACACTGCAAAGAAAAGCTGATTTTAACATAACGTTCGGGCGGATTATCAATACTGTTCGGATAGAACATATCTTCGTCTGCATTTTCAAGCACTTCAAGGCTTTTATCAGCAAAAATCAGCTCCACATTCGGCTGCGGGCGGCGTCCGAACATACCTGCAATTACGGAATAAGGCGCAGGAACATTATTTGATCCCGAGCGGATGTAAATGGTGTTGCCCGTGGTTGTCATCAGCGGAGCGATATCGCTTTTTGGAATATAAGTCGCAATAAAACCGTCGCCGTTTTCATCCGCGCTGATAATATGATTGCGGACTTTATTATGGCTTGGAATGGTACAGCCGGAAATGGCGTTTTCCAGCCAACTCAAAAAGCGATAAACATTTTTGACCTTGACTTTGGCACGGGCAACATCGCCAATTTCAATATCGCGCGAACATTCCACGCCCCAGACGATCACCCCGCCTTCGGAATTGCCAAAGCCGGATATCGCTTTGGCTAGATTTTTGCGGTCGTCACGATGCAAAGTCGTAAAGTTTTTGCCGACGGAAACGGCTTGTTTGAAGTCAAGAAACAACTCCTCGGTCTGGGAGTTTATAATAAAATCATCAATAGCATCTTCGCCGAAGTATACCAGCTTCTGAAAGATATCTTCCGCACGAGACATGGCCTTGCTCTCCTTTATCACAAATCAGTGCCTGAAATTTACTTTTTCCTCTGTAATTACAAGTCTGCTGGTATCTATTATACCATAATGACGCTTAAACTCAACCAGTAAATTTTCCACCAGATATTCCGGAGCTGAAGCACCGGCACTCACGCCTATCGGATTTTTTGTATCCAGCGCGTTCCAATCAAGTTCCGCGGCATCATCAATCAAAAAAGCCTGCTTGGCGCCGCTTTTCAAAGCAACTTCACGCAACTGGCGGGAATTGGAAGAATTTTTTGATCCGATGATTATCACCGTCGGGCACTGTGCCGACAATTCTCCAACAGCCTGCTGACGATTGGTGGTGGCATAGCAGATGTCATTTTGTTTAGGACCTTCCAAAGACGGAAAGCGCGCCTTCAAACGAGAGATGATTTCTTTGGTATCATTTACGGAAAGAGTTGTCTGGGTCACAAAACCGATCTTATCCGTTGACGAAAAAGGCAGAGAATCAACTTCTTCCGCCGTGCCGATAATACAGGCCTCATAATCAGCCGGAATTTGGCCGCGAGTACCGATGATTTCCGGATGCGAGGTTTTGCCGATGATAATGATTTTTTTGCCGGCGGCTGCCATTTTGCGAATCTGATAATGAACCCTGCCAACCAGCGGACAAGTTGCGTCAATAAATTTCAGCCCCAGTCTTTCAGCCTGTTCCACAACTGAAGCGGAAACGCCGTGAGCGGAAAAGATCACCGGACGGGACAAGTCCGCCTCTTCCAGTTCATCAATAAATACTGCGCCTTTTTGCTTCAAATCGGCAATAACATATTTGTTATGCACAATTTCATGGCGGACATAAACCGGCGCACCAAAACGCTCAAGGCTTTCTTCCACCAAAGAAATCGCCCGCCGGACACCGGCACAAAATCCCCGCGGTTCTGCCAAGACCAACCGAACCATGGCTACCTCGCCAAAACGGCTTTAATGTCTTCATAAGACGGCGCGTCTTTATTCTCTATCGCGCCCACCAGATTATAACACGGAACGGAAGAAAAGATTCTGCCGGCGGTATCGCGAATGTCATCAACCGTTACGGAATCTATCATATCTATCATTTCGCTTATGCTCAGAACCCGTCCGTAGATTAGAATCTGTCGCGCCAGAATTTCAGCCACAGATGTTGAGCTTTCCAAAGCCATGAGCATTCCTGCCCGCATTTGGGTTTTGGCGCGGTTAAGTTCCTTAATATCCACTAAATCATTGCAGACTTTTTGGATTTCGTCACACACAACAGGCAGAAGTTGAGGAAGTTCTGCCTGACCGGTACCGGCATAAATACCCAGCAGCCCGTTTTTGGTATGAGAATTGGCAAAACTGTAAACCGTATAAACCAGCCCGCGTTTTTCCCTCACTTCCTGAAACAGGCGTGACGACGTGCCGCCGCCCAGAATGTTGGACAGTAACATACAGGGATAGTAATGTTTGTCATAATAAGGAAAGGTCTTGAAACCAAGAATAACATGAGCCTGTTCAATATCGCGGATTTCGGCAGAAAACCCGCCAACGTAATTTTGGGAAGACGGCGTGAAAGAAACATTTTTTTGCATGCCGGAAAAACGTTGGCTAACCATTCTGACAAAAGCGTCATGATTGATTTTGCCAACTGCACCGATAACAATATTTTCACCGCCGTAATTGGTTTGCATATAGCGGCGCAGCGTATCTGCCGTAAAAGAACGGACTTTTTCCGTCGGTCCCAGAATCGTCCGGCCGATGGCCTGATCGGGAAAAGCCGCACTTTGCAGATGGTCAAAAATAATGTCATCCGGCGTATCAATGCTTTGCTTGATTTCCTGCACGACGACTTCCCGCTCTTTTACCAGTTCATCTTCAGGGAAAGTCGGGTTCATCAAAAAATCGCCAATAACGTCTACCGCCAGTTCGGCATCGTTTTTAAGCATTTTGGCATAAAATGACGTAAATTCACGCGAGGTATAGGCGTTTATCTGACCGCCGACATTTTCAATGTCTTCGGAAATCTGCACCAGATTACGCTTGGCACTACCCTTAAACACCATGTGCTCCAAAAAGTGAGAGATACCGTTTACCTTTTCATCCTCATAAGCTGATCCGGTTTTTACCCATACGCCTAGGGAAACGCTTTCTATTTCCGGACGTTCCGAGGTTATAACACGGATACCGTTTTCCAGAGTAGTCAATCTATACTTCATATAAAAATCCTAATAAGTCTTTATTATTTGCTTTAGTATAATTACTTGTTGTTTAATTTATGAATCTTATTTAGTATTATAAACAAGATTTTTTTATTTAGAAAGGATTTAATGATGATGGAAGCTCCCAAATTTGCAGTTGTCTTGTCCGGATGCGGCGTTTTTGACGGTTCAGAAATTCATGAGGCAGTATGTACCCTGCTGGCTATTGACGAAGCCGGATGTTCTTACCAATGCTTTGCCCCCAATACTTGGCAGGCCAAGACTATTGACCATTTTACCGGCCAGTCCACCGCTATTGCCGGTGATGACGACAACCGCAACGTACTGGCGGAATCTGCCCGTATTGCCCGCGGCAATATTTTGGATTTGTCAGAATTCAGAGCGCAGGATTTTGACGCCGTTGTCTTCCCCGGCGGTTTTGGGGCGGCGATGAATCTGTCTGATTTTGCTGCCAAAGGCGCGAAATGCGACGTAAACGAAGAAGTAAAACGTGTTCTAGAAGAAAGTCACAGACAAGGAATCGTCATCGGAGCGATGTGTATTGCGCCGGTGGTGATTGCCAGAGTTTTGGGACAAAACAAAATTAAAGTTACCATTGGACACGAAGAAACCGTTGCCCTCGGAATCCGTCAAATGGGTGCGGCACATGAAGACTGTGGCGCAACAGACGTTTGCGTAGATGAAGAAAACAAGATTGTGACAACCCCGTGTTATATGCTGGCGAAATCAATTCGTGAAATTGCGCGAGGGACACGGAATCTGGTGGACGCAATGGTTGAGCTGATATCATGAAAGAGGGGAAAAATTCCCCTCTCGCCATCACTTTCTTTTCCAGCTTCCTTGTTCCGCTCTCTTTCCTCACTCCGCCCTTTTTCCGTCCTCATATCCACTATCATTCTCTTTTTTTATTTTAGGCTTTTGTTTTTTTCATAGAGTTGGTTATTCTTCTTTTTTACTTTTATATGACCCAAAGGACGAACATCGGCGGCGCTTAAAAAAGTCAAGATTTGCAAGCGGATTTTCACGCAAACAAAAAGCCGGACATTTCCGGCTTTTGTTTTTCTTAACAAAGATTATTTCTTTTCTTTCGAAGCTTTTGCCTTGGCTATGGCTACGGCATTTTCCAAATCTTTTTCCGAACACAACCCTACGGTTACCGGATTTTTCGGGCGCAGGTTCAGCATATCGCGGTGTGTGCCTTCACGAATAGATTCAATTGTCGGCTTGGTTGTGCCAATCAACTTGCAAATCTGGGTATCTTTGAGTTCCGGACAATTCTTGACAATCCACAAAATTGCATTTGGTTTATCGCCTCTTTGAGTCGGAGACAGAATCTTTTTGGCTTTTGCATTTTTCAATTTGACATTGCGTTCAATATAACAGGCTTCCAGACGGGCTTTGCTGTCTGCTTCGCAACGTTGGATTTCATCCAAAGTCAACTGGCCATTGTCAATCGGGTTAATTCCCATAATGTTTCCAGAAACATCGCCATCGGCAATTGCCTGAATTTCCAACTCGTGCAGTTCACAAAAGTCGGCAATCTGGCGAAATGTCAGAGTTGTATTTTCTACCAACCATACAGCGGTTGCTCTCGGCATCAATGGAGCTGTCATTTTTTATATCCTTTCTTAACTTCCTTTAAAATTTTGCATTAAAATAATTACTGCTAAAATAGAAGATATTTTACATTTATACAAGACTTTTATTAAAAATGCCTCAGAATTTGTTTCTGAGGCACTTTTACAAGCTCTAAGCAATTTTATTTGCGGCTGTTATAAATATTAGCCACATTCAAATATCCGATTTGCAGCATCTGAGCCGTTGCCTGATAGCGTGAAGCCTGTATTTGCAGGGCATTGACACTTGACAAAGTTCCGCTTGCCGACGTTGTGGACGGAATACGGGTATATTCTTTGTTTTTGGTATCGGAAGAAACGGTTTCGGTAAAGCTATATTCATGTTTGTGCGACGAACCGACTCTCATTTGCAACGCATAAGGAAGTTCGGCGTCTTTATCAACGGTATCATCACGGCTGACTTTTACATAATAGGTGCCTTTTTTGGCCTTGTATTCGCCGGAAAGCATATTATCAAAATTGGTTCTCAGGCCATCGCCTTTTTCTGCCGTACTGTCGGCAACCAAAACTTCTTTGCCGTTTTTCACCATATAAACCTGCACCTGCATTCCGGGAGCCATGGTTGCCAGCAAATCTTCTTTGGCTTTTTTCTTTTCTTCCTGCTCCTTGGCATAGCCTTCTGGATCAAACTGTTGTTTCAGTTTGTCAAGCGTCTCGTCATATTTGGAAAGATCCAGCACCTTGTCGTCAGAGCCTTCGGTATTGCGCAGGGCCAGCGAAAATTTGCCGTTGGACTGCACCTGAATTTTGTAATTATCTTCTTTGTCATATTCGGAAAGGCGGGCGATTGAGGTCACGCGGGCATAATTCAAACGCAGATAACCTAAATCACGGGCATTGGAAAACTTCTCGTCAACGTCGTTAACATCCGCAGCGACTTTCTCCCAATAAGCAATGCCATCCTTGACATTTGATGAACTCGACGGTATCTGCATTTTTAATACTCCTCAATAAACACTTTATATTGTAGCATAAAAATTATAATATCTCAACCTTTTTTGAAATTTTCCCTCATTAATACAATATTTTATAAATAGATTCCGTTTTTTGGGAGCGCGAAAGCGTTTTTTCGCCCAAAAAGTCAAAATTATAGCGGGTTGTATCAAGTTCGTCCCGAAATTTGTTAATGGCTTCGGTCGTGACGATTTCATAGTCATAGGTCTGGTCAAACAAATCGGCAATGTAATTCTGTATGCTGTCTCCCTGACTCCGAATGTCCTCGATAATCGTACAGCAACAATGAAACAGCATGTTCTCGTCAGCAATATCGTCGGCATAGATTGCAACGTCATTCAGAAAATCGACGGCAAATTTAACCGCACGATTCAGTTTGTTGAAAGTCAGCCTTGTTATCTCACCTTCTTCCGAAATACTCATGGATTTATATTTTTCAAGCAGATTCCGGATTATATTGCGCACGCCGGCTTTGACGTCATTTTTCTGCTGATCCAGTCCGGGGATTGCCGTATCAATAAATTCGACTGAATTTTTAATGTTGACCAGACAGGAAAAAGACACTTCTTTTTCAATGACTTCATCTGGGCTTTTCACCTTGTCCAGCTGGCTGTTTTGTTCTTCCCATTTGTCAAATGACAGCTTTAACATATTGATGTCAAGCGGTTTTTCCCAAATTACCTGTCCCATCAGATAAGCACCGACACCGGTTAAGAATACGGCATAACGGTTGTCTTTATAGGTCTTTTTGGCCTCGTAGAAATCTTCTAAATCGGTTTTATCGCCGTCCAATATCTTAAAGGCCTCGTACAGCAGCGAATTGGCTTCAGTCAGGGAAAGGCCGCTATAGCGCGCCAGTTCAAAACAACCGCCGAAGATTACCAGTTTAACGCCGAGACGAGAAAAACTGTCCTGCAAGGCCGAGGCAGAATTGATGTTAGAAACCACATCACTCAGAAAATTGAGAATATAGCGTTTGAACTCCAGCGGGGCTTCAGGATAGACCGGCGCGAGCTGAGGATCAAACTCATCATTCATATTATAACATTTGGCAATGATATCGGCTCGGTTATAAAACTTTCTTTCATCCAGATTTTTCTTATGCGGTGAACGGGGAATAAAGACATGCCAAGGTACTCTCTTCAGCAGCAGCGGCAGCGCAATTCCCAGAAAAAGGCAGAAAAACAGGACAAACAAAATCGGGTTGGTTATTTCTTCCGGCGCAAAACTTTCAACAATCGGGGTCAACAAAGTAACCAGAAAATTGGCCAAAGCCAGACATAAGATAATTATTGCCAGCAGCTTGATGATAGCGGTCATAACATTGTCACGCCTTGCGGCGCCTGTACTTTTTTCGCCTTCGGAACTGTTATTGCCTGCACTACCGCCGGAAATTTCGGAATAAGCGCCGCCCTTGACATTTTTCCGGTTGGAAAAGCCGCTGACATATTCAACCGTTTCCTGATAGGAATTGTCCTGAACATCAAAGTATTCTTTGATGATTTTGACTTTTTTATGGTTTTGTTCCTGTTCTTTGGCCAGATTTACGGCTTCGTACCGCTGCTCGTTGGAAAACCGTTCTTCCAGTTTCCAGCCGTCTCCGGAATCGGTATATACTTCATAATGTACTATTTTGACCATGGCAGTTCTTTGTCCCTGCATAAAAAAAACCTGCATTCAAATTACCAAATGCAGGTTAACAAAAAGCTAAACTATAATGAAATTAGTTTGCAGCATCATCACCGGTTTTAAGACCAAAAGCACCAAATTTGTTTTTGAATTTAGACAATTGACCGCCGGTATCAACCATACGATAAACACCTGTCCAAACCGGATGAGATTTCGGGTCTACTTCCAGACGCATTACATCACCAGCCTTGCCCCAAGTGGATTTTGTCTTTACTTCTGTTCCATCGGTCATGATGTAAGTAATTTCATGATAGTCAGGATGAATACCTTTTTTCATTTTATTTTCTCCAAATTTTTCTATATTTTGCATATTTTTATTGCTCTTATACAGTAGAGAAATAAATTAAGCAAGCTTTATTTTACAAAAATTTTAAATTTATTTTAATTCGATAACCATTACCAGATTATTTTTATCAGCCTCATTAACGTTTATGACCTTAATTGAGAAATTTTTATAGCCTTTGCCCAGCAAATAGGAGCGGATTTCCACGGCACGACTCAGGCTCATACGCTTTTTGCGAAAAACATCTTCGCCGTTGTCATAATTGTAAGAGAATATGGCAATCTTGTTGTTTTTCGGATCTTCAAATCCGGCAACAACCGCATCAATTTGTTTTTTGTGGTCCTCCGTTAATTCCGAAACATCTTCGGCAAAGACAATATGATTATCCGCGGCGCTGATCTTATGTTCAGCCGGAACTGACGTCTGCTCCGCTGGTGACACCAGCAATGTCTTTGATTCCGCAGGTTCTACAGAAACCAGCAATTGAATTTCGGCTTCCGGCTTTTGCGGTTCAGGCTGCATGGTCTGGTTTCCGGTATTTTCCGGCATTTCAACCGGAGTGATTGCCGTCAGCTCGTTATTTTTGGAAGAAACATCCGAATCGGCTTTGGCTTTGGACGGTGTCTGAGGCAAAGCGGTCTCAGTCTCCGGCGCAGAAGCCGCCTTTTCAACATTGCCCAAAACTTCGGCTGCAGCTGCCTTATTGACTGGCTGATCTTTTACCTGCGCGTGTTCCGAACTCAAGTCCGGTCGGTCGTTGGACACCGGCTTCAGGTTTTCGACCTTGATTTCTGATTTTTGCGGAATACTGACAACGTCTTTTTCGGCGCGGACAGCTTTTTTGACTTGTTTTTTAGCTTTATGAAGCGCTTTTTTGACGTCTTTTTTTACCGAATGACTATCCGGAGAAACAACCGGAAAAAGCGGTGCGGAAGGAGCAGAAGAATCGGTCATGAGACTGTCTAAAACCGACAAGTCCACATACACATCCTGAGCAGATACGCCGGCTGTCGAGAACATTAACGCGACCATTGCGGAAACCAATATCTTCTGTTTTTTCATCATTTTGCCCTCTGTTTTTATAAAGTTACAAACTTTATTTGTTCAGCAGTTCATAAACCGGTTTGGCCAATGCCTGATTAGAAGCCAGAATATTACCGCTGGCAAATACCGCTGCCAGATCTTCCGAGCGGATATCTTTTTGTGCAATTTCCAAAACCGAACCACCGGCTTCTTTAACCAAAAGAATACCTGCCGTCAGATCAGAAACGCTGTTTGCCAGACTGACCGCAGCATCAAGTTTTCCGGCAGCAACGTTTGCCAAATCCAAGCTCAATGCACCGAAAATCCGCAAATCTTCCGTGCCGGCAATCAGGCGACCGTGAATGTTATGATATTCTTCCGGTTTTTCCCTGTACTTCAGCAAAGACGCCGTTAACGCTCCATGCAGTTCCTTGCGAGAAGAGACACGCAGGCGCTCGTGATTCCGGTAGCCTTCTTTGAAAGCACCGACGCCTTTTTCGGCAAAGAACAACTCGTCGGTAGCCGGATTATAAATGACAGAAGCCAGCGTGGTTTCATTTTCCACGATTGAAGCAGAAATTGAAAAATAGGGAATCCCGTGCGCAAAGTTCATTATCCCGTCAATCGGAGAAACAACAAAATGCACTCCTTGCGGACGCGGTTTTCCATCTGCATAAAACGGATAATTCGGTTTGGCTTTGGACAATTCCTGCTGCAGACTTCTGGTCACGCGGTTAACGGCAGATACCACAAATTCGCTGTGCCCTTTTACGGAATTCTGCAATTTTTCAACTTCATTAAAGTCACGGGTCAAGGACTGTCCGGCTTTTTTGACAGCATTGACCAGCATGGCTGAAACAGGGGAAAGATAAGACATTATTTGGCTCTCTCTACATAAGTTGCATCGGTGGTGGCAACAACGATTTTGTCACCGGTATTGATAAACGGCGGAACCATAACGCGGACGCCGTTGTCCAAAACGCTCGGCTTATAAGAGGAAGACGCGGTCTGGCCTTTAACCACCGGTTCGGTTTCAACAACGGTGCAGACAACCTGCATCGGCAGCTCGACAGAAATCGGCTTGCCATCAATAAAGTTGATATAAACCGTCATACCATCGGTCATAAACGGGCGGGAATCGCCCAGAATATCTGACGGCATGGTGAATTGTTCAAAGGTTTCGCTTTCCATAAAGGTCAGACCGTTAGAATCCTCAAACAGGAACTGGCAGTCTTTTTCTTCAACCATCAATTTTTCAACGCTGTCTTCGGTTCTGAAACGCTCGTTGGTTTTGGTGCCTTCTTCAACGGCTTTCATCTCCACCTGCATAAAAGCGCCGCCTTTTCCCGGTTTGATGTGTTGAGCTTTGGTTACGGTCCAGGCTTTTCCTTTGTATTCAATAACCCAGCCAATTCTGATTGATCCTGCTAATTGTTTCATTGTTATTTGTCTCCATATTTATTTTTTTGAATAATAATTAATCTAAACTTTCTTTTTTAGCAACCAAAATTTTAAATTCTTCAGGAGTGAGAATCAGAAAATCGGTATCAAACCCACGCAAATCGCAGTCAGCTTTACCGCTTATGACAGCAGACTGAATCAGAAACAGCTCATTATACCAAGAAACAATCTCCCTCGCCCGTGTCAGGCTGTCAATCCGAAAGGCCACAAAATCCGGTTCGGTTTCGCTGACAATCATGGCCGCATGGCGCTGCAGCGGGCAAACTACACCGACAAAGCGCCCCTTGCCGATTTTTTCACGCAAACCCGAAAGTTGTTTTTTATATGGCAGATTCTCAGATACCTCAACCACCACGCCGTCCAGCCCATATTCACAGCAGATGTCGTCCGCATTTTTTCCGCCGACCAACAGCAGGCAATCACCGGCATGAATCCGCGCTGCCAACGCATTAATCTTTTCTTTTTTATAAGAAGAATCGATGAGATAACAGCAAATGTTATCATCATTGATTAAGTCTTCGTTCTGATTTTCTAATTTTATTATAAAACTTTGCATAATTGTTTTTTGTTACTTGAAAAAGTCTGATATGTTAGTACTATATTGCCGAATTGATATTAATATACGAGAATAATCTCAGAAAAGGAAGAGAAATATTTTGACTGATACAAAAAATATCCTTCTGCCGAAGACAAACGAGGCAATTTCCGAACTCAGCAACGCTTTGGCTCATTTAAATGAAGTTCTGGACGGTAAGAAAAAAGAAGTTTTGCAAAGACAAAAGAAGTTTGTCGCCGACATTAAGTTGCGCGAAAAGAAAATCGAGGCAATGAAGTCTTCTTATGCTCAGATTATCGACAATGTCGATTCCGTAATCAACCGTTTGGATAAAGTTTTGGAAAAAGATGGCTCAGGTAACAATCACAATTAATTCGCGCGAGTATGCCGTAGCCTGCGAGGACGGACAAGAAGTCCGCATCATTCAGCTGGCGCGCCTGCTTGACGAAAAAGCTAAGGCTCTTAACCTATCCGTCGGACAGGTTAATGAAAGCATGGTTTTGGTTCTGGCCGGCCTTTTGCTGGCTGATGAGCTGAGCGAACTTAAAAAAGCCGGAAAAAGCTCATCAGCCGTTGCTGTGGATAACTCGCAACTTCTTGATTTTGACGCTTCTCTGAGCGAAGAGATAAAAAGTTTAAAAAATCAGATAATTTCTGTTGCATCTTCTATCGAAATGTTGTAGCCTATAGGCATAGAAGGTGACTGTCTGGCTCGTATTTCCGCAGGTCTACCGAGCCAACATTTTTTTATAGGGAGCTGTCCCTGTCTGAACCGAGGTTTAGTTATTACGGCACCCACTTTGTCCAAGCGGTTCGATTAGAATGTAATCCATACGGTCAGACGGCACCTTCCCAATAAAATCCCCCTTTCGGGATTTTTTTGTTGCCAAAGCCCAAACAGCAAGGAGTCTTCGGTTGAAGATAATTTATTGCGGCGATGTTGTCGCCAGAGCCGGCCGAGAAGCCGTTCTCAACAATATTGACAGTCTCAAAGACATTTATCATCCTGACGTTTTTATTGTAAATATTGAAAACGCAGCTCATGGTTTTGGCGCAACCCCCGCAATTTGCAAAGATTTTTTACAAAAAGGCACTGACGTACTGGTAACCGGAAACCATGTCTGGCAACAGCGCGAGCTTATTCCGTTTTTGAATGAATGCAAAAGAATCGTACGGCCGTTGAATTATCCGCCTCACCTGCCGGGGCATGGTTTTGTTGAATTTGAACTGGCCAACGGCAAAAAAATTCTGGTCACCCAGCTACTTGGTCGGCTTTTTATGGAAGCCGTAGACTGTCCGGCACAGGCAATTGACAATTTGCTCAAAAATTATACACTTGGCAAAAATATTGATGCCATATTTGTTGATATTCACGCCGAAGCCACCGCTGAAAAAGTTTCGGTCGGACATTATCTGGACGGACGGGTTTCGGCTGTTATCGGCTCCCATACCCATATTCCAACGGCTGACGCGACCATTCGTGACGGCGGCACGGCTTATATGACCGATGTCGGAATGTGCGGCGATTATAACTCGGTCATCGGCTTTGAAAAAGAAGAACCGGTGAATCGGCTGACCCGCAAGTATACCGGCGGGCGCCTCTGTCCGGCAAAAGGAAAAGGAACCTTCTGCGGCGTGTTTATTGAAACGGACGACACAACAGGCTTGGCTGTTCAAATCAAACAAATTATCATTTCATAAGATGGTTTCTTAAATTTAATATTCTCCTTAAGCTTGTCTTTGATAAAGTGTTTAATTTTATGCTTTTAGACGATAACACACAGATTTGGCTAAAGTTTTTATCTTAGCCAAAATCTCCACTGCTTTTCCCACTCCTCTGCCCAAAATTTCCACATTATTCTTCATGAGTGTTTGACACTGGCGTTTCTTTATGATATACTAATCTTAGTATTGGAACTTTTTAGGGAGGAAGCCGATGAAGAATACTAACACTATGCTACACATGAAACTAAACTCTGCGGTGTCAGTTTTTGCTGTTGCCGCAGCTTTCTCGGTTCTCCTCCCAACCTCCGCTTACTGTGGCGTTTGCTTCCTGCCAGACTGTGCTGATGATGATCTTGCCGGTGGCGGCGGAAACATGAATATGAATGAAGATTCCGCTTTTTGTGAAAGCAACGGCTTCACCTACTATGCTGACGGCAAGTGTCCGCAATATTATGCCGATGCCGGAAAATGTTCTCGTGACGACCATTATCTTAAATGCGACGCCGCGAAGTGGTGTAAACAAAACGGATATAACACGACCTCATGCTCCATTCCTCAATATGTTGACACTCCTTGTCCGAGTGACGGTTCTCTTTACAAACAATGCAAGACTGACAATCCCCGCGCTTGTCGGGATACAGGTTATACTAACTCTTGTCCTTCCGGTCAGAAGCTTAAAAAGAACTCCGGACGATGCTCTTATGATAATTCTTACGGAACCTGTTGTAAACCGTCAGGTTGTCCCGATTATACTTCTCTTACTTCTAAGAACTACGGAACGAACGGCACCGACGGCTGCGAATATACCTGTTATTACACCTGCAACATGAACTGCCCGTCCGGTTATCCTTATTCCTCTGACCCTACCGGATGTTCGTCCTCCAAGAAAAACGGTTGTGGCAACAAAACCTGCTATAACTCCGTTTCATGTTGTAATCGCTACTCTTCAGACTGGTGTTCCGTTCACTCAACATGTCATGGTGACTGCTGTACTGACGGATCTATCCAATCATGTGATACGCGCTGCGGTGGCTCTGGATGTTATTCCGGCGGTGGTAGTTCCGGTGGCGGATCAAGTTGCCATTCTCTTACAAGTATTTCTACAACTTGGTCAGGCGGATGGTGTTTTTTGAGTTGCGACTATACCGGAGGAAATTATAACATTTCAGAAGCGTGTTGGAAACAGCAGGATTGGTGTGATTGGGCGGCGGATGACCACGAGAGCTCTAGCAGATGCCCTTCAACTCTTTGTGATGGCGAGTTTAATCACAGTTACAGTTGTTCGTAGCGGCTAATTTATTTTTATTACGAGTATGCAAAAAGGAGGCTAAAAGCCTCCTTTTCAAAATTCTCCAAAGGACTAGAATCCTTCAGTATCTAAGCGTTTCCGCAGCTGTTTGCGCGCGCGTCTTACGGCTTCAGCCTGACGACGGGCTTTTTTCTCAGAATTTTTCTCATGATGACGTCTTAATTTCATCTCGCGGAAGACACCTTCTCTTTGCATCTTCTTTTTCAAAACTTTCAGAGACTGAGCTACATCATTACCGATAACAGTAACTTGAACCACTTAAATCACCCCATTTCACTTATTTTAAAAGGTTAATAACGAGTTTCGCGCTATTTATTAACACACAAAATCTGATTTTGCAATCATTTTATGCAATAATATTAGGCATGATTTTAGACTCAACGCTTTTTATCCGGCTTTTGACACCGGTGCGGAGGCTATTTAGTTGTTTTGCCTGAAAAAAATCAATTGTCGAATTCTTTCTGACCAGATTTTTGATGTCCGAACGAACTCTTCTCTCTTCTAACTTTAGTTCGCACAATTGTTGTTGGAGCTTGTCCAAAGTGCTTAAATTGGTCATTAAACCTACCTTTATTAAGAAAAAATTTGATAACTTATTTTTTGCTGGAAATATTTCCATAAAATTTATATGTATTATACACGATAATTTTCAAAATTGCAATAGACTTGTTTAAAATCTTGGTGTATAAATGCCCCGAATATTTTATTATAGTCTTAAATTTAATCTTTTTTATATTAAAAACAAGGAGTTTTTTGATGGATAAAATTAAAAGAATTGGTGTTTTGACAAGCGGCGGCGACTGCGCCGGACTTAATGCCGTTATCAGCGCGGTTGTAGAAGCCGCCAGCAAAAAAGGCTGGGAGGTTTATGGTATTCATAACGGTACTGACGGCATTACCGAAACGCCCCACAGTTTTGAAGTTCTCACCGTTCATAATTTTTCCGACTCCCCTTGGCCGAGACTCAGCGGTTCTTACCTTGGATCTTTGAACAAAGGCGTTAAAATGGAATCTCTGGAAGAAATGTCCAGACGTTTTGCACAGGGCGTTAAAGACCTTGGACTGGACGCCATTGTCGTTGTCGGCGGCGACGGCAGCATGAACATTGTCAGCAACTACTGCAAAGGCACTGACGTTCGCGTTATCGGCATTCCCAAAACTATTGACAATGATACTCCGATTACCGAATTTTCTGTTGGCTTTCAATCTGCCGTTCAGGTTTGCACGCAGGCTATTGACGATTTGGAATGGACCGCACGTTCTCACAACCGCGCACTGATTATGGAAGTTATGGGACGCGATGCCGGACATTTGGCAATGCATTCCGCTTTGGCCGGTTCTGCCGACGTTTGTCTGGTGCCGGAAATTCCATACAGCATTGACGGCATTATCAATAAGCTCAAATCCATTAAAGCCAGCGGTCGCAATCATGCCGTATTGGTCGTTTCGGAAGGTATCAAGACCGAAAACGGCGAACACCTTTCCAACAAAAAGAACATGGTCGGCGAGGCTGTTTACGGCGGCATCGGCCAATATCTTAACAACGAAATCAGCAGCCGTTACAAAGATTTTCAGATTCGCGTAACCCAGCTCGGACACATTCAGCGTTCCGGTACGCCGGCCGCTCTTGACCGCCTGCTGGCTGCCGTCTTCGGCGCCAAAGCCATTGAGCTGCTGGCCAAAGGCGAAAGCAACAAGATGGTTGCGTGGAAAGACGGCCACGTTCAAGCTTATGCTTTGGAAGACGTGGTTAAAGAAGGCACAACGCTGTTGAACACGCACAGCGACTTTGTTAAAGCCGCTATTGACCTTGGCATGTATATCGGCGAAGTTAAATAGCTTTTGTTTTGCATTATATTTTAAGCCCTGATTGCAAAATCAGGGCTTTTTTTACCAACATAGCAAAATCGGCCTCCGTCTTCAATTAATTATTGTATTTAACAGCATATTATGCTAATATGAGTTTGGGTAAAATTTGTCGCAAAAAGGACAAGTATCATGGAAAAAGAGCTCAAAGAATTTGAAAAAGACTGGGAAATCGACCTCAAAAACAAATCAGCAAAGCATCTTACCGGACTGACCATCGGTTATGATTCCACTAATGAAGACGGCTCACTACGGTTGGTATACACCGGCGTAATGTCTTGGAACAAACTTGTTTATGCCTCATTCAAAGATGTGAAAAAAGTTGAAACTTATCGTCAGGAACTGACCCGCCAGTTTGTAGATATCTATAAACACAAAATGTCAAATTCTATATCTGCCACTGCCCTGATGTCTAAAGGAAGGGAATAAAATTATGCCTTTAACTCCAGAAGACATCGACAGACTAATTGCCGGCAATGCGCATGAAGACATTATTCGCCACTCGCTTTCAAATTATTTTGAAGATTTGAACGAACCAGTTGCCGTTGCTATCGGTATTGCACCGCCGACAATTGTCAGCGATGGCGAACGGAATTACTACAAGCGTTTAGGCCACAGCGACGAACGAATTGACGAACATTTCAATGCCAACAGATTTAACAAACGTGATTTTGATCCTACTCATGTCGATGACCTTGTTAATATTCTTCGAGAAAAAGGGATTGACGCCGTTTCTTTTTTGGATAAACAAGCTGCAGATCCCTCAAAGTTTGTTGTTAACGCCAATGGTGTGCAATGTCCTTTTATGGAGCCTGAAGACGCCCTCAAGGCAACTGTCATTATTGAAACCGCAGCTCGTGACCATAATTTTCATCTGATTGGCCATGCTACCCCCCAGTCGGTTCAAAATATGCTTTATTCCGCTGACAAAAAACCCGAAAGAAAAAGAAACGAGAGCCAAAACACGGTGGATAATATTATAGATATTAAAGCCAGCCATCCCCAAAAAGAAAAATTTGAAGCTCTGGAAGAAAAATACGGCGCTTATAAAGATTTTATCAATAAAAAAATAAATGATGCGTATACGGGCTCTCAAAGCGTTGATTTTGATGTGCTTGATGTGAAAAATGTCTATGAAGACGGCGGGGAGTTTTTGTTCCGCGGCGGCAGCCTTGGCGCCAATCCGTATGCCGTCATATCACAATTTAATTCCAGAAAAGTTGCCCATTCTTCACCCGCACCGTCAATTTGTTCCTCCTTTTCAGGAAAAGGCCACAGTTTCTCCACTCGGGGCGGCGCGGTTTATGAAACAACGGAATCCGGTTTGGAATATGGCTTTATTTATAAGTTGCGCAGTATGGGAGACAAACAACAATATTATTGTAATGTCGGATTGGAGACAGCTACAAATCCTAAAAACATCCAAAATGGAATTGCCCTGCGCGGCATTCCCAATCCATGGAACGGATTTAACGGAGAAATATACGAAACACCTGTTCTTCCGCATCATAACAAACTGGAAGCCATATATGTTCACGTCGGAAAAAGTAATGAAAACCGTCTTTTTGAAATTCCTTTGGATGAAAACGGCAATATTCGCGATCAGGAATGGCGCGACTTTATGGAAATGCATGAACCGACAGATGACAAAGTTCTCGGATTTTTAGCTCAAAGGCAAGATGCCCAAAAAAAGGAGCAAAACCAAAATCCCAAACATTCATACAAATTTGAACTCAAGAATGATTTGCAAAAAGACTCGCAGGAATATTTGAAAACCCTGTCGACAAAAGAATTTGTACAGAGTTTTGTTCATAAAAGCGATGTTCGCAGCCTTGAAAACGGTCTCTTAGAAATTGACACTTCCCTCAACTTACACGGATTAAAGTTATCATATCTTCCGGATATGGCTAACTTAAAAATTAACGGAAATTTGGATATAAGCACCGTTAAAGAGATTAAAGCGGCAAATCTCCCTGAAACGACAAACGGAATCATTTGTTTTAATGGAAAGATTACAGAAACAAGTGAGATATCGGCCGAGAAATTCACCAAAATAATCGGGGCTGACAATATAAACGGATGGTATGATACGTCGGACAACATTCATTGTATACTAGATACAGACGGTATTCCGCAAGGATGGGAAAAGTTGAAATTTATTAAACTTCCCAATGGCATTAACATGGAATACGCTTCCTTTGACCAAATACCGGAAACAAGGCACGGAACCGGATTATCCGGCATTAAGATAAAAGACCAGAGCTCTATTGAAAATATGAAGGTTGAAGATTTTCTGCACAAACTCAACGGGAATGTCGGCACGAGGCGTTTTCCTCCGGTGTTGCCTGAGGAAGAATTTACGCCAGTAGAAAGAAACAGCGACTTGTTTTTGGATTTAAGCTATACCAATATAGAGAAATTTCCAAAAGATTTCAATCAATATACTCTTAAAACAATAAGAATGAATCCCGAGACAAAGATCACATCTCTGGATAATTTTCCGGTTACATCAGAAGGCGTCTATTCGCTTAATTTTGACGGCGACCTGAAAAATGAAACCATGTTGAGTTTTCTTAACAAGGTTAAAGGAACAGAGTGGGTGCAGAAAAATACTTCCGTTGCCCAAGACGGTCATTTGATTGTACACGGCGACTTGAATTTTAAGACTGAACGATATGATAGTCGCGACAATCATAAGATGTCTGTAAAATCGCTGCCTAAAGATTTTGACACCATTGAAATAAAAGGCAAGATCAAACCGGAAAATATTGCTTATTTTGCTAACCTGCACAGAGAATTAAAAACTCATCTTAATGACGATATCTTAATTTTTCCGACCTCTCATCAAAAAGATTTTGCGTTGAAAGAGTTAAAATGCACCTCTCTTGATTTTACAGGGAACGGAAATATTACGGAAAAACTGCCTCAAAGTTTACAGCGGCTTTGTTTTTCTGACAATCAAACTTTATCTGCTCTGCCGCCTCTGCCGGAAAAATGCCGCAGCATTACATTTTGCAATACAACGATGCAAGGAAAAGCGAATCTTCCGGACAATATTAAAACATTTACGGCTAACAAGGCCATTTTTGAAGAATTTCCGGCATTTGCTCAGGATATGGAGTATTTTTCTTTGAGAGATACCGAATTTAAACAAGGTTCAAATATAAATTTCGGAAACTGCGCAGAGTTGCAATTGCAAAATATCAAAATTCCGGACGGCGCCGTACTTGATTTCAGCGGATGCCGGGGGCTTGAATTATCCGGAGTAGACTTGTCCAAATGTCAGGTTATTATGCCTAAACAAGCAAAATTTATTTCTTTGGCGAAAGTAAAATTTCCCGATGGTTATAAGCTGGATTTATCAAATTGTGAGGCAGGCAATGTACATGATTCATTAAATTGCAAGGAAATAAAACTTCCTCAAAAGAGCTGTGAACTTAAAGCTTATATTCCTGACAACGTAAAAGAAGTGAATACTTCTTATCTGGCATCGGCTATTTCAATCGAGCATTTGCCGGAAGACGTTAAGATTATTGATACTCCTGACGAACGCGGCAAAAAAATATCGTTAAAACAATTGCAGCACCGCGGCGTTCCGGATAAGCAAATCAGCTTTTTACGTAAAGAACGTATTAAAACAAAGCTTGTCGCCCCATTCAAAAAATTGACAAATGTTTTCAGCAAAGAAAAAAATGACGATGTTGTACAAATACCGTCGGCTCCGACAGCAACGGCTCAGGAAAAGATTGCTCAACTGCGCGGGGTGGAGAATTCCGCTCCCCTGACAGTGGTCGAGGCGGGAGAAAAAGTGGTTGAGAAGACGGCTGTTCATGCGGAAGCAGCCAAAACCTCTGACGGAATCGTATCGACTCTGGCAAAAGCCGATAATGCCTTTAATCAGGTTATTGACAAGACAATTGACAAGGGCAGCGAGTTATTAAACAATAATGTGGTGGGACGGGCTTATGAGAAGGCCGCGGAAAAAGTTGCCGACACAAAAGTTGTGAAAGCTGTTGAAAAATCAACCGCCAAAGCTGTGGAAAAAGCAGCAAAGACAACTGTCGGGAAGGCGGTTACCAAAACAGTGGCAAAGGCTGCCGGAAGCGCGATCGGGAAATCGGTTATTAAGAAGATTCCGCTGGTAAGCGCAGCGGCGGGTTGTTATTTTGCCTGGGACAGAATAAAGGACGGCGATTGGAAAGGCGCGTGCGGTGAAGTTGCTTCCGGAGTGGCGGGATGTCTTCCGGGGCTTGGTACCGGTATCAGTGCGGCAATTGACGTTGGTCTTGCGGCAAAGGATATTAAAACAGCGATTGATGAGAGTAAACAGCCTGTTACAGAAGCTGCGGCAAATACCGGAGAAGAGAAGACAGTCTCAATTGAACAAACAGAAGGTGATAAAAAGAAAATGAGAGACATTATCCTGCAAAAACAAGGACGGATTACTCCTGAGGCAAGAACGCAGCCACAACAGGTTTCGTTACAGAATAACAATTATGCCATGCAACAAAAAATGCCCCTGCAAAGCAGAGGGTAGTTGTGTAAAGGCAAAAGTCGAACTTCCAAAGAATTTTACTTTCTGAAAAGATCAGGCAACGACATAACCCGCGCAGCGGACACGCGGCGAATTGGCAGTAACGTGCCGAAGAGGCTGCACCTGAACGGCAGCGCACACCCAAAGTTAAGCGTCAGGTACAGTGCTAGACCCGAGACCCGCGGTGCTCCGGTGGAAAAAAAATGGCAGGAAAAGCGCTATGAAAGCATAGCGCAGGCTTAATTGTCTACTGTGTCTTTATGCGCTTTCTTGAAGAAGTGCATAAAGACAACCGGTTTGATATCTGTTGCGGCATAAATCTTCTTGCGGATTTTAGCGCGAATATATTCTTCAATTGCGCTTTCACGATAGTTTAGTTTTACAATCTCGCCGGGGACAGATTTTATCATATCTTCTTTAATGCTTTTCATCAGCTCCTGCCAAGCATTTTCTTCCAGAATATCTATTGCACTGATTTGCAAGTCTTCCAGCTGCCATTTTTCATTAAAAAAAGCACTAATAAACACACTGCAGTTATAAGCTATGCGTTTGCGGTTTTTCACCAGCTGCGATCCCAGACTGGTCAGCTGTTTGCGGTCAACACCCAAAATATCAGTCGGCACCACGCCTGCCAGCTCGTATTCTCCCTTATTAATCAACAAAACATCGCCGTTATGAACCTGTGTGACTTCCTTAACGCCACATTCCAACGCAAAGCGGCGCTGCTCGCGGATGTTGCGCTTGTCGCCGTGAACAGGAATCACCAGCTGCGGTTTAAGCAGTTCATACATGGCCTTTATTTCATTTTTGCCGCCATGTCCAGTCGTATGAACGGCATATTCCTCGGTGGTAATGACGTCAACCCCGGCATCTCGCAATTTTTCCTGCATACGTTCAATCTTTTCTTCGTTACCGGGGATGATTTTTGACGAAAAGATAATGGCATCGCCTTTACCGAGACTGATGTTTTTGTTCTCACCATTGACAATTCTGGTCAGCCCGCTGCGATAATTGCCCTGCGAACCGGCGCAGATATAAAGCATCTTGTCCAACGGAATATCCATGGCCTGTTTGGCCTCGACATAAGGCGGCAGGTTTTGCAAGAAACCGCAGTCTTTGGCTATGTTCATATTCTGAATCAGACTCATGCCTGCAATTACCGGTGTTCTGTCTGCTGCATGGGCCGCCAGAATCAAGCTTTCCATACGGGTGATATTGGAGGCAAAGCAGGTGGCAACCAGCGTATTTTTGAAAGTCGGCACCAGTTTTATCAGATTTTCGCGAATCTCCATTTCGGACGGCGACTGTTCATTCTCCCGCATATTGGTCGAATCGCCGACATAAAGTTCTACGCCTTCTTTGGCAACCTCGTGCAGCGCCTTGTAATCTGTTACAGACAATTCATTCTGCCCATCGTCAAAGCGCCAATCCGTTGCATGGACGACATTGCCGTATTTGGTGCGGATAATCAAGCCGCAACTCTCTAACGTGGAATGTACCAATCCGGCAAATTCGATATCAAAATTCTGCAATTTTATTCGCGGATGGTCTGTTGCCGAGTGGAGTTCGACTTCATTTTCCAGTTTGTATTCGCGCAGGCGATACGCAATGTGGCCGAGCGTGAAATCGGTGGCATATATCGGGCAGCGGAGTTTGGGCCAGATGTGGGCTATGGCGCCAAAGTGATCCTCATGCGCGTGAGTGATAAAAATTGCTTCAATATCTTCCTGATAATTTTCTAAAAAAGATGCGTCAGCCAATCCCATTTCCATTCCAGGATAATCATCATTCAAAAAACCATAACCCGCATCTACAACTATAATTTTTCCATCTACCGCATAGGCATACATATTAAAACCGACTTCTTCCGCCCCGCCTAAGGCAAAAAAGTATATTCCCTCTTTATTAAATTCATTCATTTATAATTATTTTCCTTACTTATTTTCTTTATAAAACACATCTCCAGCATGTATCTTTTGCACTATAGCACCTTTTTGCAATAATAACAATCCATTATTGTCAACACCGGCAAACGTGCCGTTTTCCTCGCCTTTTTCCGTTACAACGCGGATTTCCTCTCCCAAACCTTTGGCTTTTTGCAGCCAGCGGCGGCGGATATCATCAAAACCCTGCGTATGCCATATCCGGCGGTTGGCATCAAATTTTTGCAGATAAAGACGCAAAAAGTCCAACCGGTCAATGATAATTCCGTTATCTTTCAGGCTGGTTGAGCAGTAAAGCAGCGTATCAAGCTGCGGCGCGGCTTTAATATTCACCCCTATACCGACTGTAATATATCCGTTCTCGGCTTTTTCAAGCAAAATGCCGGAAATTTTTTCCCCTCCGACCAATACGTCGTTTGGCCATTTTATTTTGACGTCAGCTCCAAGTCCGGCAATGGTTTCGGCCAGACTCAGCGATACGACAAACACCAGCCGGCCCAAATCTTTAAGTTCTTCCTTTATGCCCAAAGACATAAACAGATTGCCGTCCAGTCCGATCCAACTGCGGCCGCGGCGCCCTCTTCCGGCATTTTGGCGGACGGCTGTTATGACAAATTTCGATGCGGGAGGATTTTGACTCAGATAAAAAACATCGTCATTCGTACTGCCGGTTTCGGCTTTATCCTGCCAGTACCATCCGTTCATTTCCATCATTGTACCTCCTAAAACACCCTTATCAGCATCCGTTCAAAACCGCTCATCAGAAAGCGCGGCTGCACCAGACTGATGACGACCAAAATCAAATTGAGCGTCAGGCAAATATAAATACTTTTATCAATGCGATCAAAGTTCATTACCGGTGAATCAAAATAGACCGTTTTTACCACAATCAGGTAGGCATTGGCCATTAATATCAGGGACAGCAAAGTTACCGCAACCAGATAAAAATGATGTTCCAGCACCAGATTGTTGATAACCGAGAGTTTGCCCAAAAAGCCCAACATCGGCGGCGAGCCGATTAATGAAACCAGAAACATCAGTAAAGCTGCGGCCAGATAGGCTTTTAACTTGGCAATACCGGCAATCTCCCGCAGTTCAAAAACATAGCGCCCCTGACTTTTGAAACCCAGAAAAATCGTGTATATACCGAGCATGGCCGACAAATACACCAGCAGATAGACAAAAGAGCTGAACAGGCTGTCGGCGCTGAAGGTTATCAGACTTATCAGGATAAAGCCGGTATTAAACACACTGCCATAAGCAAACAGTCGCAAAATGTTTTTTTCGCCATTAGCACCGACAGCACCCAAAAACAGCGACGTGACGGCAAAAATTATCAATGGCTGCTGAAAATGGGCATATACCGGAAAAAAGGCATTGATAATCATGGCGCAGAAAGCCGCAAAATATGCCAGCACAGGCACTAAAGTCAGCCAGCCGCCTACTGGCAGAACAGAATAACGCACAACATCCAAAAACCAATAGTGAAAAGGAGCAACAGCCATAAAAAACAACATACCGGACAAAATCATGGCCGAAGCGTTCAGATAAAGCAGCGAAATGTCCTGCCCATTATGTAAAAAGTCATAAATTGCCCGATAATTCAGGCAACCGAGCCGACGATAAAAGACAATCATGCCGGCAAGCATCAACAGCAGAAAGAAAGCGGCAAAAGCAGCATAACGCCGTGCGACGGTAAAAATCCGTTCATCGTCAAGCCGCCGCAGTATTAGGAAATATACCAGCATGATATTGACAGCCAAAGCGCTCCACAGCAGCCAGAAATTATGAGCGGAAATTATGATGTTAAGGCAAATCAGCGCGCTGATGCTCAGCATAAAATAGTGGAAAGAAGAACGTTCCTCATGCAAAAACCAGCGATACGCCAGAAAAAACCAAACCAGAGAAAACAAAAAGACCAGACTTTTAAACAAGGTTGTATAACGACTGTTTTCATAAATTTCCGGCAGTTCGCTCTTGTCATACAAGATAATGCTCAACAGCACCGAAACCAACATAAAATATTTTGACAGCGTAAAAAAGGTTTTGGGCGTAGCCGAGGTACGAAAAAACCGAACCAGAGACATCACCGGCAGACAGCAGAACAAAACCATTTCAGGCAAGAAGGTCAACAGCATTTTTTTCTCCTACACACCCAAAAACCATAAGGGTCTGACAAAAGAGGCGATTAAAACAAATATGATAAACACCAAAAACACAAAATACGGTCTGGAAATATCCAGTATACAGCCTTTGTCCGGACTGAAAGCCGAACTGTCTTTCAGGCGGTACAAATCTCCCAGCAGTGCGCCGGACGACAGAACCAGAGCACCAATGACCGTTATTCCCAGATTGAAGTTATTTTCCAGCAGGCTGGAAATGATTAAAAAATTGTTCAGGAACAAAGATGAGACAGGAAGGCCGATGGCCGCCAGCACCAGAAAGGAATAGACGAATGACAGTCTTGGTACAGGACAGAGCAAACCTTCCGTTCCGAGTTCCAGTTTTTCCTGCTGAGTGCGGATATATCCAAACACAAACTCCAAGCCGGCCACGATAATCAGGTAGCTGAAGAAAGAAAACCCGACATTCAGCATAATCAGGCTGTTTTTGCTCAGCAGTCCCAGCATATACATAATGTAATAGACAGTTATGTAAGAAAAGAACTTATACTGCGTATCTTTATTGATAAAACCTATCAGCGCAATGAAGAGCATGGTCACGACGCCGATGATTTCCAGCGCCGTTATATAAAATGCAGCGGAGGGAGGAAACGTTTGCGGCAAGAAGCGTATCAGGCCGTAAATTCCGGTCAGCGGTATCAGGTTGACGATAATAAATACAAGCGGGTTTTTGATGCTGGAGCTAACCGAAGAAATCCAGAAATGGAAAGGCCAGACCGGTATGCGCGACAGAAACGAGATTAAGATCGACGCCCACATAAAGTGTTCTATCCGGCCGTTAAACGACAAATCCGCAACTTTGGTGATTTCAACCGCACCGTTTTGGTAATTATACAGAATAATGGTGGCTAAAAACAGCACGACGGCTCCCAGAAAATTGTACAGGAAAAAGCGATACATCGTCCCCTGCCGACGGATATCGCCAAAAATGCCAATCAGCATAAAGACCGGAAAAAGCAGGGCTTCAAAAAAGATATAAAAAGAAAAAATATCAGCCGACAGCAAAAAACCGGTAATTTGACTCAGAAACAGCAACGAAAAAACCATCATTGACTTCTGCCGCAGCTGATTATTCCGCACAGCCATAAAACCGATGATAAAGGCAATATGAACAGCAAGCAACAGCAAGGCGGAAAAAACATCAACTCCCAGAATAATATCAATGCGCGGATTTTCAAGCCAGGTAAAGCGTTCCGTGAGCTGCAGCGCAGCAGACTTGACATCAAGACGGAAAAACATTCGCAAAATCAGCACGATATTGGCAATGACGGCAAACAAGCTGACATTATATACATTGCGCCCGCCGGTTTTGTCATCATCTTTGGCAGACAAGACAAACAACATGCCCAGAAACGGCAGAGCGATGATAATTGACAACAGATAAAGATTGCTGCTCATGGCTTATCTCCCCGCATACAAAAAGATGATACCCAGTCCGCAAAGCGTAAGCAGGATATAATTAAGCATTTGCGGCTGGTGGATTTTTTGAGAGATTCGGATTAAAATCTTTATCATATCCGAGAGAGAATTGATAATTGTGCGTTCTATAATTACAAAATCTATGGTCAACCACAAAATTCGTCCCAAAACAGTTATCGGCGTTAAAATCAGCAGCTCATAAAAGCGTTTGAAGAATTCTGACAACTGCAATTCTTCATCGGCGTAATAACGTGACAAGCCGCGCAGAGGATGTATGACCAGCAGCAGGACAAATACGGCCGGCGCCGTTATCCCCGCGACCGAAATTTTTGACAGCGGCAAGGCATAGAAGCCACAAATCAAAACTGCCGGAAGCCAGCAATCGGCATAAGGCAAAGTCCGTAAACGCGCATAGACAATGCCATCTGCCCGAGTTGGTCCGAAGAACACCTGACGCAACAAATGTGCCAAAGCCAAAGCTATGGTAAAAGCAAAAATTTCCAACTCGAAGTTCAGAATCGGTACCGGTTGGGCTAAAGCAAAAACATTTTGAGAAAAAACGGCGTACCAAATGATGAAAAAAACAAGCTGCGGCCACAGCATTTTGGCAAAGCCGCCCATTTTAGAAGCATAAATCTCATCAGAAGCGGAGGCTGACAAAGCATGAATCAGCCCATTCAGAGCCAGCATCAGCAACAACAGAGGATAGCAGGAGACAAAAGAGAATTGCGGCATTGACAAAGATAAGCCATATAGCAACGCCCAAAACAGCATATTAAAGCACAGTGTTTTTTCTTTGATATCGTCATAAATCAAAGTTCCGCCCAGCGCATAGAGCACGGAAAGGGTTGCAGCCGTTCCGATTATGATGCCGGTATATTCAAAAGAAGACAGCAACGGCAGGGCTTTTTCATAAATCAACATTCCGACAACCGGCAAACTGCAAAAGCTCAAAAATATCATCCGATTAAAATTGATATCCCGAAAACTCAGCAATTGGTTCTGAAACAAAAACAAACCGTTTTTTATCATCAAACTCAGCAAAATCAGTAACGCAACCAGCGAAACGTGTTCGCCTTCATGGGCGTAACGTAACAATACAGACAACTCGACCTGATGAAAGCGGCTGTAAATTATGGCACAAGCCGTAAACAAGGCCATGTCAGAAACCAGATTATAAAAGATATAAGTTTTTTTCGAATCGTAATCATTTATAATATAAAGCGTTGTGATGCCGATCAGAAAAGCACTAATCATTAAGACAATCAGATTGTTGGCACATATCAGAAGCAACAAAAATGCCAGATTGATGCACATAAGGCCGCCCAGACGCAGACGTCTTGTTTCCTGCCGAGAAAAAATATTGCTAAAAAGCGAAAACAACAACACAACGCCAAAAGGCATAATTTGAATAAAATTGCGCAAATTGGAAGATAAACTGATGTCTATATGCAGGGTTTTGTATTGAATCCAATGGAAAACAAACGGTTCTGTATGCGCTGAATGACAGGCCTGAAAAAGATTCCAAACACCGATTCCTGCCGAGAGAAAGAGCAATGCAGAAAAGAAACGGGAAAACTTGTTTTTAGGCAGAAAAAAAGCAGTTCCGCCCAGAACGAACAACAATAAAAACAGATGTACAAGCATTTTATTTGTCTTACATAATTTAACTGCGAACAATATAACAAAAAATAAGGGCTTTTAAAGCCCTTATTTTGCAACGGTTGTGCATAACGCTATTTGGCCAAGGCCTCCAGACTTTTTACAATACGCATCGGCACTTTATATTCGCGGGCAACCTCGTCTCCGTCAATCTCGGCAATCAGGACTTCATCTACGGATTTTAACGGTGCGCGGGCTTTTTCATTAATTGCATCTAAAAACAAAGCGCTTTCCCGACTGCGGTACAGCAGAGCAATATCGCCGCCGTCATAAACCAGACGCGGATTTTCCGGACCGCCGTTGCGGTATTTGATGATAATGAGGATTTCTCCTGCCCCGTTTTGTAAAATATCGTATCTACCTTCTTGTTCTGCAATATTATTATCAGCCATGGCTTTCCTCTTAAAATTAGTCTTCCGTGTTTTAAGTTAGTGTGATGTTAACATATAATTATTAATAAATACAGCACAAATTTATTTTTTTTAATTTTTTTGATTTTTTTTATTGACTATCGTTTTTTTATCGCTTATACATAGCTTCGTATTTAATGAGGGTGCGTAGCTCAGTTGGTAGAGCATTTGACTTTTAATCAAAGGGTCTCGGGTTCGAATCCCGACGCGCTCACCATTTAAAGCCTTGTTTTTACAAGGCTTTTTTTGCATTAAATTTTTTGATAAGTTTTGATACAGCCATTGTGAAGAGGTAATCAAAAGATTCTTGTTTAATTGACATCTCCAAGAACAAGAGTTTCTTTAATATTTTTGATGTTTTTAAGATATGGAATAATTGCTTTAGGATAAAAATCAGAATCTGCAAGGTCGTCTATGGTAATCCATTTGATTTGCTGGTTTTCTCCATCCGGTTCTGTACCGCAAGCCAGAGATGAAAAATCTTTAACCGAGCACTCAAACATCAATTCAGCCTGATGAAAATAATCTGAATCAGTATATTGACGATGATTTTTGGCAATATAATCTCTAACTATTACCAGACGATTGGGTGATACCTCTAAACATAATTCTTCTTTACATTCCCTAATCAGAGCTTCTGTCATGTTTTCTCCCCATTGGTGTCCACCGCTGGGAAGTTTGCAAAATCGACCTCGACCATAATCGCAACTTTCTACCAATAACTTCCCATTCCTGATTATAATGGCTTTTATTGAATAACGAAAAACTTTTTCCATTATTTATCCTTTCAATCATTATTTCACGCCAAATATAAAATTCATAATATAAAATGTAAAATAAAAAATAACACATAAGCGTGATTTAAGTATTGCTAACAGAACAATTATTGCCGTGGACAAATGCAGCAACCCACTCCTTAAACGTATTTTGACAAAAAATTGCGAAAAAAATTTAATTGAATATTAAGTATAAACAGTATATACTTAGGATATGTTGGTTTATTATTACAAAAGGGTATATACCAATGGCTGGCGAAAATGAAAATACGATGTCTTCAGTTGACCAGATGGAGGACTGTATGGAAAAAAGAGAGCCGTCGCAAAAATTAACTTTTGAGCAGATTATAGAATCTGTTTCCGACGCAGAAATGATGCAGCAATATCGGCCTCGTTCAAAATCGCAGCTGCAAGAAGATAATCAAAAAAATATCTCCGGTGAGCTTCAACGTTTTTATTTGGCCTATTATGCCAAAGCGGCGTTTGAACATGTCGGCTTTGATAAATTCAGCCCGGAAAATCAGCAAAGTTTCAAATCTGAAATTGAAAAACTATATGCCGGAATTAGCGCGGATCGTCCTCAAGGAGAGTTTTTGCAAGAAATGGCCGAACGGACAGCAGCCTTTATTGAAGACCGGCATTTTGAAATCGGAATTGGCGAAAAGACCGTTCACGGCGGAGAAAAGGCCGAGAAAAGAAGCGTGGGCGACAATTTCTTCCAAAATAAAAACAAACCGGAGAGCTATCGTTCTCTCGGCGAAGGATGGGGTGAAGAATTCGGCGTCCGTTTTCCAATGTGGCAAATTGGAGAAATGAAAAACGGTGATGAAGACATTTTAATCGTGTCTATTCCCAATTTGGGCGGCAAAAACGATTATGAGACATGGAAAGGCTTTATTGAAACCTTTGACAAGGCTTATTCGGAAAATAAAGAAAAATGGGAAAACGGCCGTATTATTCTTGACGTACGCGGCAACCGCGGCGGCGAAGACAAGCCGATAGACCATGTTGCCAAACGTCTGTACGGGAATCTGGTTAATACTTATAAACGCTGTGAAATTAAAGACACGGCGCTTTCAAACCATTTTTTACATCAGCACGGCGCTTATAAATCGCAAAACTATGAAAAAGACGGATTAACTGCCTCCAACTTAATTGAACGCAGCCATTTTTCCGGTCAGACAAAAACCTTATTTGATGAAACGGCAGTTTATTATCCGTTTAATGAAAAGGAAGGTTTTCATGGTCGGACAGATATTTTGATTGATCGCGATGTCGGTTCTTCGGCAGAAAGTGCCTATACTTCCTTTTATCATCACCCAAATGTGCGATATGTCGGCGAAAATACGGCAGGTAAGCAACAATATACTCAAGGAACCTTTACAGCCCCTTGGGGTGGCAACATGCGCGTGGCCGTAACCAAACTCACCTATTGGGACAGAGAGGGAGAAAACATTGAGGTTAAAGGTCATAAACCGGATGTGGACTGCCGCGGGCAAGACGCCTTTGCCACAGTTATGGCTATGGATCGGGACAGCGGCCGCGTTATGGGTTTTCGTGAGAAAAACGAACACATTGCCGGAAAAGAAGTTTTTGCCGAATATGATCCGCAGGCAGCATCGGATCCACGTAAGGCCTATTATGCAAAATATTTAGACCCGGCCATTGCCGCCATTGAAAGGTCGAATATCAGTCAAGAAAATATTATTTCCCGTTTAGCAGACGTACGCGGCAAACTGACTGCGCTGAGAGGAATTAGAGCGCAAACGGAAAATCCGACGCAAGAAAAACCGGCCATGACAGCCGAACGGCAGAAACCACAGGGGCAAGACAATCTCAACGCCGCGCTTCTGAACAGAATGCGGGAGCAAAAGATAGATGGGAAACCTTAATTAAGGAGAAAAAAATATGCGGGGTGTATAACATTGGAATTGAATCCGGAAACCGGCGAGCCGGAAGCCGTGCCGGTATTAGCATCAGGTCATAAATTTTCATTATTTAAGCAGATATCACAAAAAAATTATGCCTAAATTATCAGAAATTTTAACAAACAACTATTTCTTCTCCGCTTGATTTTTCTTAAAAATTATTTTTTATTTCCAAAAATACATATTATCATTGACAAAACAACACATTTTTGACAAGAAGAGAAAAAATAATTTTTAGAAAAATCAATAAATTAAACAAGTTTTAACACTTTATATATATTCTATGGTTGTATTTGGAAAATTTTACTTTTAAGGACTATAAAGATGAAAAACTACTCTGAAAATGATATCCGTATTGCCGCTTACTACAATTGGCTGAACAATGGTTGCCAAAACGGCACAGAATTGCAAAATTGGAATGATGCTTTGAACCAGTTTTCTAAAATAAGCTGCTCCAGCAAATCTTGCAGCACAAGCAAATCCAGCTGTTCTACAAAAACAAGCAGCAAAGCCTGCGCAAGCAAAACTTCTGTAAAAAAAGCTTCCAGCTCTAAAACATCTAGCGCTAAAGCAAAAAAATAAGCTTTGTTTTTACTGAGATTTTACAACCCCGGAATTCCGGGGTTTTTTATATATGCAGAAAACAGTTCATAAGTATGCTACAAAAGCCCCATTACTTTTGTCAGATTCAATACACTCATAACATAAATAAAAATAATGTTATGTATCAGGATTTAGCTCTCTGCCGTTTATTTGCCAAGGTGTTGTTTTTTATCAATTATCTATTATCTTCCGCTTCGTGACATAATTTTATCAAACAGCGCCTGTCTGGAATTTTCTCTTGCCATCAGTTTGTCTGCAATTTGCAAAGCAATACCTGAATCTATACGCAGGCAATGAATAGCTTTTTTCAGCTGTTGTCCGCTGTCTTCAAAATGAACACCGGAAATAATTACTTTTCCCTTATGGTATCTGCGTTCTACTATGGCCGGCGGTTTTTCTCCGAAATTATAACGCGCCAAAATTTCATACTCCGCCGGATTATCCAATTCAAAATACGGACCTCCGTGATAATGAGCAAGATGCTTTTCCTTATCCTGCCATTCTATTTCGACAGCCGCTGCGGCTCCTGCATTTTTGGCATAAGGCAGAATGCCGAGCTCTTTATACAATGTTCCCACGGCCTGTCCTTCAATTAAATTCAACCCGCATTCACTAATAATTTTTAATTCAGGAATATCGGCTTCAAAAATCGTCCGGCGGCAGGCATAATATGCCCCGGCACAAATTCCGCAATATATGCCGCCGTTACGGACATAGTCACGGATTTTTTCGTTACCCAGAACTTCAAGTTTACGACGAAAAGGCGTTCCTGCTCCTCCCGGCATAAAAAAGGCAAGGACATTTTCATTCAGTTCATTCCTGCTGATTATACCCGCGGCATCTGTTAAATCTACCGTACATTTCCGAGGTTCAAAATATTCCCGCAAACCGCTTTCTAAAATGTTTATGTTTGAGCAGCCGTAATCAGCGTAAATTAAAACTTTACTCCTCATTTTTGGCAATTCTCCCGTGGCTGCCGTAACCGGTTCCGATTTTGCGGCCGAGTGACATAATTTTCCGACCGATACAACTGCGGCAATGAGCAGGCGTATCATTTGCTCCTGCTTTTCCGGGATAAAGTTCATATAATCTGCGATATTCTCCTTCCGTCACATTTGGCATAACAACATTTGCTCCACTTTGCAGTGCCATTATTCTGCCTTCGGGATGCAGGCTTTCCATTGCCGTTGTGGCCGGAATATTAATGTCCGGCAGCAAAAGCCGCATGATTGCCATAGTGCGCAGCGCCAAATGCAAAGCGCCGCCTTTTTCTTGTGCCAAAGGGGTGTCCGGATGCGGAATAAACGGTCCGATACCCGCCATATCAACTTCCAAATCCTGCAAAAAAAGCAAATCATCGGCGATGGATTCAAGCGTTTGCTCCGGAAGGCCGACCATAATGCCGGAACCAAGCTCATAACCTAGTTCTTTTATCATCAATAGGCATTCATAGCGCTTTTGCCAGCTCATTTCCGGATCAAGCTTATGGTATAAGTCCTTGTCCGTGGTTTCAATACGCATCAGATAACGGTCGGCACCGGCTTCGCGGAACGCTTTGTATTCCTGATAGCTGCGTTCTCCTATACTCAGCGTAACGGCTACGTCAAATTTTTTGATTTCTTCAATAATCCGGCATATCCGCTCCGACGTGTAATACATGTCTTCGCCGGACTGCATGACAATAGTCTTAAAACCCATACCGGCGGCGCGGCGGGCGGTTTCTGTCAATTCTTCCGGCGTCATACGATAGCGGACAGCATTTTTATTGCCTTTTCTGATACCGCAGTAGAGGCAATTGTTACGGCAAATATTTGAAAATTCTATCAAACCTCGCAGATGAACCTCGTCTCCGACATATTGCCGGCGGACAGCATTTGCTTTTTGCAAAAGGTCTTGTTCATGTTCTTCGTCTGCAAGCAGGCTGATAATACTTTCTTTTGTTAAATTCATGGTATTTTTCCTTTGCTTCGGAGTTTAACCGTTCTCTTTTTTATTTGCAATGCAAAAACAATGGTTCATGTGTTTTTGTGCCAAGGTTTATATTTTTCATTGAGAGGAACAGCACAGCAAAAAGACATTATTGATTTGATTATGACATGGATTGAAAAACAAATGGCAGAAAACTAAAATTATGGCACTGAAATTACATAACTTTTTGATATAATCATTAAGGAAGACGCAGGTGCCTGCAGCTAAAGCCAAAGAGCAAGTTGCGGCAGCGTCCAACTTTTTTTCACTAAGCGGCTGTGCATTGACAATGTCGTCTATTGCAACAGCACGATTCCGTTGTCTTATAAAAATTTTTTCTGCGCCATCTCCCCTTTCGAGGAGTTTTTTATGGTTGATTTTATAAAAAAATGTGCTATAAGCTTGAATGAAAACAATAAAAATTATGTATATTATGAAGACTGAAAAAGTAAAGGATCCGAATGTTTCTTTAGAAGAAGCGCGGAAAGAGTGTGAAACCCACATTGAGATTATGGAGAAGCTGAACAAGCTTGAGTGCTATTTTAAAACTGTTTATGCAGAAGACTATGACGGGATTTTTTATTATGACAAGTTTGTCGATAATATGCTAAGACCTGCTGAAGCGTTGCAAATTGCAAAAAGGCAAAAGCATGATGAAATTTTGCTCATGATTCAAAAATACGGTCAAATGTATCAAAACATTCGAAAGCATGACAACTATTCATATGTCCCTGTTTTGTCCGATGACGTTCAGGTTATTATTGCGCAAAGAAACAACGCGCAAGAAATGCATACTTATTTAGCTTATCTGGGATTTGGCGAGCCGGCGCAACATATTATTGTTGACAGAGGCGACCATGACGAGTTGATGTATTACATTGAGCGTCACGGTTTTGTGCCTGAGGTTCAGAAAAAGCTATGGAAACGCGGCAACCGAGATGAAATTTTCTTGCATTTTCGCAAGCATGGTCTGTGTCCGGAGCTGGTTTCGGAATATTTTAAGCATAACCGGAATCATGATGACCTTTTGTTCATCATTCACCATTACGGACAGCAGCACAAAGCTCTTCCCGATGACGTTCAGGTTATTATTGCACAATGCAATAACACCGAAGAAATACGCGCTTATCTGTCTTATATGGGATTTGGCGGGCCGGCACAAGACGTGGTTGTCAGCAGAGGGAATCATGACGAGTTGATGTATTACATCGAACGTCACGGTTTTGTTCCCGAAGTTCAAAAAAAATTATGGGCAAGAGGCAATCGGGAAGAAATTTCTTTGCACCTTTTGAAGCATGGTTTGTGTTCGGAACTAGAGGCTGAATTGTTGGACGACGGCAATCCAGAAAACTTTAAGTTCTGGATTTCTCAGAAAGATTTATCGGAAGAACGGCAGAAAAAGCTGTTGGAATCCGGAAGTTCGGAAAATTTCTATGCTTACATTGCTCTGCATGATTTTTCTTACCTTTTTGAGGAACTTTTAGTTGAGAAGCGCTCGACACAGGAAATTATGGACTATATTTCCATGAAGCATTGCCTGAAGAGTGACGGCGTACGTAAGCTGTTGGAAAAAGGCGACCATAATCTGATTATGCATTACATCAGTTTTCTGGAGTGGCCTCATACTGATACTTTTATCAGAGAATTTAATTTATCCGGCCGGAAAAATGACGAAGAGTTGATTGCCGCTTATAAAAGAGAGGACAGTTATGATTATCTTGATTTTCAAAAAGGCCTTATTGAAAAAGGAGATGCTTATGCTTTTGCATGCAGTCTGGACGGGCGGTTGGATCCGGAAACGGAAAAGTTTTTGGCTCAAAAAGGCAGCCATGACATCGTTATGGCTTATATTGAGCGTTATCCGCTTGAGATGTATGCCTTAAGAGAGTTTTTTAACCGCAATAATTCTGAAGAAGCCGCTTTTTATTGTCAAAAGTGGCAGTAAATTATTAATTCAAAAGCAGCAATACAAATATTGCTGCTTTTTTTTAATGTTGACATTCCTTGTCCGGCATGCTTATCTTCCGGTTCAGAATAAATTTTTAATTCAATTATTATATGGATATCATCTTTTATATTTTTGTCCTGATTGTTATGCTTTGTCTGCTTTGGCGGCTGGTACAAATTGTCTGGACAGGTGTTTTGGCGGTTCTAGGATTTTTGCAGATTATCTGGTTGGTAGCGAGCTTTCCTTTCAGATGTATTTGTTACGGCTGCGCTTTCTTATACGGCCTGTATCTGGAATTTTTTCACCGGCCGAAGTACCGGCGCTATCAGTTTAACAAACAGACGGCCGGCAGCAAATATTCAACGCAAGGCAGTTATGAAAACGGAAGTGGTTTTTCCAGAAGCTCTCAAAACAATAGTGAGGAGCAGCAAAAAACTTATCAGCCGCCGAAAGACGAGCCAAGTCAAGAGGAGCGCTATTTGCAGATTTTGGAATTGTCCCGCACTACGCTCACCCGAGATAACCTGAAAAAGAACTATCGGCGGCTGGCAAAACAGTATCATCCGGACAAAAATCCGAATAATCCGTCGGCCGAAGAAAAATTCAAACTTCTGACCGAGGCTTATGATTATTTTTCGGAACGTGTGTAAAAGCCCTGCTCTGTAACGGAGTAAGGCTTTTTTAATCGCGCGGGCGACAGCCGCAGTAGTTCTGATTATACAAATCCAAATCTTTTATCAATTGGCTGCGCAGTTCCTGCATGCCATGTTTACGGCCCTCAATTTCCAGATAGGGCACACCAGTTTCGATTGAAGCTTTTGCCGCCGCAGCATTGACCTGTTCCAGATTTTTGTAGCGTGAAACACCCAAAACCGAAGCCACGCCGGAAAAGCCGTTAGCCTTGGCATATTCCATAACCCTTTTCAGCCGCATATAAAAGCAAACAGAACAACGGGCACCGCGTTCCGGCTCGTTTTCCAGCCCTTTTGTCACCTCACACCAATGTTCGTTATCGTATTCCAGTTCAATAAAAGGAATCTGGTACAAACTGCAAATCCGGCGGTTTTCCTCACAGCGTTTGCAATATTCTTGCCGCGGGCGGACATTAGGATTGTAAAACACGACGCTAAAGTCATAGAACTGCTCGGCCAGCGTTTTGATGACAGCGCAGGAGCAAGGAGCACAACATGAGAGTAAAAGAAATCTTGAGTTTTTATCCGACAGCATTTTACAGAATCTTTCCTGAAAAATTTTTTCTACCTTGGCATAAAGTTGTCAAGTTGTCAATCCGGCCTTGAATTTTCAAACAATGAAAATATCTATACGCATGATGAAAAAATTGATATAAATCTGAACAGCGTGGTGGCGCTCGCTATAGCTTCAATTGTCAATCTTTTCTGCGGTGTTTTTCTGTTCAGTTATCTGAGCATTTTTGCGGCAAATCGGAAGCTGCGGCGTGAAACAGAGTCCTCTGTCGCGATTATTCTGATCGGCGCAACTCTTATGTTGTTTATTCTGATTACATTAAAGAAAGGTTATTCAAAATTAGCCAATGGATTATGTCCGGTTGCGAAATCCTTTACAATCAGCGTGGTGACCGGCGCCTTGGAATGTTTTTGAAAAATCAGCCCGTGACCAAGGCAAAGACCGACATTGACATTCAAGTCGGTGTTCATAGAATTCAGATAATCAGCCTGATAAGCCGGATCGCAGCTTGAGCCTTTATGGTCGGCGGTAAAATCGCACAAATCAAGCCCGCCCTCGCGGCAGTTGACATGAAAGACCTCCAGTCCGCCGGCTTTCAACAGATTTTCCAGCGTTTCAATATATTTTTGCATACAAATGCAATTAGCCAGACCTATACGCCGGTATCCCATGCCTTTGGCATAGCTTATCAGCTCCTGAATACGTGACTTGTTCAAAGCCTCGTAAGTAATTTCCATTTCTTTTAATTCTTCCGCGCTGTAGTGCTCTTTCATTTTCTTCTCCTGTTTTGCCATAATTATAAAATGGGAAAATAATTTGACAAGTATGAAATTTTAAACACTTCTTTCATTTTTTTGATTCAGACTCTTTGTAAAAGAATCGAAGCAGAGGGATAAAAAAATGAAAGTTTCTGGAATTGAAATCAAAGGCCTGTCAACAGACTCCCGTCTAATTAAACCGGGATATTTATTCGGGGCGCAAGACAGCGAAAAAGCACCGGCTTCGGCTTATATCCCGTCGGCCGTGCAAAACGGCGCCGCAGTCATTGTCTGCAAGCCGGAATATGCCGATACCAAAGCTTATCCGCAAGTTACATTCGTGACAGATGACAATCCTAACAAGGCTTTTGCCGTGATGGCCGCCAAGTTCTACGGCCCGCAGCCGGAAAATATTGCAGCAATTACCGGTACCAACGGCAAGACTTCAATTGCTGATTTTGTGCGGCAGATTTTAACCCGAATGGACATTAAAGCCGCCAGCATGGGCACTCTCGGACTGATTAAAGGCAACGAAGCGCCCGTTCCCTCACCCAACACCACTCCAAACGCAGCCGTGATTGCCGAAGAACTCGCAAACCTTAAAAAAGACGGGTATGACCATGTGATAATGGAAACCTCAAGCCACGGCCTTTGCCAATATCGTACCGGCGGCGTGCAAAATGTGAAAGTTGCCGGTTTTACCAATCTGACCCGTGATCATCTTGACTATCACAAAACTTTTGAAAATTATCTGACAGCCAAAGAAATTTTGTTCCGCGAAGTTTTGGTTGATGACGGTACCGCTGTTTTGAACGCTGACATTGAGGTTTATGACCGCTTGCGCAAAGTTTGCAAAGACAGCGGCAAAAAAGTCATTACCTACGGCCGCAACGGTTCGGAACTCAAGCTTTTGTCAGCAGTTCCGACGCTTGACGGGCAGCAGCTTCGCATTGTTTTTTATGGCAAAGAAACAGAAATTTTTGTGCCTCTGGCCGGAGAATTTCAGGCTATGAACGCGCTCTGCGCTTTGGGCATGGCTACTGAGCTGACCGGAAAACCTGATGACACTTTACAGCATATCAGCCATATTCACGGTGCCAAAGGGCGACTGGATCTGGCAGGAAAGACGACCGACGGCGCGGCCATTTATATTGATTACGCCCACACGCCGGACGCTTTGGAGAACGTTATCCGCGCCATGCGTTCTCACTGCCGCGGCAAACTTCATGTCTTATTCGGCTGCGGCGGCGACCGCGATGCCGGAAAGCGGCCGATTATGGGAAAGATTGCCAACGATCTGGCGGACGTGATTTATGTGACTGATGACAACCCACGCACCGAAGACGCCGAGAAAATCAGAACGCAGATTATGGCGGCCTGCCCGCGCGGCAAAAACATCGGCAACCGCGCCGAAGCCATCAAAACTGCCATTGCCGGACTTGAGCAAGACGATATTCTTATCGTTGCCGGCAAAGGACACGAAACCGGCCAATATATTAACGGTCAGATTTTTCATTTCAGCGACTACGAGGAAGTTTGTAAGAATCTGAAATAAAATGTATTTGGATAACTCGGCATGTATAAAAAAAATTAACCAATCTTTGGAGAATTGATTATATATTGTTGAGGAATTGTGATTTTAACAGCAACGAAAGGGGTAACAGCAACATGAAAAAAGAAGTTGTTGCGAAAACTGAGCAAAAAAACGATAATGGTGCCAAGAGCATTGAGGATTTGAACACCTTAATCGCAAAAGTCAGCGCCGCACAAAAAGTTATGGCGACATTCTCTCAGGCGCAGGTTGACAAGATTGTCGAAGCCATGGCCATTGCGGCCAACAGCCACCGTATTCCGCTGGCAAAAATGGCCGTGGAAGAAACCGGTATGGGTATTGTGGAAGACAAGGTGATTAAAAACCATTTTGCCGCCGAAGAAATTTTTAACAAATATCGCCATGTCAAAACCTGTGGCGTGATTGAGCACGACGCCACCAACGGCATTACCAAAATTGCCGAACCGCTTGGCGTGATTGCCGGCGTTATTCCGACAACCAACCCAACGTCCACAACCATTTTCAAGAGTATGATTTCGCTCAAAACCCGCAACGGCATTATCTTTTCTCCGCACCCGCGAGCAAAAAAATGCACGGTTGAAACCGCCCGCCTGATGTTGGAAGCCGCTGTTAAAGCCGGCGCTCCGGAAAATATCATCGGTTGGATTGAAGAACCGACAATCGAGGCTACACAGCATCTGATGAGTCATGATGGCATTAACCTGATTTTGGCAACCGGCGGTCCGGGCATGGTCAAATCGGCTTATTCTTCTGGCAAGCCTGCTCTCGGCGTGGGCGCAGGAAACGTTCCGGCCATTATCGACGAAACAGCCGACATTAAAATGGCGGTCAGTTCCATTTTGATGAGTAAGACTTTTGACAACGGCATGATTTGCGCTTCCGAACAATCAATTATCGTTCACAAAGACATTTATGATGCCGTTAAAGACGAGATGCAATATCGCGGCGCTTATATTCTGAGCAAAAAGGAAAAAGAGAAAGTTGCCAAAACAATCATTATTGACGGCAAGCTGAACGCCAAAATCGTCGGACAACCTGCTTATAAGATTGCCGAAATGGCCGGCGTTAAAGTTCCCGAAGACACAAAGGTTCTGATTGGCGAAGCCGAGAAAATCGGTACTGAAGAAGAATTTTCTTATGAAAAACTTTCTCCGGTTCTGGCCATGTACAAAGCCAATGATTTTGAACAGGCCGTGTTTATGGCGCGCGATTTGGTTGATTTCGCCGGTCGCGGACATACTTCCGTCCTTTATACCGCCGACCATAACAAAGCCCGTATTGCCCGCTTCAGCGAGGTTATTGAAACCGGTCGTATGCTTGTGAACACCCCGTCTTCTCAGGGTGGTATCGGTGATTTGTACAACTTCCGCCTTGACCCGTCGCTCACTCTGGGCTGTGGATCTTGGGGCGGCAATGCAGCCAGCGAAAACGTAGGAGTAAAACACTTGTTGAATATTAAAAATGTTGCTGAAAGACGCGAAAATATGCTCTGGTTCAGAGTTCCCCCGAAAATTTACTTCAAACAGGGCGCTGTCGGTTTTGCTTTGCGCGAGCTTTGCGGCAAGAAAAAAGCTTTGATTATTACAGACAAACCGTTGTTTCAACTTGGCTACACCAACAAAATCACTTCCGTTTTGGAAGATATGGGCATTGCGTTCCAGATTTTTTCCGAAGTCGCACCGGATCCGGATACGGATACCGTCAATCGCGCTTTGACGATGTGCCGCAGTTTTGAACCGGACGTTATTATCGCGCTCGGCGGCGGTTCTCCGATGGATGCGGCCAAAATCGTCTGGTTGATGTATGAACATCCGGAAGTCAAATTTGATGATTTGGCAATGCGCTTTATGGATATTCGCAAACGCGTTTGTATGTTCCCTGATCTTGGCTCCAAGGCCTATATGGTTGCCATTCCGACAACCTCCGGCACGGGTTCGGAAGTTACGCCGTTTGCCGTTATTACCGACTCTAACACGCATATCAAATATCCGATTGCCGATTATGCTTTGACACCCAATATGTCAATTATTGATCCGGATTTGGTTCTGTCTATGCCGCGCAGTCTGGCGGCCGCTTCCGGTATTGACGCGCTGACACACGCGCTGGAAGCTCTGGCCTCTATTCTGGCAACGCCGTTTACCGATGGTATTGCTTATGAAGCTATCCGCCTGATTTTTGACAATCTGGAGCTTTCTGTCAACGATGGCGCCAACAACCCGAAAGCCCGCGAAAATATGCATTATGCCGCTACGATGGCCGGTATGGCTTTTGCTCAGGCTTTCCTCGGCGTATGTCACTCGATGGCGCATAAGCTCGGCAGCGCCTTTAACATTCCGCACGGTATTGCAAACGCTTTGATGATTAATGAAGTCATTAAGTTTAATGCCAATGACAAACCGACCAAGCAGGGAACTTTCTCACAGTATCATTATCCGGAAGGAAAAAGAAGATATGCTAAAGTTGCCGAGTTTCTGAACCTTGGCGGCAAAAACGATGACGAGAAAGTAGCCAACCTGATTAAGGCTATTGAAAAGTTGAAGAAAAATATTAACATTCCGGCTTCTATCAAAGATTGGGGCGTAGATGAAAAGACTTTCCTTGACGGGTTAGACGAGTTGTCGGAGTTGGCGTTTGACGACCAATGCACCGGCGCTAACCCGGCTTATCCGTTAATTTCGGAAATCAAGCAGATGTACTTGAACGCCTACTACGGAACTGAGCATCGGTAACGTATCTTGCAGATGAGGCTTCAATTGTCAGCTCACTGCCCTGAACACCGCGTTGCTCCGGCAGGATATGAGATAAAAGACATGCCTTGAATAGGAAGGGAGGACTTGTTCCTCCCTTTTCTCTCCCTTATCCCTTCGCCATTTTTTTCCCGCTTCCTCGTTCCGTTCTCTTTTCTCACTTCCTTATCTCGTTTATTTTCCGTTCTCTTTCTTTCCAACTTACTCTCACTTCGCCGCTCGCTTCTTGTTCTCCACCTATTGCTTTCTGCTCTTTCTTTTGTCATCGTTTTTCTTTTCTGATTTTCTGTTTTGGTTTCTTTGTTGAGTTGGTTATTATTCTTTCTTACTTTGCTTGAACAAAAAAACAAACCCAGCAGATGAGTCATGGGAAACTTATCCGTGATGCCAGCGGCGGCTATAATGGCTTGGGAGCCTGCCATGCGGCCCGTCAGAGCATGAGCAGTTCGTGTTGCTAAAAGAACAGATAAGAAAAATAAACGGCGGCGACAATTCCGGCAAAGTCGGCCAGCAAAGCGCAAGGCAGGGCGGCACCGACTTTGCTGATTTTTACGGCGCCGAAATAAACTGCCAAGACATAAAAAGTAGTTTCAGTTGAACCCTGAACAACTGATGCAACAAAGGCAGGAAAGCTGTCAGCTCCATAAGTCTGCATTGTTTCTATCATCATGGCTCTCGCTCCGCTGCCGGACAACGGTTTTAACAAGGCTGTCGGCAGAGCTTTAACAAAATCTGTATTCCAACCCAGCGCACTAAAGAATTTTTCAAAACCAAGCACAATCATATCCAGTACGCCGCCGGCGCGCAAAACCGCAACAGCCACCAGCATAGCCACCAGATAAGGGATTATTCTGACGGCAATATCAAAGCCTTCTTTGGCGCCGATGATAAAGTTTTCATAAACATTGAGCTTTTTTATCAGGCCGGCGGTAATAAACAGGATAATAAATCCGAACAAGATAAAATTACCCCAAGCGGAGGAATTCTGCAATCTGGAACTTTCCGGCAGACTGTTAAAATACCACGCGACAGCACCGATAAAAACGGCAAAACTGCCAAGATAAGCGGCAACGACCGGATTAAATATTTTCAGTTTTTGCACATAGGCCACACTCAAAAAACCAACAAGCGTCGATACGGAGGTTGCAAACAATATCGGCATAAAAACAGCCGTCGGATTAGCGGCCCCCAATTCGGAGCGATACATTAAAATCGTAATGGGAATCAGCGTTACCGCCGAAGCGTTAATGACCATAAACAGTACCTGCGCATTGCTGGCGCGGTCTTTATGCGGGTTCAGGCTTTGTAATTGCTCCATAGCCTTCAACCCCATCGGCGTGGCGGCATTATCAAGTCCGAGCACATTGGCCGCCATGTTCATGACTATTGACGACAAGGCAGGATGATTGGCCGGAACTTCCGGCAGTATCCGTCGGAACAGCGGTTGCAGCAGACGGGCCAAAGCCTCGGTCATACCGGCTTTCTCAGCAATTTTCAGCAAACCGAGCCAAAGACACAAAATGCCGGTCAGGTTTAAAGAAATACTGAAAGCGTTTTTAGAAGAAGAAAAAACCGCCGTGACCAAATCTGTCCAGATTGCCCAGTTACCCAGCCACAGGCTTTGGTATAATGCCGCGGCAAAGGCTGCCAAAAAAAATCCGGCCCAGATAAAGTTCAGCATTGTTCCCCCTTACTTAAACATAGAAATAACCCCGAATTCCGGACGATCGGCGGCAAGATATTTGTCGTGTTCTTCATCAAACAGTTTGCAGGCCTCTTTCATGGTCATGGTATCGTCCATTTCCGAGGTCATCCTGACTTCGGCCACAGGGAGTTTGAGTTCTTTGGCAAAGCGGCGGATGATAGCGTCTTCACGAATGTTATTAATTTCTTCGACTACCTGACGCAAAGTTTTTGACCAATTGGTGCCGCGGGCATTGTCATAAATTTTCTTCAGGCTGGTTTGCTGCTCGGACAATTTGATTTCTATATTTTTGACTTCGGCGGCAAACTTGTCATTGAAAGCCTGTGGATAAAGCTTGACCTGCCAACCTTCTTTTTTGCAATAATCGCTGTATGCCCGCTGGTGATAGACAACATAGCCGGCAGCTTCCATCAGTTTTTTATGCGCCTGTTCGAGAGCCTCTTTATGGGCTTTTTCCTGCATATTGTTATATAATGTGGTATAGACGTTCAAAATGCCGAACAACAGCAAAGAAAATGCAAAATCGCGCCAGAATGTCCCTTCCGGTTTGGGCAGAAGCCCCTGTCGCTGCAACAGGCTTTTGGTGTTTTCCAACTTAAAGTTAAAATATCCCAGCAGCAGCAAAAGCAGGGTACAGGACGAGCCGACCGTTATGGTCACGTAATTTTGCAGCTGATAGCGTACCATAATATAAAAAGAAATAGGAATCACCAGCAACAAAGCCAGACGATAGCCGCGAATAACCAAGATAGACAGCGGGAGATATAAAATCAGCATGGCGATCAGAACATTCATACGCGGAATGACGTAATAGACGGCAAAGGCCTGCGCAATCATAAAAAAGATCAGAAAAATACGCGCAACAAGGAGCAGCTTCCCAGATATAATCTGTTCGCGCAATCGGCCATGCAGGGTTAAATGCAGTTCAGTTTTCTTATAGTAAGCGGCGGACAGTTTTTCCCGCAGATCACAAAGCCGCATCATAACAGGTTTCAACGCTTTGGAGAGACCTGAAAAAGCATAGCAAACTGCCTCCCAAACAAATTTTAACTTCTCGCGCATAGCACAACTCCGGATTATTATCGTTTCAGTTTAAGACAATATAGCGCAATTTTGTTAAAAAACTATTGAGCCTCCTGCACAAAACCGGAAACCTGCATATTATAAAATCCGTAATAAGCGCCTTTTTTACGAATCAGCGCCGGATGCGTTCCCTCTTCTATGATTTTGCCGTTGTCCATAACAATAATACGATCCATTTCTTTCAACGTGGACAGACGGTGCGCAACGGCAATGACGGTTTTGCCTTTCATCAGCTTTCTTAAAGATTCTTGAATACAATGTTCGCTCTCACTGTCCAGCGCCGAGGTGGCCTCGTCCAGAATCAAAATCGGGGCGTTTTTCAAAATTGCCCGCGCAATGGCTATTCTCTGCCTCTCGCCGCCGGAGAGCATAACGCCGCGCTCGCCGACTTTGCTGCCATAGCCCTGTGGCATTTTTAAGATAAAATCATGGCAAAAAGCCTGACGTGCAGCCTCGTAAACTTCCTCATCCGTAGCCGAAAGCCGGCCATAGCGGATGTTTTCCATGATACTGCGGTGGAACAGGCTCGGGTCTTGCGGAATCAGGGCAATATTGCGGCGCAGCGAGGACTGCGTTACATCGGCAATATTTTGCCCGTCAATCAGAATCTCACCGGACTGAACGTCATAGTAGCGCGACAGCAGCCGGACAAGCGTGGATTTTCCCGATCCGGAATGGCCGACCAGCCCGATTTTTTCACCGGCCTTAATATGCAGGGAAAAGTCTTTAAACAAAGCATTGGCTTCTTTATAGTGATAGTTCAAATTACAAATCCGGATATCGGCCTTGCCGACATTAATGCTTTTGGCACCGGCTTTATCCGTGACCTCGCAGGGTTTGGCCAGAAGTTTCAGGCCGTCGCGAATGCCGCCGACTACTTGAACAAAGCGAGTGGTAAACATACTGATATTGGCCACGACGTGAATCATCGAACTGATGAGTGACAAAACCAACACAACACCGCCGACGCTGATGTTTTGGGCATACCAATAATAAAAAACCAGCAGGATAAAACTGACCGTCATGATATCAAACGCGACCTTGACGGCATAATCTATGCGCGAGGACTTCAGTTCTTCCGTCCGCAGGGCTTTCATCATCTTATTGACGGAACTGTAATAGCGGTGTTTTTCATAAAGATAATTGCTAAAGTTTTTAACCAAATCGGAGTTGGTAATGCTGTCAACCATGACACCCGTAGATTCCGAACTCAGTTTGTTTTTGCGCTCGGAAAACGGTATAAGTTTGCGTTTGAGCCAGATCATCAGTGCGGCAAAAAGCAGCGTGACAACCGTAAAACACAGCGCAAGTTCGACGTTGACCGTATAGATAAACACAATATTGATGACAAAGCTCAAAACCGGCGACAGCAGGCCGTAGAGAATATGAAAATAAGCCTGCTCGGTATTATTGATGATATTTTTGATTTTGCCGGCGATATTTCCGGCCATTTCTTCTGCAAAAAAGGAAGAAGAATGTTTATGGGCATGGCTGAACAAATCGCGTGAAACTTTGCTCAGATAGTAAGGCATAAAACGCACGTTTATCAGGCGTTGCGCAATTTCAACCAGACTTTGGAGGGAGATGGCGGCAAAAATTCCGCCGCTGAGGAGAAGCAGCGTGCGCATGGTTTGAGAATCTGCCGGCGCAGAAGCAATCAGGTCTACCATTCGGGCGCTGAAATAGTTAAACATTCTGCCCAGCACTGTTGCCAATGCAAAAGTCAGAACGACCAGAAAGCACCATAATTTAAGCTTTTTGGTATATTTCCATAAAAATCTGGTAACGCCGGTTTCCATATTTATCTCCGCCTGTAAAAAAACAGTGTCAGTTTAGCATAAAATATAAAAAAAGCCAAAGCCTTTCTTAAGCCGCAAATTGACAAAATTTTGCAATAGGATATTGCGTTATTGAATATGTATGTTTTATTTTAATTTATGAGTTCTATAGCAATTCGCGTTGATTATTTTTTGTACACCTGGCGGCACAAGCTGGCTTTTTTGAAAATTGAAAAAAAGGTTTTGGGACATAACACGTTCAAAGGCCTGAGGCATGATCTGGACAAGCTGTTTTTATACTGGCTTCCGTGGCTGGACGTGGAAGAGGTTCAGGGGATTCACCGCCGGCACTCGCGGCATCATACCGAATATGAAGGAAAGCATTGCCAGAACGAAAAGGATTATCGGGAGATGGTCATTGACTGGGAATGCGCCTCACTGACCAAGCCGGATAAACCCCTGCGAGCTTTTGCCACAATGCTGAAATGGTATCCAAAAATGGAAGACAAGGTTCTGCCGGTAATGCTGAAGTTAAAGCTGGTTGACGAAGCGGCTGTTTTGCAAGCGGTTAATCTGGGATTATGCAGTTTTGAAGAAGCAGAAAAAAAGATTAAGCATTACGGGTATACATTATTGAAATACCGATAAGGATTAAACAAAAGCTCTGTATCGTGACTGATACGGGGCTTTGTCTTTTTTGCTTTATCCACATATATCTGACAGCCATATTGACATGAGTGTCACTGTACGTTATTAGTTTTATTATGGTGTGTAAGTGTGTGCACCGTAAGCCGATGTGGTTGCATCGGCTTTTTTTTGTTTTTATTTTCAGTAACCGTTTTTTTATTTAATCCGGCTTCTGCTTAACGGCAGGAGCCTTTTTTTATGGAGAAAACATTATGTCAAAATCTATCGGAAAATTACTTAGAGGAAATTACTATTCGCAGGAAAATACTCTAAAAAATAAAGCTTTCAACAGAATCGGCTGCATTGCCGACGGCGGATACCAAGGATATACTTTGGGCTGGGGAGACGAAATAGTCGGTGCAGGATATGCAACCGGTAAAGCGTTGGATGATGTCAGTGAACTGAAAAATCCGTTTCCGTCTGTCAGCCAAAATTACCAAACAGCACGAGACTTGAATCGCAATCATTTAAACTGGTGCAATGATAATTATCCGATATCAACGGCTTTATCCGAATTCATCGGAGCATATTACAGTCCGGCACGAATAGCCGCTTTAGGAAGATTGGAACCTATAGGCCTTGGAACCGTCGCCGGTTTGGGAACAGGAGAAAAAGATATATCTTCTCATCTGAAAAGCACTGTCATTGGCGCTGCCAGTGCCGGGGCGGCTAATTGGGGCATCCAAAAACTACCTCAAATTAAAGGTGTCGCAACGTTAGCTTCAAACCCTCATATTCCTGCAAATGCAAGAAAATTACTAAAAGAAATTGGCGAAGGCATTGCAGACTCATCTCTTAATAATGCGCTATCTTCTTTCTGGCAAGACGGTGACAGTGATTATAACTATTGATTTATATAACAATACAATTATAATCTTTTTATAAATAAAAAGTTTGGGAAGAAATATTATGTCTCGGATAAAAAAAGTTTGTTCTGAAATATGGGGGCTATCCATTGCCCTATTGCAATGCTATTTATTATTAGAATTTTATATATTATCCCGTTTAATCATTTTTTCCCAATCGTTTTTCTCTGTTCTGTTTATATATTTTGCCACTACTATTGGGGGATTGGTTATATACAGAAACAAAAATGGCATAAATAAGACTTGGTATTTGATGTTAAGTATCTATGCTTTTATCAATCATTGGATTCTAGTCTTTTGCTATCCGGGAGAGATTACAAAAACTCTTTGCGACGGATTTAATATTTGTTATTAAAAAACAAACTTTAATTGTCATTTGGTATTATTGCATTATTACGCATAGTAACTGAGGAGAAAGTAATGAAAATTATAAAGCAGCCACCTGATACAATATGGGGTTATATTAAGGATATTTCGTTATTCTTAGGCATGTTTTTTGTAAATATTACAATGTATTTTATAACCGGCATTGCCATTATCAGCTATATAACATTAATACACTTCATTTTTTTTCCTCATTTTTTTCCATGGTGGTTTTATGTCTATAGTCTTGCTGCATGTTCGATATTTTTTATTGATCATAAAATGAGCCAAAAGGCTTTTTTAATTTCTTGTTTTGTTATCGCTGTATTAAATTATATCATCATATTGTATTTTTACCCTAAAATTTTTATGCTTGGATAAATACATTCCTCCCTGTATATGAGCGCTTTAGCTTATAATAATGTATTATTTTACAAGACAATGTAATTATAATCTGTTTATAAATAACAAGATAACCGCCCCGGATCTTATTCGGGGCATTTTTTAATCCGGCTTCTGCTTAACGGCAGGAGCCTTTTTTTATGGAGAAAATCATGACATCTTACAAACTCGGCACATTGAGTTCTTCTTTTGAGTCAAACGGCAATCCGGCGGCAATCGGTTATGACACGACCGGCGGTTACAGTTACGGAACTTATCAAATTGAAACCAAGCAAGGCACAATGAAAGACTTTTTGAAATTTCTCAGCTCTTGTGACCGCTATATCACTTACGCCTCTGCTTTACAAAATGCCGGCGGACATACCGGCGCCGTCAACAAAACGGCAGCATTTGAGCACGCTTGGCAAACTCTTGCCAGAGAGGAAGATTTTGTACAGGCTCAGCACGATTTTATTATTGAGCAGAAACTCCGGCCGCTGTTCAAAAAAATCGGCATGATAAAAGGGCTTAATCCGGAAGAAAGGCACCCTGTCCTGAAAGACGTGCTGTATTCCATGGCCGTTCAGCACGGGCGGGCAGCTCTGATTGTCCAAAAAGCACTCGGAACAGACGTTTCATCCTGTTCTGACCGAGAGATTATCAACCGGTTGTATGATGCCCGCATTGCTTATGTTTCAGCGCTGACAAAAATGGCTCCAAAAGAAAGGGACAACATTATCCGCAAGCGCTATCCGCAGGAAAGAGACAAGGCGCTCAATCTTTTGTCAAAAGCTTAAAAACCGGCTTATTTTTTGCGGCGTTTTTTAAGCTTGGTCAGTTTGTCGCTGACAACCGAGGTATCGCGGCCGGTTTTGGCAAGGCGCTCGTACATTCGCTCAATTTCCTTTTCAAGATAGGCCTGTTCGACAGCGGCTTCCAGCTCCTGCTTCTCTTCCGGACTGCCTAATGTGCGGATACGGACAATTTCGGCGTCAATATCTTCAACAAAAATACTGTCGTCCGTTTTTTTCTTGATGAAATACGGCAGGTCATAAATCAGCTCACGGACTTTGACATAAGCCTCTTTGCCGTTCATTTTATGCGTATAACGCTGCTTTATCAACCGCATGACAATGCCGATCTCTTCGCTGTTATCAACCACGATAAAAGGCATCGGGTCGGCAAATCCTTTCAGCGCAATCTCCTTGAGATATTCCATAATATGATGAAAATAACCGTCGATATTATAAAAAATAAACGGTTTGAAGTCTAAAAATCCGTCCTGCATGGCTACACAATCATAAGCCAGCTCGTCCAAAGTTCCGACACCGCCGGGGGCAAAAACCACAAAGTCGGCATTCAGGAGTTTTTGTTTGCGTTCTTCCAGCGTTTTGGCAAAAATCAGGTTGTCAATCTGGCAGATAAGCTCATCATCTTTGGGATACAATTCATAATAGGCCTCGGTCGTCACGCCCTGAATCGGGCTTTTGACGCCGTCGGCATTTTTCTTTTTGTTCCAGCCGTCCAAAACGCCGCGGGCAACCGCTCCCATAATACCGGAATTGGAAACTCCGAAATCCAACTTGAAGCCGAGTTTGACAATTTTACTGCCGAGGTTATATGCTTCTTCAACATAAACCGGTTCCGTACCCGAGCGGCTGCCGCCGGCTACAAATACGCGCAACCCCTCTTGGCGGTTTTCTTTCAAAAAATTGTTTATAAACTGCTGATCCTGACAATGTTCTGTCATTTTTATATCTCCGGTATATCTCCATGCGCTTGATCGGCATAAAACTGTTGTGCAAATTCCTGCAGTTTGTCTTCAGCCAAAGCCTGACGCAACCCCTGCATTAATCTTTGATAGTATCTGATATTATGCCATGTCAGCAGCATAACGGCAAGAACTTCGTTGCATTTTTGCAAGTGATGGATATAAGCTCGGCTGTAATTGCGACAAAGCGGGCAGTCGCATCCTTCTTCCAGTGGGCGCGGGTCTTCGCGGTGGCGAGCATTGCGAATGTTTACCGTGCCAAAGCGCGTAAAGGCCTGAGCCGTGCGTCCCGAGCGGGTCGGCATGACGCAGTCAAACATATCGACACCGCGCAACACTGCTCCGACAATATCATCCGGACGGCCGACGCCCATCAGATAACGCGGTTTGTCATCCGGCAGCATCCCCGGCGCGTAGTCCAAAACCTTAAACATGGTTTCCTGCCCTTCACCGACAGCCAGTCCGCCGATGGCATAACCGTCAAAGCCGATTTCTTTCAGTTTTTCGGCTGAAATTCCGCGCAGATCTTCATAATCACCACCCTGCTGAATGCCGAAGATGCCGTAGCCGTCGCGATCAATAAAGGCTTCTTTGCTTCGTTTGGCCCAGCGCATGGACATTTCCATAGACTTTTGCACGTCTTTATGCGCTGCAGGAAGTTTGACGCATTCATCCATGCACATGGTAATGTTCGAATCCAGTTTGTGCTGGATTTTGATTGATTCTTCAGGGCTCAAGAAAAACTTTTTGCCGTCAACGTGCGAGCTGAAGGTCACACCCTCTTCCGTCAGTTTGCGCAACCCCGTCAGGCTCATAACCTGAAAGCCGCCGGAATCAGTCAAAATCGGCTTATCCCAGTTCATAAATTTGTGCAGGCCGCCCATTTTTTCAACCAGATCAGCCCCCGGACGAAGCATCAGATGGTAAGTGTTGCCGAGCAGAATCTGCGCGCCTGTTGCCGCGACGAATTCCGGCATCATGGCTTTTACCGTGCCGCAGGTGCCAACGGGCATAAATGCCGGCGTATCAACAGTGCCGTGTTTGGTATGGAGTTTGCCGAGGCGGGATTTGCCGCTGCGTTTTAATATTTCAAATTTTAATGCCATTGTTTTTCCTTTCTTACTCACATCATACACTATTTTTTTCTTTTTTCTACCTTTTATTCTTTAGTTTTCCTTATCTCTGAATTCACTTTTTCTTTTCTAATTTTTTCATCAGGAGTTATCTCCTTCCCTCTCATTCTCTCCCTCCGCCGCTCGCTTCTTTTCCTTTTCTCTCCCCGCCTTTTTTCGCCCTCTTGTCCCTTTTGCCGCGGCCTTTCCATTTTAATTTTCTGGTTTTGGTTTCTTCTTAGAGTTGTTTTTTCTTCTTTCTTACTTTTGCTTGACCAAAAGTAAGCAAAAGTCAAGCCCAACCTCATTTTCTAAGCTTTCAGCCCAAAGTTAAGGTCACTACGTTCCAAGGCT
>CAKQRB010000020.1 GCA_934271195.1 uncultured Alphaproteobacteria bacterium | reverse complement strand
TCCATTCTCACATGGCTGGTATTTCTTCTTAATTTTTCTATCCGACCTTCCATAAAATCTATATGGTCAGCTAGTTCCGTACTTGTTAAGCCCTGTTCCGCCATTATCCGGTTTAATTCTTTATTACTATAACTCCGAAAGGTTTTATACCACTCTTTTCTATATTTTCTTGATAACATTTTTTAGCTCCACTATTTTGTTAAAACAAAATCCGCCTGAAAACAGGCGGATGGAGCTCAAAAACTGCATTGATCAGCCGTGGCTATTCGTCGCACAAGTGCGCTTATATGACCACACTCCACCCAACGTGGAATTTTCAATGAGATGTTTTTGAGGCACCACAATCCGTCTCTGGACTGCGAGGTTTATATTAAACGAATCCACCGTCAATGCAAGCGGATTTTTTGGTTTTAAGAAAAGGCTAAAAAATCTTTTTAATTTCGGCGGCAATAACGTCTGCCGGATTATAGCGATCAAAATCGCCGTCATAATCGTACTCATCTTCCAGCGGAAAAGCATAGCCGTTATTAAAAAGTGACGAGATAAAGCGCTTGTGTTTCGGTGTCAGCCAGTTTTTTCCCTGAAAGACCAAAACTTTTTTGCCGGTCCCGCAAGCCTCGCAGCACATGCTGACGGAATCGCCGGTTACGATGATGTCATCGGCGCAGGCCAGATAACCGCCATAAGGATTATCTCCTTTATCAACGCCCCAAAGATAAGTATAAGCCGGAAAATCTTTCAGTTCCCGCATGATTTTTTCCTGTGCGGCAAGACCGGTACGGCGCGATGTGGTAATCAGGATTGAACCGCCGTATTTTTGCTTGTAGTTTTTTATTTTCTCCGCCAGCGCTAAAGCGTTTTCTATACTGAAGGGCGAAGATTTTATAGCGCCGCCAACAATAACCGCGGTTCGGGGCTGTGGCAAAGCGGCAAACGCTTGTTGCCACTTTTCTTTTTGCTCCGCCAGAAAATCAGGGGTGACTTTATGAGCGCAGCCAATAACCTTCTGCACGTTTTTGCCCATTTTTTTACCCTGATCATGTTCCGGAATAAATACGCGGTCAAATTCCGCCAAACCGGCGTTTCCGGGGTGCATAAGCTGGATGATTTTGGTTTTGCCGGACGATTTTCTTTTTATCCAGCGGGCTACCGGCGCCGTGCGGCGGCTGGCAGAAATGACCAGATCAGGATAAGGCGGTTGCAGATTTTGGCAGGATTCCGCTTTGATTCCAACAAGCGTCGCCCCTTTTAAAAAATTTGGCAGTTTGGCCAAGCCGTTATAAAGAAGTTGTTTTTCTTCCGACGGCCAGCCCAGAATTTTGGCAACTCCGCGCGCCTGACTGTTGCTGCCGGCACGGTCATCAATCAATACCCAAACTTTTTTTTCCATTATTTTATTTACCTCTGGCAAAAATGAAATTACCTGCATATTATATTATAAAATATAACAAGACAAGGGGAAGAAAAATGAAAGTGTATTTTAGCGCGTTTTTGTTTTTTTTGATGTCTGCGGCTTTTTATCCGGCACAGGCGCAAAAGGCCAATTCCGAATTTATCAGGACTTCTTCCATGACGGCTTTTAGTTCGCAAAAAGACGCCATGTATCTGGCAACGCTCAAAGCGGTGGTCAACTATAAAATTGACGATGAAGAAACGCTGGCCGATATGCAGAGTTTGCGGCAGAACGAGCGCTTTGTGCAACAATTGCAGGAAATGCTGAACAAACTTTCCAACACGCGCAGCAAAAACGGCAAAAACAAACAGGTGTTGCGGATTTTGGAAAGAGCAGGAAAAGATATTTATGATATTTTGAAATAATGTCGCAAAATCAGATTTTTATACAAAAAAATTCTTGACATTAAACTTTGTTTAAGAGAAAGTTGCTATCCTGACTGTTGTTAATTTTATTAATTTTTGCGGAGAGAATCTGTGAGCATACTAAAAACTTTGGAAAAACAAATTGCCGATTTGAAAAATAAGGTGATTGCCCTGAAAGGGGAATCGGTTTTTGCAACAGAAGGCAAAAATGATTTATTGATGCAGGCTGTCAGTCTGCAAAAAGGAATTAAACATGAAAATTAATTTTCTGAAAACGGTATGCGTATTTTGTTGTCTGGGGCTGGCAGCCTGCCAAACGAGCAGCGAATCCGTTCAACCGTTGTCTGAAGCCGAAGTTTTGAGCTTTTCCCGATTTGACGGCAGGGTCAAAATTACAGATCGGAGCGAAAATTCCGTTACCTATGAATATTCGGACGTGCGGATTGATCAGGTTTCGGTTCTGGCTACCCAGTATTGTCAGGAAATGTCGGAACAAAAAGCCTTTTTGGACAAGGTTATCCTTTATAAAAACAACGCTCGTCGCGCAAAATTTAATTGCTATAAATAAACTTGCAATAAACCAGCCTGTTTCCTATATTATAATATAAAAGAGAAAAAAGGCAGGTTGAGATTAATGAAAGACTTATATCAGGTTTTAGGCGTTGCAAAAACAGCTTCGGATTCCGAGATAAAATCGGCTTTTCGAAAGCTGGCACGCAAATATCATCCCGATTTGAACAAAGACAACAAAGAAGCGGCCGAAAAATTCAAAGAAGTTAATGCTGCTTATGAAGTGCTCGGCGACAAAGAAAAAAGAAAAAAATACGACAATAAAGAGATTGACGAGGAAGGCAAGCCGACAGGTTTCGGCGCAGGCGGGTACGGGGCATATTCCGGCGCAGGCGCTTCAGGGAATCCGTTTAGCGGCGGTTTTGCCGGCGGTGCCGGAAATTTTGATTTTTCCTCCATTTTCGGAGAAGATATTTTTTCCCAGTTCGGCGGCGGGGGTGCCGGCGGTTTTCAGGGATTTTCCCAGACTTCGCGCCGGCCGCGCAAAGGCGAAGACATTTCTTACACCATGCGGATTGACTTCTTGTCAGCCGCGCTCGGCGCAGAAAAATCCGTTTCTCTGCAAGGCAAAAACATTAACGTCAAGATTCCGGCAGGAACAACCGACGGACAAACTTTGCGGTTGAAAGGTCTTGGCATGACCAGCCCGAACGGCGGGGCAAACGGCGATGTGCTGATTACGCTGAATGTCAGCAAACATCCTTATTTTGAAGCCGACGGGCTGAATGTGCTGATTGAGATTCCCGTCAGCATTAAAGAAGCGGTCTTAGGCGGCAAAATTACCGTTCCGACAATTTCAGGCAAAGTTGCCGTAACCATTCCGCCTTACTCTTCCAGCGGTGAAAAGTTGCGGTTGAAAGGCAAAGGCATTAAGGGTCGTTCCGGTCAAGGCGATGAAATTGTTACATTGCGGATTGTAGCACCAAAAACACCGAATCCGGAACTGGAAAAAGCTTTGGCCGATATGCCGGAAAGCATTGTCAGAAACTTTTGAAAAAAGGGAGACTTTAATCTCCCTTTCTTAATTTTCGGCTTATAAATTTATTCTTCCACATCCCACGGAAAAACAATCCATTTTTCCGGAAGTTCTCTGGCAAAAATATCAACTTCTTCTTTGCCTTTTTCTTTGGCATAAACCGTGACATATTTGCCCTGCGGAAACTGACGGCGCATGACTCTGAAAGTCTGGCCGCTGTCAGCCAGATCATCAATAATCAGCGTTTTTTCATCAACTTTGCCAACGTGCTCCGGACAATCAACTTCGTCAAGCTTGAGATGAGAAGAGCCGACATAAGTGGCAATGTTAATGACGGAAGAATTTCGGATATTCAGTTCATAGGCAATAATACCGGCCGGAATCAGACCGCCGCGGCTGATGGCAACCAGTTTGTCATATTCTCCGCTTTGTTTGATTTTGGCACACAAGTTTTTTACATCTTGATGGAATTCTTCCCAGTTGAGGCGTATTTTATCTGTCATATTATTTTCTCTTTAGTTATTTTCTGCTTTAAGTTTGTAAATATATTCAATCACGCGCGGATCGTTCCATTCGGCTGAGCCGCGAATCCGGCCGATTTCCTGCCCTCTTTTGTTGAACAACACGGTATGGGGAGAGGTGAAAACGCCAAACGCCGCCGCCAGTTTGCCGTCTTTATCAGTATAAAAAGGCAGATCCGGCGCATCATATTCTTTGAGAAAGCGGCTTTGCTCAGCGGTATTTTTCCACTCCCGCGACGGCGAAAGCATTAACAGCGTTATGCCATTGTCTTTGGTTTGTTTGTAAAATTCGTTCAGGCCTCCAAGCTCATTGACGCAGGGGCTGCAGTCCCGCGACCAGTTCATCAGCAGTACAAAGTTTCCTTTAAAATCGTCCATAACAACCGCCCGACCGTCTGACGCATAAAAAGGAACCTGCGGCGCCTCTCGCGGGTGATCATATATATTTACGTTTCCATCTTTTTTTGCAAAAGCCGAAAAAGCGAAACACAGACTGAAAATAAATGTAAGAGCCGTTCTTTTTATCATCGCTTAATAACTTAATATTTACTTTTAATCTTTACTGTGTTTGTAGTATATAATTATTCTCAGTTTAAGTAAACAAGCAAAAGGTTTATAATCATGAAAAATATATGCCGGCTCACAATTCTGGTTGCTTTGGCGGCAACATTTATGCTCTGTGCCTGTGGAAAGATGGCGGCGCCTTCCCCGATTGAGGGAAGCGGATATCCGCACACCTATCCGAAAAGATAGATCAAATTTTAATCAGGAGCTTTTGAAATGATTGCCGAAGACGATTTTACCGAAGATATGATTCCTTATGTGGAATTTGCTGACAATGCCAATGAGCGGACGCCCTGTGTCTTGGTACTGGACTGTTCCGGATCAATGCGCGGAGAACCGATTAAACAACTTAATGCCGGACTGAAAGCTTTGGAACGCGAACTGAAAGATGACATTGACGCAAGTTCGCGCGTGCAGTTGCTGATTATCAAAGCTTTTGGCAAAGATGAGGCCATTATTTCTTCCGACTGGACGGACGCCATGAACTTTGAAGCTCCGACAATGGAAGCCGGAGGTCTTACGCCGCTCGGAAAAGCCATGGATTTGGCACTGAAAAAAATTGAGGAGCAGAAATGTTTGTATGACAGCTGCGGGATTACCTCCAAGCGGCCGTGGATTTTCTTAATCAGCGACGGCGAACCGACAGATTATGACTGGGAACAGGCCGCAGAGCGCTGCCGCTATGCCCAACAGAACAAAAAAGTGGTGATCCACGCCGTAGGAACGCAGGAAGCCAATCTTGAAAAACTGGCAAAATTTTCAATTAATTCGCCAAAGCGCCTGACAGGACTGAAGTTTACCGAATTCTTCCTCTGGCTCAGTCGCAGCGTTTCCTGTATTTCAAAGGCGGCGCCCAACATTCCCGATCAGCTTGAGGACACCGGCGACTGGGATGAAGAATAGAAGAATCAAAGTTGTGGCCGCCAGCGTAAAGGGCCCGATGCATCATCACAAAAATCTGCCTTGTCAGGATTTTTTCAAATTCTGCCGCAAAGGCAAAAATTTTGTGGCTGTGGTGTCTGACGGAGCAGGTTCTGCCAAATATGGCAAAATCGGCGCAAAAACCGTGTGCGAAACCCTGATTGACCATTTGAAAAATGCATCGGCAGAAACTTTAAAAGAAACGGTAAAAAAAGCCATTGAAATCTCCCGCAGCAAAGTATGCAGGCACCGACTCAATCAGTCAAAAAGTCTGGAGCATATTAACGATTTTGCCGCAACGGTAGTCGGCGTGGTGCATGACGGCGAAAAGGGCAGTTTTTTTCATATCGGGGACGGGGCGGCTCTGGCCTTTAAAGACGGGATGCCGCAGCAGTTTGTTGCTTCTCCACCCGAAAACGGCAGTTTTTCCTGCGAAACTTTTTTCTTTACGCAGAAAAACTGGAAAACCAATCTGCGCTTTACTGAATTTTCCGGTCTGGATACAATCTTTTTGATGAGCGACGGATTGACAAACTTTGCTTTTTCAAAAGACTTTGACCGGATTGAAAACGGTTTTATTCTGCCAATACATGACTTTTTGCTGACGGAAAAGCCGGAGAAAAAAGCCAGCCGCGCTCTGGCAAACACCCTGAACAACGCTCAAGCCCGTAAACTTAACCAAGATGATAAAACTCTGCTGTGGGCAAAACTGTGAGGCAAAGATGGAAAATACGGAAGACAAAAAAGAATTTAATGCCTTATACAGCGATGGAAGATTTGAGCAAATCCGCCTGAAAGAGATGATTAACCGCGGTGGGGCGGCCGGAAAAATATTCAGCGTTGAAAACAAGCCTCAGACGGTGGCAAAAATTTTTCACAAAAAGCAAAAAAGCGATACAAACCGACAAAAGCTTATTGCCATGCTGCAGAATAATCCCAACATCAAACCCGTAGAGAAAAACGGCGTACAATACGTGCAGATTGCCTGGCCGGAGGCTATTTTGGAAGATGAAGACGGATTTTGCGTCGGTTATCTGATGCCGCTTATCAATATGAGCGAAGCTGTTTCTCTTGACCATCTGATGCAAAAAGCCATCCGACGGAAGCTGCATTTGCCGGAAAAATACGCATACCGGATTTTTGCAGCGTATAATGTCGCGTCAATGGTAAATTCCCTGCATAAATGCGGACATTACATCGTGGATCTCAAACCGTCAAACGTTTCGGTTTACAAAGACACTATGATGGTGGCCATGGTAGACTGTGACGGGTTTTCGATTAAAGGCGAAAAAAACCGTTATCCGGCGGAATTTGTGAGCGAAGAATATATTTATCCTGAGGGTATGGCGCTTTCCTGTGAGGAGATGGGCGAAGAACAAGACAAGTTTGCTCTGGCCGTGATTATTTTTAGGCTTTTAAACAACGGTATTCACCCTTACTCCGGTATTCCGAAAAAAAATGACGGCAAAATGATAACCATTCAGAACCGGATTGAAAATTATCACTATGCTTACGGACTGTGGCCGGACAGTTATCAGAATCCGCACCCCTACAGTATTCACGAATACTTTGACAAGAAAACGCTCGAACTTTTTGAACGGGCTTTTACCAAAGGCGGAGAGCGCCCAAGCGCCTATGAATGGCAGGAACATCTCTGGAAGCTGATGCATAACCTGAAAACCTGCAAAAAAGACCACAACCATGTTTATTTTACTTCCAAAGGCTGCGGGCTGTGCATGGTGGAAGAAAAATTTTCTGTCGATATGAAAGACATTAAAAAGCAAAAAGCAACCCCGCAAAAAATCAGAGGAATGGCGATATCCGAGCTTTCGGTTGAAAAACTAAAGAAAGACAAAGCGGAAAAGATTATTGAAGATACAAAAATCCAGAGGTTTACAATTGCCGGCATTATCTTATATATGTTGTTTTTTACTTTTCTTTCGCAGATTTTAAAACCGGCGGCAGCGGGCATTGCCGATATCGGATTGGGGCTGCAGGCAATCGTAACGACTTTTGTGATGATGGGGATTAACGTTTTTTATCATCATTACCGCGACAAGTTTCCGTTGTTAAAAAACCGGGCGCTGACACAGATGTTGCAGGCTTATGCTCTGCTTTGCATTGTCATTGCCCTTGTTTCTATCAATAATCTGCCTATTGGGCTGTTGGAGCTTGCGCCGTAAAATTCTTATATCGTTGTATAAAAAAAATTCAGAAATATATTATTTTTTGCTCTACAAATTAAATTTTTTGTTGTAGAGTGGTGATGTATTAGAATCTAGATAAGGATACGAATTTGATTAAGCTTAACCCTATTATGCTTTCAGGCAAAGAGGTTTTACCTTTGATTGAGGGCGGAAAAGGAATTAATGCCAGCGACGGACGCAGTTCCGGCGCTTGGGCGCATGAAAACTGCGTAGGAACATTTTCCGGCGTCAGTCCTGATTTTTATGACAGCATGGGCAACGTCATTATTGAAAAGTTTTTTAAGAAAAAAAGAACCGAACGCCATGAAGAAATGGTAGAATATGCCATTAAAGGCGGGGTGGCTCAGGCTCAGGTTGCCCACGAAGTTTCCAAGGGCAACGGAAGAATCCATATGAATATGCTCTGGGAACTGGCGGATTCAGAGAGAATCCTGACCGGTGTTCTGGAAAGAGCCAAAGGCCTGATTAACGGTGTGACCTGCGGAGCGGGACTGCCTTATCGTCTGGGCGAATTGGCTTCGCGTTTTGGTGTTTACTATTATCCTATTGTGTCTTCGGCACGCGCTTTTCAGGTTTTGTGGAAACGCGCCTATAATCGCTTTGTAGAGTATCTCGGCGGCGTGGTTTATGAAGACCCGTGGCTGGCCGGCGGACACAACGGCCTTTCCAACGCCGAAGATCCAGACAAACCGGAAACCCCGTACAACCGCTTGGTTGAGTTGCGACGCATATTGAACAGTCTCGGCTTGCAGGACAAACCAATTATTCTAGCCGGCGGCGTCTGGTCTCTCAGTGACTGGAAAGATTATATTGACAATCCTGATATTGGCAAAATTGCCTTTCAGTTCGGCACTCGTCCGATGATTACCAAAGAAAGTCCGGTATCCGATGCCTGGAAAAAGGTAATGTTACAGGTTAAGAAAGGCGATGTGATTTTGCAAAAATTCAGTCCGACCGGTTTCTTCTCTTCCGCTATTAAAAATACCTTTTTAGAAAAACTGATAGAACGTAAAAAAGGCGAGATTACTTTTTCTGACGAAGCTACGGAAGAGTTCTCACATCCGTTGAACGTAAGTGCCAGCAAGATGATTTTCATCCGGCCGGAAGACGCAGAAAAAGCCATGAACCAGATTAACGCCGGATTGACTGAGATTAAAGAAACTCCGGACAATACCGTGGTCTTTATGACACCGGAAGATTGGATACAAATGAAAGAAGATCGCGCCAATTGTGTGGGTTGCCTTTCACAATGCCAGTTTTCAACTTGGTCACAGGCAAAAGGAACAACGGGTCGCTTGCCTGATCCGAGATCTTATTGCATTCACAAGACTTTGTATGAAGTCGGGCACGGAGGCAGCGTTAAGGATCATTTGCTGTTTGCCGGACATCAGGTTTACCGTTTTGCAACAGATCCGTTATACCGCAACGGGATTCCGTCAGTCAAAGAGTTGATTGAAAAGATTAAAAACGGCGAATAATTTTTATAACAGGGGAAGAATTTTATCTTCCCTTGTTTTTTTCAGAATCCGTTATCCGTCTGACGGCAAAAAATCCTGCTCAAACTGATATTTTGAGACAAAAAGCACCGTATTTATTATGCGGCGCTTCTTTTGTCAGCCGATATTCTTTATCTCAATAGCCTGAGGCAATTGTCGGCGTTTAAAATTTTGCTGTTTATAGCGTTTAATTATCCATTCCGTCATTTTATCATCAAAGCCGGCGGCAATGATGTCTTTTTGGGATTTTTGTCCGTCAATATACATCTTCAAAATCTTATCCAAAATGGCATAAGGCGGCAACGTGTCTTCGTCTTTCTGGTTTTCAGCAAGTTCGGCGCTGGGAGCCCGCTCAATAACTTCTTTCGGAAGGACGGCGGAAATTTTGTTACGCCATTTGGCCAGCTCAAAAATCTGACTTTTATACAGGTCGCCAATCGGCATTAAACCGCCGCAGGTGTCGCCATACAGGGTGCAATATCCCATAGCGGCTTCCGACTTGTTGCCACAGGCCAAAACCAGATAATTATATTGGTTGGCATAGGCCATCAGGATTTTGCCGCGTTCCCGCGCCTGCAGGTTTTCTATCACCAAAGCATTCGGTGTCGTGCCAAAGGCCTCGGTCAAAAACTTTTCCTGATTGTCTACGAGCTTTTGAATTTTGAGAACTTTATAATCTATAGCATTGTATTTTGCTATTTTTTTTGCTATCAACAAACTAAGCTTGGAGGTATATTTGGTACGCATCATCACGGCATGAACGTGTTCCGGTCCCAGCGCGTCTGCTGCCAGAACGGCGGTAATGGCCGAATCCAGTCCGCCGGAAAGCCCGAGAATAACGTCACTAAAACCATATTGCCGGCAGTAGTTTTTCAACTCACTGCAAAGCTGTTCCCAAATTTCCTTCATTTCTGTTCTCCCTTTATTTCTTTTATATAAAATCTCTTTCAATTTTTATCAAGAATATAGTTTAAAGATTTATTTCATGCCTTATATTTAAGTTGACTAAACTATTGTTGCGGACTTAAAATCAGATTGTTTACAACTTGGAATAACGCATTATGAAAACATTTTTATCCGCTTTGACCGGTATCGGTCTTTTTGCTTTTCCGGCTCAGGCCGAATTTTCTTTTAATACTTACGGACGGGCAACCGGATTATATGGATATACTGATGCCGAAAAGCGTTTTGAAGACGTTGATTCCAAACAAAATGCCACCGGAGACTTTGAAGCCGGATTTGAAGCGCGATATGACTTTGGTGATGATTATGCCCTCAGCCTGAATCTTGATCTTATGAGTGGGATTGATCATGAGTTGAAAAATTATAACCAAGGGGCATGGGGCGAAGAAGCTTATGGTATTTTTGACAGTCCGTACGGCCGTCTGATGGGCGGACAGACGTTTAACGTTGCCAAGCAGTTTCATGTCGGCGCACCATCTTACGGCCCGCTAAAAGTGAATGAGAGCGATATTGTTGATTTTATCCGTAACCCTAACTGGAAAAGAACATCAAAAGAGGCTTATTTTGCCACATTGAACGCTACGGATATCAATACAGACGGCGTTGCACCAAAAATCAGCTACATTACACCAGAAATTTTTAACACCTTGATTGGTTTTTCTTATATTCCTGATACTTATAACCGGCGCGGTCTGACCAGTAAAGATGCGCGTTATGCCAAGAAAGACGGTTATGCCGCAGCGGCTTATAACAGTTTTGATTTTGGTTTTGCCGATATGACCTCGTCTGCCGGATATGCCGAATTTCATGATAATGACAAAGAGTTTTCACTCGGACTGAATCTGGCACGCGGCAACTGGAACCTTGGCGGAAGCTGGCGCAAGACTTACGTTGACGGTCATGATATTCCGTTATCGGCAAGAAGCAAGAAAAAAGACCTGCCGGCATTATTTGACAATTATCGCGAAGGACGAGTCTGGGATGTGGGAATCGGCTATGAATTCGGACCATACCGCGCCAGCTTGTCTTATTTAAACTCAAAAGCCGAGAACACCCGCAATTATGACCAGATTGTCATCCTGTCCAACAGTTTTCAGGTGAACAAGTATCTTGACCTTTACGCTATTGGGTCTTTTGCCAAGTTTCGGGGAGAGAATCGGGATATTGAACACAACAATCAGGGTTATGCTTTTGTGACCGGCGCAAGCCTGAGTTTTTAAGGAGAGAAAATGCCTAATATTTTGCTGATTTCAGACAATGAGAAATTTTTTGAAGACCTGAGCAATCAGATTTCATACCATATTCCGGACTTTATGGTTGTGACAGAAGAAGATACCGGCGTTATTCCTGACATGATTATTGTAGATGAAGATACGGAAAAACTTCGGGAACTGCATAAAAAGCAGTTGCAGGTACCGACGATTTTATTGCTTTCTTCCGGTGCGGACGCCGGAGATATCGAAGCCAGCAATATCGTTTATAAACCTTTGATCCTCAACAACTTTCTTAATCTGCTACAAGCAGGAATCAATATTTATGAAAACAGCAGCGACGGTTATTTGAACTTTAACCAATACGAATTACGGCCATCCAAAAAAGAAATTTTGAATTTGCGCAATGGCGAGGTCATAAAGCTGACTGAAAAAGAAGTGGCAATTATTAAATACCTCTACAAAGCCAAAGACAAAATCGTTTCTAAAAACGAACTGCTACAAGAAGTTTGGGGTTACAGTCCCGAGGCGACGACTCACACGATAGAAACGCATATTTACCGGCTGCGGCAAAAGGTGGAACATGAGGATATGTCGGCACAGATTATTTTGACCTCAGACGGCGGTTATCAATTGAAAATATAAAAGTAAAAGCCTGATGATTTCAGGCTTTTTTCATTTCCAAAATTACCGGCACATGGTCTGACGGCCTTTCCCAGCGGCGGGCTTCTTTGATTATGCGGGCCGTAATAATTCGGTCTTTTAAATTCGGACTGACCCAGATATGATCAAGCCGTCGGCCTTTGTTATTTGTTTCCCAGTTTGGGTTGCGATAGCTCCACCAAGAATAAATCTTTTCCGGCTCAGGATAAACCTCACGCAAAACATCAACAAAATTCAGAGAATTGAGCAGGCGGTTCAGGCGTTCGACTTCCACCGGCGTATGGGAAACGATTTTAAGCATTTGCTTATGGCTCCAGACATCATTTTCTCTCGGAGCAACGTTAAAATCACCGCAAAGAATCATCTTACGCTGAGAGAGCTCATCTTTATGATGCTCGTACCACTCGGAAATGTCATCCATAAAAGTCAGTTTATGAGCAAAAGAAAGATTGAGAACGGGATCGGGAACGTCTCCGCCTGCCGGAATATAAATATCGTTGATTTCAATATCGTCAAAGACTGTTGCTTTAATGTGGCGAGCATCGGTTTTGCCGACCCAGTCCTGTTTTTCGACATTGTTCAAAACAGTTTTTGATAAGATTGCCACACCGTTATAACCGGACATTCCGTAAAGGGCAATATGCGGATAGCCGAGCATGCGGACGGCGTCAAAAGGAAAGTCTTCTTCCTTGGATTTGACTTCTTGCAGGCAGATAATGTCAGGTTGTTCGAGTTCTGACAGTTTTTTTAACAAATCCAGTCTGATTCTGATGGAATTGACGTTCCAAGTTGCCAGTTTGAAAAAGCCCATAATCGTCCTATTTCTTGTTTTTGTAATTCAAAGGGTTTGATTTGTTTTTCTTAAACTTAAACAATGAAGAATCCAAGTCTAAGTCTTTTTGCGTACCATAAAGAGAAACGGCGACTTCCACGCTCTGCGGATCAACAATCTTCCATTGTTTCAGTGCGAACGGATCTGTTGAAAAAATAAGCGTAATCGGGCCAATGTCGCCCTTTTCTTTATAATCCAACGTAACGGACGTTTGTCCGGGATCCTTATAAAAATCGATAATTTTAATTTTTTTGCCGTCAATTTTAATATCGTTAGCCAGAATCAGACTGGCAGGAATGTCATCATAGTCAATATGGGTGACCTGATCCAAGTCTTTGTCATTATAGACTATATAGTTACCGTCACCAACAATCAGCACCGAAGTCGGTTCAGCATATTCCATACGGATTTTATTGGGCTTGGCAATATATAATTTGCCTTCAGCGGTTCCGCCATTGCTTGATACCTGAACAAAATCGGCTTTCATAGTTTTGATATTATTCAGATAATCTTCAATTTGTTTCACATCGGCGGCAGTTTGAGCCTGTACCGGAGAAATCACCCCCATAAATCCCAGAAAAACGGCTAAAATTGCAATATTTTTCATTTCTATTACCTTTATCATAAAGTCGATATTTATTAATATAGTCAAGGAATCTCAATAATACAACAAAAAATCCCCTTACGCATAAAATCACGTAAGGAGACTTTCAAAAGTTCTAAGGCAGTAATTGGCAAAAGCAATTATTTTTTTATTCGGCGCAACCACAGCCGGACGATTTTGCAGATTTAATGTTTTTTTCACTGCTGTTTTTTTGCGAAGAAACAGATTTTTCTTCACTGTTCTTGCCGGTCATTTTCATATCTTCTTTCTTGTTTATCATTATAAATCTCCTTGTTTCATTAAAAAATCGCTGTTTATTACAGCAAAAGAAATTTAATAACAGAAAAAGACTTTTCTATATTGATAATTAGATTATCGACTATCGGATATATCGCGATTTTGCGCATAATGCCGTTGTCAACGCAACGACCAAAGCGGACGTCGGACACGGAAGCATTTTATTTGTTCAGATATTCCGTCAGATAATCATTCCATGCGGCAAGATTTTGTTCGGTAAAGAATTCTCTTAAAAAGCCAACCATATAATCATGGCGTTTTTGAGCTTCGGCTTTGGCGGCTTCTAACTTTACGGCATTTTTTTCTTTTTCAAGCAGGCGGCAGGCGTTTTCATAAACGCGTCGGATATGATCAAAGCCATGGCCGGATTTGTCTTTGGAATAATAATTCTGCGCAAAGGCATAAATTTTGAAAAGCAGAGAATCTGTCATGTGATCATTATTGGTTACGGGTTTTAAAAATACCGGCTTCAAAACCCTGAATTGACGGATTATCTTCTGCCATTTCCAAACGTTTTTCGGCAATGGCGGCATAGGCTTTTTCCCGTTCGATGCCGATATAGCGCCGGCCGAGTTTTTTGGCCGTCACTGAGGTTGTGCCGGAACCAAGGAACGGATCAAAGACCACATCGCCAGAGTTACTGGATGCTAAAATCAGCTTGGCAATCAGTTTTTCGGGCTTTTGGGTCGGATGCGGCGTATTCTCGGGCATTGACCAGAACGGAATGGAAATGTCAGTCCAGATATTTGACGGATATGTCAGGCGATATTTTTTTTCTCCGTTGTCTATCCAGTCCTTTGGACAGCCGTTTTTGTCACGATAAGGCGCAATTACCTCTTTTTGCATTTTGACGGCATCAATATTAAACAGATATTTGTCAGAACGCGTGAAAAACCAGATATCCTCCAAGCAGTTTTTCCAGTTGTTTTGCGCACCTCGGCCTTTTTCGCGCTCCCAGGATATGCGGTTTTGCAAAACAAAATATTTGTCGGCAACTTCAGGAATGACAATAGAGGTTTTCCAGTCGGAACAGATATAAACAGAGGCATTGTCCTTCAAAAGCCGAACGGTTTTTTTGAGCCATTTGTCCAGCCATTTTTTATAGGTTTTGACGTCTGTTTCCTTAAAAGTCGTGGAGGAAAAATTTTTGGTCAGGTTATACGGCGGGTCTGCCACCATCAGATCAACGCATTTGTCCGGCAGAAAATCCATGGCTTTTAACGAATCCTGACAAATGGTCTTATTCAGGACATCCGGCAAAGCGGCAGGTCGTGTCAGTTTGATGCTGCGGGCGGCGTAAAGCTTCTCTTCTTTGGCAGAGAGTTCTATGGTTTTATTACGCGGCGCCTTGTCTTTCATCGGGGCTATTCTTCGCCGAATTTGTTGTCAATCAGTTCCGTTAAAGCGGTCAGGACTTCCTGAGCCTGCGCGCCGGAGGTTTTGACCAGAATCGTTGTGCCTTTGGCGGCAGCCAGCATCATCAGTCCCATAATGGAGCATCCGCTGACGCACTGACCAATCCGTTCAACTTCCACTTCAGCGTCAAAATTCTCGACGGTTTTAACAAAAGCAGCCGCAGCTCTGGCATGTAGCCCTTTACGGTTTTTAATTTCTAATTCGGCGGAAAATGTTTTATCCTCACTCATGGCTACATTCCCAAAATCTGCGAAGCAACGTTAATATATTTTTTTCCGGCTTCCTGCGCGCCGGAAACGGTTTCTTTGAGGCTTTTTTCTTTGCGCAGGGAGGCAATTTTTATCAGCATCGGCAGGTTGACGCCGGCAATAATCTCGACATTGGCACGATCCATAATGGAAATGGCAAGATTTGACGGCGTACCGCCGAACATATCGGTCAAAACCACAACGCCGCTGCCGCTGTCTGCCGATTCAACTTTTTTCAAAATCTCAGAACGGCGCATTTCCATATCGTCTTCCGGCCCGATGCAGACGGCTTCGACCTTTTCCTGCTTGCCGACAACATGTTGCATGGCCGAGATAAATTCCTGCGCCAGATTGCCGTGCGTTACCAGTACCAGACCAATGATTTTATTATTGCCCGAATTATTCTCTGTCATTATTTGTTACTTCCGCTTGTCCAAGTTTTTACCGCACCGAAAGAGCGCAGAATGTCATCTTTGCTTTTGGCTTTAACCAGCTCGTCCGCGCGGGTCTGGCGACCTTCAAAAACAATTTCCTCCACGTTCTCAACCGGAACGGCATAAGTTCTTTCAACCATTTTGCCCTTGAGCTCCACAATCATCACAACTTCGGCTTCCGCCAATGTATCACGCGTGTCTTCATGAACATTGTCCAGACGAACGGCAAGGCGCTCGTCTCTTTTCAGAAGGGCTGTTTTTTTACCGTCAAACTCTAAAACAGGATTGACCGGCGAACCATCGCGCGCATCAATAAAAATGGCGAGTTCACCGTATTTGTTTTCAATAATTTCATAAAAATCCTGCTTTTCAATCAGCGTGTAATATTGTGTTTCCATTATATTTTCCAGTATGTTTAAGCTTATTTACAAGATGATACTATAATAAGCTTAAACTGTCAATTTTCTGTTAATAAAACGGCAATGGCAAAAAATTCTTTTCCCTCCCTCTGATGCACTCATATTTATTTTTCTTATCAAGGGTATTTATCTCTCCTCTCCTTCCCTTTTTTCGCCCCCTTGTCCCTTTTGCCGCGGCCTTTCCTTTTTAATTTTCTGGTTTTGGTTTCTTCATAGAGTTAGGGTTTCTTCTTTATGTTACTTTTGTCATGTAACAAAAGTAACCAAAAATACTAGCCCGCTCTCGCTTTCTAG
>CAKQRB010000019.1 GCA_934271195.1 uncultured Alphaproteobacteria bacterium | reverse complement strand
GTATAACTCCCGAGCTTTCAGAAGGATTCTGTTTTCCATCGCGCTTTGCAATCGGCTTCCGACTTCAACATCATACCATTTTCCGTCTTTCAGCACTCTTTTTTCAACATTGACCTTAATGCCGTTGCTGCGCAGTTCTTTTGTCAATACTTGAACTTTGACCATAAACAGCTCCCGCGGATAGCCTTCCATTCTGAACCAGTCGGTCACAATCAGCCCCTTGGACGGATTCTCGGTTTTCAACGGCGTAAAGCTCATTCTCTCCAGTGCGGCACGCCACAAAAACTCATTCACCGGCAGTTCTTTGGCCGCTTCCGACTTTTTATTATCAGCCCACGGATTCATCCACGAAAAATATGAGCAGCCGCTGGTCATCACTACCGCCGCCAGCAAAGTCAAAAGTGTTTTTTTCATTTTATTACATTCCTTAAAAAACAAAGTTTAGCTCAGGCTATAATAAATTCTCTCAAAAAACAAGAGTCCAAAATAAAAATTTCACACTTGTAATTATGGCGGAATCTCACTAAAATAACGCTCAATAATTCATCTAAAAGGAAAGAACATGAATGACCCCCGCCGTCTGGCTGTTGAAACGCTGCAAAACATTTTGGAAAACAAGCGCTTTTTCAATGAGATAAAAAAAGAAGAAGCCTTTAGCGCCCAAAAAGAACAGGCCTTTTTAAATATGCTGATTCTCACGGCATTACGTCGTTTAATTTTTCTGCAAAAGGTCATTTCCGTTTTTGCCGCCAAAAAACTGCCAGACAAACACGCTTTTGCCCGCTATGCCCTGATTCTTGCCGCGGCAGAACTTTTATTTCTGGAAACGCCGGATTATGCCGTTCTTAACAGCTATGTCAATCTGGTAAAAAAACAAAATGACAAATATGTCGCCGGTTTTGTAAATGCGGTTCTGCGCAAAATCGCCGCCGCCAAAGAAGAGTTGCTAAATGCCGACACCGGCGTTTTTCTTCCCGAAAGCTTTCGCAGACTTTTGCAAAATGATTATACAGCGGAACAAATTTCACACATTGAAGCAGCCGCCATCAATGAAACCCCGCTTGACTTAACCATCAAAAACAATCCCGAATTCTGGGCCGAAAAGCTCAACGGCACTCTGTTGCCCAACGGCACCGTCCGTTTGGAAAGCACCGGCAAAATTGAAAACCTGTCAGGATACAAAGAGGGAAGTTGGTGGGTTCAGGACTTCTCCGCCTCTCTGGCAGCCATGGCTTTAAGCAAACCGCAAAATAAAAATATTCTTGATCTTTGTGCCGCCCCCGGCGGAAAAACCGCCCAGCTTCTTGTTGCCGGCGCGCAAGTGACCTCTCTTGACATTTCGGAAGACCGCCTTAAAACCCTGAGCGAAAATATTCGCCGCCTGCAACTCCCGACACCGCGGATTCTCTGCGCTGATGCCCTGGATTATCTGGAAAATACGACCGATGCTTACGATGCCGTTTTGTTGGACGCGCCCTGCTCGGCAACAGGCACCCTGCGCCGCCACCCTGAAATCGTACACATCAAAAAAGCCGCGGATATTCAAAAAATGGCCGCCCTGCAAAAACAAATCCTTGAAAAAATTTCAAAAATAATAAAAACCGGCGGCGAACTGGTTTACTGCACCTGTTCCATCGCCAAAAGCGAAGGCGAACATCAAATAAAAGCCTTTCTGCAACAACATGCCGAATTTCGCGTCATCCCGCTTTCGGCAGGAAAATTTTTGTCTTTCTCGGGACAACTGCCTGACGATATGTTCATGCGGGAGGGCTTTGTCCGTACGCTGCCTTATCATCTTTCGGCGCAAGGCGGCGCCGATTCTTTCTTTATTGCCAAATTGCAAAAGGTAAAATAAAACATGGCTGACACAAAAGAAAAAACATCTGCTGCCAAACCGCCGGTTTATATTCTCGGCAATACCCCGCTCAGCCAATACCTCGCGGCCAAATTTATCCTCAATGGCGAAAATGCGATTATAATCGCGCCCAAACAAAGTTGCCCGACGGAAATTGAAATCAGCCTGCGGGAAGAACACAGTCTGAAAAAGCAAAAAGTCAGCATTCCCTGCCGACACTATTCCTTGGAAAAAGCTAAAATGCTGATTATAACATCACCAAACAGCCGCCTGAAATCAGAATTAATGCTGTTGTCCGTCGCACATTTTTCTTCGGCTCCGGTTATTGTTTTTTCCATGATTTCAGACTTTCGGATTATAGAAAGCCTGCTCAAGCACAGCACCGTCAGAGCTTGCTTTGACGGCTGGCTGCAAACCAAAGACAACCAGATTTTTATCTTAGGCAACGAACCGCAGGTAACTTTGTCCAAACCTTTCAATACGCTGGAATATTCGCTCAAGGCCTTAAGTTATTTTCACGGTGCCGAAATTTTATGCCAAACCTGCGAAGACAAAAATCAGGTCTTCTGGCAGGCCTTTGCCGGATATGCCGTTTCCGCCCTTGCATCGGCCCGCTACCGACAGAGCATTTTTAACATTTTGAAAAATAAAGACAAACAAAACCTGATTGAGAGCGCCGTTAGTGAAATCTGTGCCTTGGCCGCGGCGGAAAACGTATCTCTGGCATCTGAGGATATCCTGAAAAAAATTTATAATACGCCGATAAACTACACTTATAATACACAAACCCCAGGCGATTCGTCCAAAATGGAGCTCCATAATATTTATAATATCATTACCAATGTCGCCCGACGACATAACCTTGCGGTTTCGACGTTAAAGCAACTGCATCCCCAAGATATCTCCGCATAAAAACATATTGATTATTGAACAAATAAATTAATGGGTTACAATAGTCTGAAAAATCAGAAAGGCTCAGATGATGAATTTTGAAAACACTTTTTTGATAATTTGCGCGGCCGCAAGCTTTTTCTTGGGCTTTGGTTGTTTTTATATACTAAACCAAATACGAATTGCCCAAAGCAAAACCCCGTTTTCAGCATTTGTCATTATTCTCGGTACTTTTGCCGTATTTGCTTTGGGGCTGAGTATTGCGTTCCGACAAAACAATGACTTCATAAATGAATACGTCTTCTGGGAACTTCCGGCACTTCTAACCGCTTCTGCCGTCATTTTTTATGTTGCTTCCCGATTTGATACCAAATATATCAGCCTGACGGTTTTAAGCTGCGCCGCAATCTTAAGCCTGTTCATGCCGCAAGATATTTCCATATTTCCTCAAATTTCCCCGGTTTTCAGAATCCTGCTGATAATCCTGCTCTGGTTTTTATTCAGCTTTCTGTACCGCTTTTTAAACGGCATTGAAACCGTTGCCGGACTGCACACCATGGCGGTCTGTGCGGGCATATTCTTTTTATCTCTGGCCGCGGCATTGCCTTTCCTGCTTGGTGCAGCAGCCCTGATATTGGCAGCCGTAATGGCCGCATTTCTGGTTTTCAACTGGTATCCGGCACGACTGCAATTGTCCGAAGCCGGTTGTACGGCTCTGGGATTTTTGCTCGGCGGCCTTGTTTTTCGTGCCGTTTCTGAAGGAGCCGCGCCAAGCGTTATCATTTTTAACATGTTCTATATTATAGAAATCTCTTGGGCATTGCTACAAACCTTGTTCTTAAAAGACAAATATGCTGACATTGTTGCCAATACCGCTTATTTTCAAGCCAATGTTTCCGGTCTTTCTCCGGAAAACGTCACCAACAATATTTTGCGGTTAGAAATTGTTATGATTGTTTTGGGCTATTTTGAAGCCTACTCCTCAAACATCTATTCCATTCCGGTCTTAAGCGCAATCATTACTGTCTGGTATTTGAGCAAGGTAAAAAACTGGCAGGATGCCAATCAGAGCTTTCGCGAAATGAACCGTAACGTCATTAAAGAAATCAAAAACAATTTTGAAGAAATCAAAGATACCATAAACAAGGACAAAGAAAGCTGATGCGACTGACAGATTTTGTTCATAAAATTTTTCATTCTCATCCGGACCGAATAAATCCGGCTGCAAACGCCATGGATTTAATAAAGTTTAAGATTGTTGTCGTTGAATTTTCAGAATACATAGAAAGCAACAGCGGAGAGGTGATTGCCCGCCTGCTCAGCAGTAAAGACGGTCTGGAAGTTTCTTATTTTGATGAGCCTTTTTCTAAAACGTTCTTAAATCTGGAAAGCCGGACACTCTTTGACCTTATTGACCGCGGCCAAACCATTTTAGATAAAACACAGGCCGACGTTCTGATCTGGGGCTATCGCGAAGGCAACAAAATCAGACTCAATTTTCAGACCGAAAAACAATATGAAAACGAAGACTGCGCCTTTGTTTCTTTGCTTGACAGCCTGTATATTCCCGCAGAATTTCTTTCTTCCGGACAACCGATTCCGCCGGCCGTAGGCAACCTGATTTACGGTGCGGTCGTAAGCTCTCTGAATACTTTTTCCCGCGAGAAAAAAATTCAAAAAAGATACCTGCTAAAAAGGATTATCGGCTTCCTGACCAAAGACGATTCGGCTAAAAACCTTTCAATCGAATACATGCCCTATATCATGAATTTTCTGGGCATTATCTATCTGAGCTACTGTTTCGACCGCGGTCAGGGCAAAGATTTTAAAATCGTCAAAAACCTATTCGACACGGCATTAAAACATCAGGATCTGATAACCGCGCCAATTCATTTGGGTTGCATTTATAACCACCTCGGACAATTGTACGACTGTTCCACCAAATACATTCCCAAGCAGTCTGCCCGCCACTTCAAAGAGGCAATCAACTATTACCGCCAAGCACAGCGCTACCTAAGCAAATATAACTATCCTTATGACTACGGCTATATTTCATATAAACTGTCACATCTGTTTTTGAGCTACTGGTTGTATAAAGAAGATATTCAGGCATTGCGCGACGCTGTCTTTCAATTGCGGGAAACCGAAAAAATTTATACCTTGTCTTTATTTCCGGAATTCTGGGCGCAGGTTCAGAGTGAGTTAGGCTATATGCTGGGACTTCTTGGCAACTTTACCAAAAGTGAAGAAATTTCAGAACTGGCAATATCCAGTTATAAGAACCAGCAAAAAGTCATCACCGAACGCCGCAAACCGTTGGAATGGGCCAAGAGTCAGGAACATATCGGCGAAATCTATTACCGGCTCGGAAAAAATGCCGGCGACAAAGCTTTGCTGGAAGAAGCTCTGGAATATTTTCACGATGCCTTATACATTTTTGAAAATGCGGATAACCTAGAAGAAACCCGCAAAATCACGGCCGACATTGCCAAAACCAGCCAAAGTATGAATCTGCTGGAAGAATAATAAATCCGATAACTGTCTTCCTTTCAGGCCGCTGTAAAAAACGCGATAGAAGCGCTAAGTAAAAACAACCGCAGCTCCGGTTGTTTTTGTCTGCAAGCTCTTTGGAACATCTTGGCAAGCAAGGAAAGCGTGAGCAACCGCAGCGCGCCTAGATGCCTAAGATGGATAATAAGAAAAAGAAAATCCGGCGACAGGCGCGTACATAGACGTACGTAACTTAGCCGGATTTTCTTTTTCTGTATTAGGCATCCGTATTGCGCGTTTTTTATAAAAACTGCGGAGAATGAGCCGAATAATAAGATTTTAGGGTGGAGAAAGCGGAGTGTACAAAATAGTACATGAGCATTTCTCCATCCCGCTGAATCTGTATTAGTCGGCCATTATACGCGTTTTTTACCCGTCTTCGAGATGGAGAAGAACCGACACGCTAATCATCATCACAATCAACGCCGGCGTCCAAACCGCCAAAAAACTGGGAATAACATTGTTGACCCCAAAGGCATAAATGACTTGCGACATAAAATAGACAATAAAACCGGTGGAAAGGCCGCCGACAATCAGAAACATCACCCCACCCTGCCGATTATTCGGACGCAGGGCAAAAACAGCAGCAACAAGAACCATAGAACAAAGCAAAAAAGGCGAAGCCAATAGAGAAAGATAACGCAACCAATGTTTTTGCGCCGAAAAACCTGACATTTCATAAAAACGTATGGTATCCGGCAAATTCCAAAAAGAAATAGATTCCGGCTCCACAAAATTTTCTTTAATTCGCTCAATTGTCAAAGTTGTTTTGTACATAACCTTATCCAAAGAAAGCGTCGGCTTTCCGGGTTCATAAACTTTCACGTTAATCAGCTCAAATTCGTCGCCTTTCAGATTAGCAGCATAAGCTTCCACTCGTCGCAAATTCTGCGATTCCCTGTTCATTTCCAAAATCGTCACACCGCGTAAAAAAAGGCTGTTTTGCTCCTGACGCACGGATTTTGCTTGCAAATAAAGAAACTTATCGGCCGCAATTGCTTCCCGCAGCCACAACCCTTTTTCAGAAAACAAAACCGCTTTAGGATTGCGAGTCTTAAAACGATAATCCAATGTTTCGTACAACTCATTCATTCTGGCGGAAATAGGATTTACAATCGTCACATTCATCACGCCGATCAAAAAAGTCGCCAGCAAAACCGGTGCCAAAAATCCCCAGATTGAAACGCCGGCGCTGCGGATAATCACAAACTCGTTGCTTTTGCTGAGTTTCCAGAACGTAATCATCGCAGCAATCATCATCACAAACGGAAAAACCATCTCAACCGTTTTCGGCAGTTTGGTAAAAGCCATCTGCATAATAAAACCGAAAGAAGCGTCATCACGTCCGGAAGCGCGGCGCAGCAGCTCAACCACCTCAAACAGCATGACAATTCCCATAACCATCAACAAGACGGCCAAAAAATTGTAAATAATCTGTTTAGTCAAATATTTTCCAAGAATAGACTGCGGGTTCATGTTTATCCAATCGTTAGTTCGTTTCTGTTCAGAATATAAAATAATCTCTCATTTATCAAGACTATTCTCACGGTTAAATTCGGCACAATCTCCGCGCTGATCTCGCCATATGACGGACAACCCGCGCCAAAGAAGAGCCTATTAATCCGACGCCGATAATCGCAACTATATTAAACAACATAATTTTCAGTTCTGCTCCAATAATCCTGTTGAAAGATAACGCTCGGCCGCATCAGGCAGAACAACAACTATCGTCTTGCCTTTCATCTTGTCACGCTGACCAAGTTCTACTGCGGCAGAAAGTGCCGCACCGGCAGAAATTCCAATCGGCAGCCCCTCTGTCTGCGCGCATTCTCTGGCCATAATCGCTGCAGCTTCATCGGCAATGTCAAAAACTTCATCAACCAGCGAAGCATCATAAAAAACCGGCACAAATCCGGCGCCAATACCCGGAATTTTGTGAATGCCTTTATCTCCGCCGGTCAAAACCGCGCTGTTTTTCGGCTCAACCGCCGCCACATACAAATCGGGGTTATAACTTTTCAAGGTCGAAGCAATGCCGGTCAGCGTTCCGGACGTTCCGACCGCAATGACAACGGCATCAACCTCCCCGCCGGTATCTTCAAATATTTCAATGCCGGTACCCAGTTTATGCGCCTCCGGATTCGCCGGATTCTCAAACTGGCGCAGTAAAACCACGTTTGGATTTTTTTCTGCCAACATATCGGCCTTGGCAATAGCGCCGGACATTCCGTCCTCCGCCGGTGTCAGAATAACCTCGGCACCGAACAGCCGCATCAGCATAATCCGCTCTTTTGACATATTCTCCGGCATGGTAATCACCAGCTTATGGCCTTTGGCCGCGCACATTGCCGCCAAGGCAATGCCTGTATTGCCGGACGTTGCCTCTACAAAAACCGTATTTTCGGTCACCAAACCAGATTTTTCGGCATTTTCCAACATTTGTTTGGCCACACGGTCTTTAATCGAAAAAACCGGATTATACGCCTCGCATTTTCCCAAAAGTTTTGCCTTCAACTTATGTTTTTTTGCAAGACGGAACAATTTCAGCAGCGGCGTATGCCCCACCATTTCCGTAATTGAATTATAAATTTTTTTCATTTCGCCTCCTGACAACCAGATAAAATCATATTGCGCCTTGTTTATAAGCCATAAATATTGCTTTAATATGTAACAAGTCTTGAGTAGTATTACAATAAAATTAAGGAAAAAGACACAAAGAAAATGAAAAAGCTGGCATTTTTTACACTTCTCGCCTTTTTGTTCGTCAAACCGGCGCATAGCACCAGTTTGGACGAGATTTACCGTGATCTGGTAAAATCCGACAACGAGGGTTACCTGCCGCTTTATGTTAAAAACCGCAAAATTCCCGATGTTCTGATTGAAGACGGCATAACCGAAATCCCGCTGGCAATCAAAGCGGAAGACCCAAAAATCACGCCTTATCAAATTCCTTTAGTTGACAAATATAAAATAGAAGAAGAAGCCCGCATTGCCCGCCAGCGCAAATGGGACAATGCCATACTCGCCATTAAGGAAAACCGTGTTACGCCGGTGGAACTGGATGAAATATTGCTGCGTGTTGCCGAAAATAATCCGCATGCAGTTGAAATTTACGCTTGGATGAATGCCCGCGGCATTGGTATTCCGCAAGATCTGGTTCATGCCTTCAACCTCTATCAGCAAGCTATTTTTCTTAAAGTTGCCGACGCCGAAAAAAATGCCGCCGCTGTCTACAAAGTTATGAAACCCGAACAACGGCAGCAGATTAAGGCTTATATTCCGCCAGAAGACGATAAAGAAGATAAATAAAAGGCCTATTTTCCTTCTTTTACTTCGGCAACCAGCTCTTTAACAAAACTCGGCAGCCCAATCTGGCGAACCCGCTTCATTCTCTCGCCGGAAATAATTTTTTGAATTTTAAAAACGGTGTCTTCCAGATTCTCATTGACAATAACATAATCAAATTCGTTCCAATGGCTCATCTTATCCAACAGCACACTCATTCTTTTTTCAATTGTTTCTTTAGAATCCGTTCCGCGTTTTTCCAGCCGCTCACGCAAGACTTTGATTGACGGCGGCAAAAGATAAATCGTCACCACATCGTCGCCTGCTTTCTCTCGCATCTGGCGCGCTCCCATCCAGTCCATATCAAACAAAACGTCTTGTCCGACATTGATAAAACTGTCAACCTCCGACCGCAGTGTCCCGTAACGCGGGCCGTATTGCGAGTTAACATATTCATAAAAAGCATCCTGAGCCAAAAACTCGTCATACTGCTGGTCATTAATAAAATAATAATCCACGCCGTCCTGCTCTCCAACCCGTTTTTCACGCGTTGTGACCGAAACCGAAAATTTAATGTTACTGTCCTGTTTTAGTAGCTCTTTGACCACCGTTCCTTTTCCAATTCCCGACGGCCCTTCAATAATAAACATCGCGCCTTTGCGAACCTGTTTTAACTTTTCAATAACCTCTGACATTTTTACCTCACTCAATATTTTGTACTTGTTCCCGAAACTGCTCAATCAGAACTTTCAAATTCATGCCCAAATTCGTCAAACCAACATCGGCAGACTTAGAACACAGGGTATTTGCCTCTCGATTCAATTCCTGACACAAAAAATCCAGCCGTCGCCCTATTGTACCGCCTTGTGCCAACATGTCTTCCGCAGCCAGAATATGCGCCTTCAGCCGATCAAGTTCCTCCCGCACATCACTGCGGTTCACCAGCAAAACCATTTCCTGCGCCAAACGTTCTTCGCCAACTTCTTCCGACGGTTCAAGCAAAGCTTCAATTTGTTCCTTAAGCTTTTGCTTCAAAGTTCTCGGCAGCCCTGCGGCAAGATTTTCGGCTTTAGCCGTCACCTCTTTTATTTGCGCCAGAATACCAGTCAAAATCTCCTTTATTTTAGCCCCTTCCGATTCGCGGGCTTTTTTCAGCAAACGGCAGGCATCGGCAAAAGAAGACAACAAAGCCTGTTCAAGCTTTTTCTGCTTCTCTTCGTTTGCCGCATAATCTTCCGTTTCCACCACGCCTTTAATCCCGAGAAGCGCCGAAGCTGACGGTTTTTCCAGCTTTCCGCCGCTGTTTTCATACAAATTCATCGCAACCATTGCCAATTCTCTTAACAAATCATGGTTAATCTTGACTTTTTGCGTCTCTCCATCTGAAGAAAACTCCAAAAACGCGCTGATATTTCCGCGGTTTAAAACCTCTGCCGCGGTATTTTTCAAAACAATGCCCAGTGCCTCAAACTTCGGCGGCAGTTTAGCTTTCAAATCCAAGCCTTTGCCATTCACAGACTTTACTTCCCAAACCCATAAATACTCTTCCGCGCCGCCGGAATAATTTCCGTTCTTTCTTGCAAAACCGGTCATACTGGATATATTCAAAATATAATCTCCTATATAAACTTTTTTAATAAATATATACTAACAATCATTAACAAGCTTTTACTTTTGAGGAAAACATGTTAAAAAAAGGCCAAAATATATTAATAACCGGAGCTAGCAGCGGAATTGGACAGGCTCTCGCCGTTCATTATGCCAAAAACGGCGCCAAAAACCTTTTTATCTGCGGGCGTAATGCTGACCGACTTAATGAAACCTGCGTTCTCTGCCAAAAATTCGGAACCGCCGTTCATACCGCAGTCATTGACGTTACCAACCGAGAACAAGTCAAAAACTGGCTGAACAAATGTGAAAAAATCGCAGATATCAATCTGATAATTGCCAACGCCGGCGTTTCCTCCGGCACCGAAAGCGAAGAAAATATTTACAACACATTCAACACCAACGTCTTCGGTGTCATCAACACCGTTCTTCCGGCTATAGACATCTACAAAGCCCGCCGCGAACGCTCGCTCAGCCAAAAAGACAATGCCAATTCGTCGCTGGATCAGTTCATCGCCCGTACAAAAGCCCAAAAGAAAGCTTTTTTCCGCAATCCTTTCAGCCGTAAATATCTTGGTGACATCGGTTGCGAATTATATAAAAACAATAACAAAAGCATTGCCATTATCAGTTCAATTGCCGGATACCACGGCTTGCCGGCCTGTCCGTCCTATTCTGCCTCCAAATCTTGCGTAAAGGCTTGGGGCGCTGCTCTGCGCGGACAGCTAAAGCCGTTCGGCATTAATGTCAGTGTTATTTGCCCCGGATTCGTAAAATCTCGCATCACCGACAAAAACACCTGTCCGATGCCTTTTTTCATGCAGGCTGACAAAGCCGCGGCAATCATCGCCGCCCGCCTTGAAAAAAACATCGGCCTGATTGCTTTTCCGTGGCCGCTCAGATTCGCTGCATGGCTGGTTTCGATTCTTCCGGAACGGCTGAGCGGGCTGATTTATAACCGTCTGCCCGAAAAAGTTTCCGATAAAAACTAAAAAAACCTGAAAACCGCAAAAAAAGATAAAAAAGTTGTTTTTTTATTAATAATTTTGTTTATAATCTCGTTTATGAAAAAACTGAACCGCTACATAGTAAAACAAATTTTTATCGGGTTTCTTCTGGTAACTTTTTCACTGCTCTCCATTCTCTGGCTGACGCAGTCTTTGCGTTTTGTAGACTTAATCACCAACAAAGGCATTCCCGTCGGTTTGTTTGTAAAGTTGACATCTTTGCTTATGCCGCGGCTTTTTGTGTTGTTGTCGCCGATTTGCGTTTTTGTCGCCGTCTTGTTTGTTTATAACCGGATGCTCGGTGACCGCGAACTTGTCGTCATCAAATCCGCCGGCATCAGCCCTTGGCAAGGAGCAAAACCGGCCCTGATTATCGGTGTTTTTTTATATTTTATCAATCTTTATGCCTACAACTACGGAATCCCGATGGCCGAAAAAGCCTTTAATGAACTGGAATGGCAGATAAAAAATGACGTTTCTCACCTGATGTTCCGCGAAGGCGAGTTTACTGAACTCCAAAACGGCCTGACCGTTTTTATTACATCTCATGAAAAAGACGGATCCATGTCCGGCATTCTGGTTAATGATGAACGAAACCCTCAAAACAAAACCACCCTTTCAGCCGAAAAAGGCCGCGTCGCTTATACTGATAAAGGCCCCAAAATCATCATGGTCAACGGTTCGCGGCAAGAGCTGAGCCAAAACGGCTCCCGTTTTTCATCTTTGGCTTTTGAACGCTACTCTGTTGACTTCGGCCTGAGCGGCAGTAAAAAAAACAAAGATACCAGCGCTCGAGAAAAAGGCTTCTTTGAGCTGCTAAATGCCCAAAATGACTCCAGCCTGACACCTAAAGAACAACGCCGTTATGTTGTTGAAGGCCATCGCCGCATTATCAATCCTTTTTACAATGTTGTTTTTGCTTTGCTGGCCTGCACCGGACTGCTTGTCGGCAACTTCAACCGCCGCGGCCAAAGCCGGATTATTTCGGTCAGCATTGTTGCCATGGTCTTGCTACAGGCGCTTGACTTGTCTTTTGGCAATCTGGCGGTCAAAAAGCTCAACCTGCTGCCTTTAATATACATAAACCTGCTTCTTCCGTTAATCATCTGCATCTATCTGCTTTTGTTTTACACACCAGGAATGTTTGCCAAACGCCGCCGACTGCCGGAGATTGCAGATGTTTAAAAAAAGCCTGTTGCTTATAAGCGGACTGATTGCCGGATCTCTTGCTGCAAACTCAGCTTTTGCAATTACTGATTTTTTAAAAAAAGACGCTGGCACCAAAATTACTAAAATAACAAAAAAATACAAAGCAGACATTGACCCGAAACTGAATATGACCTCGGCTCTCCCTGCTCCGGCAGAAACAAAAAATATGGAAGACAAAGAAATCCATTTCAGTGCCGATGAAGTTGAAAACAATCAGGAAATGCAAATTGTAACGGCTTCTGGCAATGTCAACATCATGCGGGACAATCTGACCCTGATTGCCGATAAAGTTATTTACAACCAGAAAGAAGACATTGTAACGGCAACCGGCAACGTTATTCTGGTTGAAAAAGACGGCAGCGTTGTCTTTTCAGATTATGTGGAACTGACAGACCAAATGACTCAGGGTTCCATGAAAAACATTAAAGTCATTATGCAAAACAAAGCAAGAATTGCTGCTACAAAATTCCGCCGACTTGCCAAAGACAACAAAGTCATGAACTATGCCGTCTACACCCCCTGTGATGTCTGTGCCGACAAAGACCCGCTCTGGCAGATAAAAGCAACCAAAGTCCTGCATGATGCCGAAGCCCAAAATGTCAACTACCAAAACGCCACTATTGAGATCAAAGGCGTTCCGGTATTTTACACGCCGTTTTTCTCTCATCCTGATCCGACGGTAAAAAGCCGCAGCGGTTTTTTGATGCCGAGCTTCCGCAGCAACTCTTATCTCGGCGCGGCTATCCAACCCAAATACTTCTGGGACATTTCACCCAACCAGAACCTGTTATACTCGCCGATTCTGAGCAGTGATCACGGTATTGTGCAAAGCGGCGCTTACCGCCAGTATTTTACCCGCGGAGAAATTAACACAACCGGAACTTATCTGAAAGACAGAGATGATGACCGCCAGCGCGGCAGCTTGTTCATGACCGGCCGCTATGAAGTAAATGATTTCTGGGTCGGAGATCTGAATATCAATTATGCCTCGGACGATGTTTATCTCAAAGATATGTCCCTGCCCAAAAAAGACGATGCCTGGCTGACCTCCAGCGCCAAACTGCAGGGTTTTGACTACCGTAATTATGCCGCAATCGAGGCCTACAGTTACAAACTTCTGAGCTATGATCTCAAAGCTGTTGACAAACCGCTGATTATGCCCTGGTTCAATTATGAAAATGTTGGTGACATCGGCCCTTACGGTGCTTACAACAAAAACACGTTCAACGGCGCGGTCATCAGCCGTGATGAAGACAACTCCAGTCAGCGGATTTCAATGATTAACTCTTGGGTATTGCCTTATACCAGCGAATACGGCGAAAAATACCGTATGGCCGCTTCCGTAAAATCAGACCTATATAACATTGACAATTACAAAAATGCCAAAGGCGAAACTTTTGACGGCGACGTGGCTCGTGTCTTTCCGCAATTGGGTCTGGAATGGAAACTGCCGTTTATTCGGGCAACTGAAACTTCCCGTCAGATTTTGGAACCGACAATCGTCGCCGTCGCCGCGCCGACCGGCGGCAATAAACTGAACAAAATTCCCAACGATGACAGTCAGGACGTTGAGCTGGACGATACCAACATTCTGGATATTGACCGTTATGCCGGTTACGACCGCAACGACACCGGCAGCCGCATCAGCTACGGCTTAAACTGGAGCGCCTACGGCAACCGCACCGGCCGCACCTCGGCCTTTATTGCTCAGAGTTATAACTTTGACGACAACAGCAGTTTTAATACCAGCGAAGAACAAAGCGGCCGTTTCAGCGATTATGTTGGACGCATTAACGCCTCCCCTAGCCAGTATCTGGACTTAAACTACCGCTTTAAGCTTGACAAAGATTCTCTTAACTTCAAATACAACGAATTGTCAGCAGACTTTGGACCGCAGGCTTTGCGGATGTACGTATCTTACATTTTCTTAAAAGGCTACAACAATGACAACACGTCGTCATCTTTGTATGACGAAAGAAAAGAACTATATACCGGAGTGCGGATGGCTCTGACCCGCGACTGGTCGCTCAGCCTGTATAATCGTCAGGATCTTGCTGCCGGAAGCATTTCTCTTGAGCACGGCGGCGCGCTCACTTATGAAGACGAATGTTTTGCCCTCTCAATTGTGGCCGACAGAAACAATGCCGACAGCCCGGACTATGACGGAGATTTTGAACTAAGTGTCAATTTCTTCCTAAAAACTCTGGGCGGAGCCGGAACCCAAAAATAAAGGAGACCAAAGATGAACTTAATAAAAACTTCTCTTGCTGCCCTTGCTGCCTTCTTCTGCATCACGGCCGATATTCAGGCCAAACCTCGGCAGTCATTAAAAATTGTTGCCACTGTTAATGATGAAATCATAAGCACCGCCGACTTTCAAAATCAGCTGAAATTATTTCTTCTCACAACCAAAATCCCGTTTAATGAACAAACCAAGAATATGATTCTGGAAAGAGTGCTGAACAGCGCTATTGATGAAAAAATCAAACTGCAGACCGCTGAGAAAAATGACATAAAAGTCACAGACAAAGAAGTCAACAACTCTATCGGTATTTTTGAAAAAAACAACAAAATTCCGGTCGGGGAAATGAAGAGCATTCTCCGCAAAGCCGGCATAAGCTATGAAACTTTCCGCAATCAGGCCAAGGCCGATCTCGCTTGGGGTCGGCTGATCCGCCGCCAAATGATGGGCAATAACCTGACTCAGACAGAAATAAACAAAGCCATGGAAGACGCCAAAAAGGACCTGACAACGCCCAAATATTTCATTTCTGAAATTTTTATCAAAAAAGAACACGCTAAAAATATTCAGGATTTGGTAAGCAACCTGCGGCAAGATCCCCGCTTTGAACTTTATGCCATGCAGTTTTCCGAAAGCCCGACCGCATCAAACGGCGGCAAGCTCGGCTGGGTCAACTATGGCAAGCTGAACGTTCCGATTGAAAAAGCGCTTACCCGCCTGAAAGACGGAGAAATTTCTGATCCTAGTGCTTATGCTGACGGCTATTTTATCTTCAAGCTTGACAAGGTTTTTGATCCCAAAAAAGATAAACCGCAAATGCCGACCAGAGAAGAAATCATTGCTTATCTGCAAAATCAGAAAATGGAAGAAACTTCTCAGCAATATCTGGCAGACCTAAGAACGCAGGCTGTCATAGAAATCAGGAACTAAACAACCATGCTGACACTGCTCGATTCTCTGCCATCCCTGCGCGAAACGGTAGAAAAACACGGACTGCTTGCCAAAAAAGCGTTGGGACAGAATTTTCTTCTGGACCGCAACATCACAGACAAAATCATCCGTTTGTCTTTAGAAAAACAAAACAAAAAAAGCTTTGCCGGAGAATATGTTTTTGAAGTCGGGCCGGGACCTGGAGGCCTGACCCGTTCCGTCTTGGAAGCGCAGCCGCAAAAGCTTACCGTTGTCGAAATGGACGACCGCTGTATTGAAATAATGCAGGAATTAAAAAAACTTGTCGGTAGCCGGCTGGAAATCATCAATGCTGACGCAATGACCATAGACTTTAGCCAAATGGGTCAGGCACCGCGCAACATCGTCAGCAACCTGCCTTATAATATATCCGTACCGCTTTTAACAGGTTGGCTCACCCAAATTGAAAACTTTTCCAGCCTGACACTAATGTTCCAAAAAGAAGTTGCCGACCGGATTTGTGCTCCGGCAGGCTGTAAAGATTATGGCCGGATTTCTGTTTTTTCACAGCTTTTATGCAAGATTGAACACCTTTTTGATCTCAATCCCAACTGCTTTGTTCCGGCACCCAAAATCTGGTCTTCGGTTTTGCTCTTTCAACCGCTCCATGCCGAAATCTCTGCAGAAGAGCTAAAAAAAGTTGAAAAATTGACATCTTTGGCCTTCGGACAGCGCCGTAAGATGATTCGCCAGAGCTTAAAAGCTTTGCCGGAGATTAACAAAAAACTAAAACAGCTGAACATTGCCGAAACCGCCAGAGCAGAACAACTTACACCACGTCAATATCTTGATTTGGCCAGATTGATTTAAAAAATTTTGTCAAATTTTTCTTGCAACACAAGAGATTTTATGATAATCTAATTTCAAATTAATCAGGAAAATCACAATGTTTGAATATTTTAAAAGAAAATTCGTCCACCTAGACGGTACGATAACAATTGACAGCTACCCCCAATATTATGAAGAAGATGGACAGCTTATCAAAGAAGAAGCTGACGGCACAAAATACATTGTCAAATTAGACAAAAATCATCAGGAAGTAATTATCGGAGAAGCCAAATGACCAAATGGATGGTTATCATCGCCGGACCAAACGGTGCCGGAAAATCGACATTTTATGAAAAAGTATTAAAAACCGATCCGTTACTGAAAAATGCGCCGTCCATCAATATGGACAACATCGCCAAAGAACTGGCAATCGACGGTGATCCTAACAAACATATGATAGATGCCGGAAAAATCGTTATTGCTGAATTGGAAAAAAAGCTAAAGTCCAAAAAAAGCTTTGTTTATGAAACCACCTCCTCCGGCAAAGCCCACTTAAAATATATGGAACGCGCTAAAAAAGCCGGATTCAAAATTGCGACGATCTTCATTGGACTGGCCAATGTCGAATTGTCACATTTGCGTGTTCAGCAACGCGTACGGGAAGGCGGACACAACGTTCCGGCAGAAGCTATTGAACGCCGATATCCCAATATCATCAAAAATTTTCCTGAAATGCTTAAAAGAAGCGATGTTTCCGCTGTTTTTGACAACTCGTGCAAAACACTGTTCAAGCTGATTTTTTTAATGGATGAAAGCAAACTGTTTATCTTCCACAGCTACCCCAAATGGGTAGAAGGTTCACTAAAAGAACGCAAAACCAGCAAAGAAATGATAAGGATTACCAGCGATAAACTCAAAAAAATGACGCCGGAAAAGATTTCAAACATGATGAACTGTGTTTTTGAACAATTCCACCATGAAAGATAAAATCATTTCTTAAAATATTGCAAAGGGTGCTTTGTTATCACCTTGTTGATTAAATCTTCAGAAATAATATGCGTATAAATCTCAGTTGTTGTAATACTTTCATGCCCGAGCATTTTCTGAACAGACCGCAAATCAACATCATGCCGTAACAGCGATGTGGCAAAAGAGTGACGCAAAACGTGGGGCGAAACCTTTGCCGGAGAAATTCCTGCTTCAGCGGCCAATGTCTTCAAATCCTTAAAAAAAGCATCTCTTGTTAAATGCCCGCACACCGAATGCAAAGACGGAAACAGCCATTTAGGTTCATGTTTAGACCGAAAAAACTTTACTCTAAACTTAATAACATACTCTTGAATCTTCTCTGCAACGCCAAAAGTTAACGGCACCATTCGAGCTTTACTTCCCTTGCCGCGGACAAACAACATTTCTTTATCAAAATTAATAGCAGACAAAGGAAGAGCCACCAACTCGGAAACCCGCAGACCGGATACATACATCAACTGAATCATCACTCCGATACGCTGCATACGCGGATTCTGATGCCTGAAAGCAGTATCGGCCAAATTTTTAATCTCTGCTTCAGTCAAAAACTTCGGCAAAGACTTTCCTAATTTGGGAGAGCGTAATCTGGCCGCCGGATTCTCGCAAATCTCTTTCTCACTGAACAAAAACTTAAAAAAATCCCGTAAAACTGAAATCTTTCGCGCCACTGACTTCGCGGCATAATCATATCTTTTGCCGAGTTCGTTAAGATAATCCGTCAACGTCTGGCGACTGACCTGATCAGCCGCCATATCACCTGTAAACTCAAAAAACTGCTCCAAATCACGGCGGTATGCTTCCACCGTATTATCCGAACATCCTTTTTCTGAACGTATCATATCCAAAAAATCTTCCAAAAGTTCGGCATTGGAACACATAATTTAATCCTGTCCTGAAACAAAATCATTGGCAAGAGGCTGTTCCACATGCTCAATTTGCATTGGAACCTCACGCGAAAACAAAAAAAGTACAGCCAAAACAGCAATTAATCCGATAATATAAAATAATGTTTTTGATTTTTTCTGTCTCATGATGTATAAACCTTATAAAAAATATACTTACAAAAGATTTGATTAGTTTATATCAAAAATAATTGAAAGAATAATTAAAAAAATGGATATAACCAAAATAGATAAAATAATTTTGCTGGTCGGACTGATGGGCAGCGGCAAAACCAGCGTCGGCAAAAGGCTGGCACGCAAGCTTTGCCTCCCCTTTATTGACGGCGATCAGGAAGTCGAAAAGGCAGCCGGCATTCCGCTTTTAGATGTGTTAAAATGTTTTGGTGAAAAAGAATATCGGGCCGGAGAAGAAAGAGTCATGAAACGCCTGTTGCAGGGGCAGCCTTGTGTTTTGGCTTCCGGCGGCGGTTCTTTTGTTGCCGAACAGACCAGAAGCATGGCTAAAACCAATGCCGTCACCATCTGGCTAAAAGCCGACATCAATGTCCTGTACAAAAGAACAACCGGCCGCAAGCACCGCCCGTTCTTAAGAGGCAATGACACCGAACTCAAGGACAAACTGGAAAAATACATTCAGGAAGAATATCCCTATTACTCCGAAGCCGATATTGTTGTCGAAACCAGAGAAGAATTGGTAGATATCACGGTTGACCGCGTCATTAAGGCCTTGTCAGACTTCAACAGAAAAGCACCGCAAACGCCTTTAAAACCTGTAAAATAGTATTACATATCAGAATATTGTAATAAATATTTTCAAAGGGCAGAGAATGATCTGGATTATCAATGGTCTTTTATATGGATTCTTCACAGCCTTATATACGCTGGTAAATCAAAAATACAAACTCAACGGATATCTTCTGGGCATATGGCGCGGATTTGGCATTGCCGTATTTTTCATTCCGTTCATGCCGCTTTTTCCGGTACCGACCAGCATGTATTACTGGAGCTTACTTATTATTCAGGGAATATTAATCGGTTTTTACGATTCCCACCTTTTCTTTGCCTCTGCCAAATATGGTGCCGGACCAACATCACGCGTTATGGTACTCACGACCCTGATTACCACAGTTCTCTGGTGGATGATTACACCACACGAATTTATCAAGCTTTTTGATGATGGAACAGTGTTCATCACTTTGGTTTTAGTGCTTTTTGGTTTTACGCTGAGCTATTGGCAAATGCTGAAAAGTCCGGTCAACAAAGAAATCATAACCTATATGGCGCCGGTAATTCTGGCTTTGGCTTTTATGAGCATTATTACCAAAGACATTGCCATCCACGGTTCCAGTACCTGGGCAGCCATTGTTTATTATCTGTCGGTCTCAACTTTTGTCAGCGGTTGTTACAATTCATTTTTTTATGCTTACAGGGAAAGATTAAAAGTCAGGGAGTTTTTTCAAAACATCTTCTCGCCGGTTGTTGTTCGCGCCGGACTATACATTGTCAGCTTCAGCGCGGCACTAATTACCGCAAAAACACTGGCTTTGCGGATAGCCCCCAACCCGGGCTACGTAACGGCATTGCTGCTAACGTCGCCACTGTTCGTTATGGCTTCCAATAAATATAACAAAGTACCGGATACAGCCTCCGTCAAAGCCGGAATATTCATGATTTTCTTTCTGATTGCCATGATGATTCTGGTAAACGGCAAATTCGGCGTTATAGATTAAGGACAAAGCTGCTCTACCAGCTTATTCAGAACCGGAAAACCCTCACGTGTGGCTCTGAGATTCGTCGGCGTATCAACTAATAAACCGGCAGAACACAAATATTTCAAACGTTCCTGATTAACAAATCCATCAAAATCCAACCCGCAACAGACCTTAAATTGCGGCTTATCAATCCCGTCCACCAGCCGTAAGCCCATTAACAATAATTCCTCTGCTCTTTCTGTTTGTGAAAGTTCTTCAAGCTGACAATTGTATGTCGAAGCATAATAAATTGGATATTGCAGTTTTTGCCCAGAGTTCTCTTCTTGACATGATTTTTCGGGTTTTAAGGAGGAAGATGGAGTAGAAACAAGAGGAGAAAAATTTTCAGCGTACAAAGAGGTACGTGAAATTTTTCGATCTCGCAGTTTCTGCTCTAGATTCCCCTTAAAACCCGAAAAACAAAAGCGGCCATGAGCCGATGGTCCTATCCCTATGTAGTCTTGGCCTGTCCAGTAGAGAAGATTGTGTCGGGAGGCAAAACCGGAACGGGCATAATTGGAAACCTCATATTTATAAATCCCTTTATCTACCAAATAATCATCGGTAAACAAATACATTTCCGCCGCGGCCTCATCATCCAGAGCCTTAATGCCTTTACGGGCAAAAACAGTGCCCTCTTCTATAGTCAGTTGATAAAGCGACAAATGTTTCAGACCAAACGATGCAGCCTGTTCCAGCTCTTTCTCCCACTCGGAGAGTTTTTGCTGCGGACGCGCATAAATTAAATCCAACGAATGATTGTCAAAATTCAGCAGAACTTTATCTATTGCCTGATAAGCCTCTGCAAGATTATGCGTTCGCCCCAAAAAGCGCAAATCTGCCTCATTAAGAGCCTGCACGCCCAAAGACAGACGGTTAATGCCGGCATGACGCAAATCGGCAAACATCTGCGGATAATCGGAATTCGGATTCGTTTCCAGAGAAATCTCAATATCAGGCGTTGTTTTCCACTTTCCTGAAATATAATCAATCAGCGCGGCAATATTTTCCGGTTTGATCAAAGACGGTGTTCCGCCGCCGAAAAAAATGCTGCTTACAACGTTAGCTGAAGTATATTGATAATAAAAATCGAGTTCGCGTTTATATCCCGCAATAATCTCATCTTGCGGCACATTTTTCCTGACTTCTTTGTAAAAGTCGCAATACGGACATTTTGACAGGCAAAACGGCCAGTGAATATAAACGCCAAACCCCATTGCAAACAACTACAGAATAAAGCGGGACAAATCGGACGCCTGCGTAAATTTAGAAAGCTTTTCTTCCACCATTTCCGGCGTAATGACTATCTTTTCTCCGGCTTTTTCAGAGGCCTCAAAGCTGATATCCTCCAACAAAACCTCCAAAACCGTATGCAGGCGGCGGGCACCGATATTCTCGACATTCTCGTTAATCTGAACGGCAACGTCGGCAATTTTGTCAATGGCTTCTTTTTCAAATTCTAAAAACAAATTCTCCGTTCTCATCAAAGCCACATACTGTTCAATCAGATTCGCCTCCGGTTCGGTCAGAATGCGGACAAAATCCTCATGCGTCAAAGCCTTCAGTTCGACCCTTATCGGCAGACGTCCTTGCAGTTCCGGCAATAAGTCCGATGGTTTGGCCAAATGAAAAGCGCCTGAACAAATAAACAAAATATGATCGGTCTTAACCATACCGTATTTAGTAGAAACCGTCGTTCCTTCAATCAAAGGCAGCAAGTCGCGCTGCACGCCTTCACGCGAAACATCTCCGCCATGCCGCTCGTCTTGTCCGGTAATCTTGTCTATCTCGTCAATAAAGACAATACCGTCATTCTCCACAGCCTTAATCGCCGCCTGCGTCGTTGCCTCGTCATCAATCAGCTTGTCGCTTTCTTCATCAACCAGAACTTTCTAGGCATCGCCGACTTTCATTTTCTTGGTCTTATATTTATCACCAAACGGTTTACCGATAAGATCGCCAAGACTGATCATACCCATCGAAGCCCCAGGCATCCCCGGAATATCAATCGTCGGCATACTGGCATTAGAATTATCTAAGACTTTTATTTCAACTTCCCGATCATTCAACTGATTCTCCCGCAACAACTTACGAAACTTCTGACGCGTTTCCTCACCGGCATTATTTCCGACCAGAGCATCCAATACTTTTTCTTCTGCCGCTGCCTCGGCTTTGACAACCATGGTTTTACGCTGTTTGTCCCGCTCGCTGTGCAAGGCAATTTCCACCAAATCGCGGATAATGCTTTCCACATCTCGCCCGACATAACCGATTTCGGTAAACTTGGTCGCCTCTACTTTAATAAACGGCGCTTTCGCCAGCTTGGCCAGACGGCGGGAAATCTCCGTCTTGCCCACACCGGTCGGGCCGACCATCAAAATATTTTTCGGTACAATTTCTTCCCGCAGTTTTTCAGGCAACTGCATCCGACGCCAGCGATTGCGCAAAGCCACGGCAACGGCTTTCTTTGCCTCCTGCTGGCCAATGATAAAACGGTCTAATTCCGAAACAATCTCTCTTGGGCTGAATGTAGTTGCTGCTGTCATATTCTATAAAACCTTTCTATTTTTCTATTTTTTCAATAATCACGTTATGATTGGTATAAACATCAATATCACCGGCAATTTTCAAAGCCCTGCGCACGATATCATCAAGCGGCAGCCCGTCCACGTCATACAACGCCTTTGCCGCAGCCATGGCATAATTTCCGCCGGAACCGATTCCGATAATCCCGTCGTCCGGTTCCATAACCTCTCCGGTACCTGAAATCACCAGAGAAACGTCTTTGTCCGCCACAATCATAAAAGCCTGCAATTGACGCAAATACTTGTCCATGCGCCAGTCTTTCGCCAGCTCTACCGCTGCCCGCTTAAGCTGGTTGGCATGTTTTTCCAGTTTGCCTTCCAAACGCTCTATCAGCGTAATACCGTCTGCTGCCGCACCGGCAAAACCGGCAATAATTTTCCCATTGCCGATTCTTCTTACTTTTATGGAATTGGCCTTAAATATAACAGCCTCGCCGAGCGTAGCCTGCCCGTCCCCGCCCATAACAACCTCATTACCTCTGCGTGCACACAAAATCGTAGTCATGATTCTTCCTTACCTTAATATTGCAATACTCATTATGTAGTTAAAATTTTTCATTTATGCAAGAGCGGCATTAAAACTGTTTTAAGACATTCGGGAATATACTGACACCAAAGGAACAAAGATGCTTACAAAAATTCTCTCTGCCGCCAAAATATATCTCGACCGCCGCATGCTGGTAATGGTTGCTTTCGGGTTTTCCAGCGGATTTCCTTTTCCGTTGGTTTTTAATACGCTGAGCCTGTGGCTGGGTGAAGCAGGACTGCCGTTGGCCGTCATCGGCACTTTTTCGCTGCTCAAAACCCCTTACAGCTTCAAATGGGCATGGTCACCGCTCATTGACCGACTGCCGGTACCGGGGTTGTCTTTTATGGGACGACGCCGCAGTTGGTCGCTATTGACAATGCTGCTGGTGGGTATGTCTATTTTTGCCATGTCTTTAACCAATCCGGCTGAAAATCCGTCATTAATGGCGGCGCTGACCCTTATTTTATGCGTATCTTCCGCCTCACAAGATATTGTTCTTGATGCTTACAGGGTTGAAAACTTCAAAATATCAGAACAAGCCGCAGCCTCGGCAACTTTTATTTTAGGCTACCGCCTCGGGTTTATTTTTTCCGGAGCCGGTGCCTTATATCTGGCTGACGTTATGAGCTGGAATCATGTTTATGCCATCATGTCGGGCGGCATTCTCATCGGTCTTGCCGCCGTTCTGTCAATCAGGGAACCCAAAGCAGAAACCCCGAAATACCTCTCAGATAAAAACCTTTCTTCCTCCGCCCACTTTCAACAGTTTTTTCAAAGCGCGGTTATCTGTCCGTTCAAAGATTTTATGGCTCGCCCAGGCTGGGCATGGATTCTGTTGTTTATTCTGCTCTACCGCCTCAGCGATGCCTATATCAGCCCGATGGCCTACCTTTTTTACAAAGACATGGGCTTCGGCTATTCACAGATCGCCACCATAACAAAAATTTACGGCACAGTCGCCACCATTGTCGGAATGCTTGTCGGCGGTATGCTCCTTAACAAAATGAGTCTGACCCGCGGGCTGCTGTTTTGCGGAATTCTGCAAGGATTGTCCAACCTGATCTACGTTGCCCAAACTTATGCCGGCAACAACCTTTATATGCTGACTTTGACAATTTCGGTCGAAAACATCACCGGAGGCATGGGAACAGCCGCCTTTGTTGCCTATATCTCATCTTTATGCAACCGGCAGTACACCGCCACTCAATACGCTCTCCTGTCATCTCTGATGAGCTTGGCGCGCGATGTTCTGGCCTCTTCTTCCGGCTGGCTGGTTCAGCACATTGGCTGGAGTCCGTTTTTCATTACCACAACCATAATGGCTGTCCCCGGACTACTGATATTAATTTACCTCAGCCGTCGTTTTCCGCTTACCGCTGCCTCGGAAACAGATTTGTCTGCCGCAAAGCCTCGCCGATAACCATCACAGCCGAAACCGCCACATTAATCGAACGCGCTTTTTCATTCATCGGAATCAGCAAACGAGCATCAACCATATCATGAACCTCCTGCGGCACGCCGGCGCTTTCACGCCCCATAAGAATAATGTCGTTCGGCAAAAACTCAAATTCCGTATACGGCTTGCTGGCATGTGTTGTCAACAAAACCAGACGACCGTATTCTTCCGGATGTCCGGCACGATAATACAAAAAATCTTCCCAAGAATCATGCCGACGGTATTTGACCAAATCAAGATAATCCATTCCGGCACGTTTCAAAGCTCTTTCCGAAAAAACAAAACCGCAAGGTTCGATAATGTCAAGCTCCACATCTACGCAAGCGCCCAAACGCAGTAATGTTCCGGTATTTTGCGGAATATCCGGTTGAAAAAGTGCCAGTCTCATTTCTTTCCTCCTCAAAACCAACAATATAACCTTTGCTACAACAAAAGCTGTCTTAAGGCAACAAAAAAGCGAATTGCCCAATAAAGGCAACTCGCTTTTACGACGACTAGAACTGTCCGCGCCGATAAAATAAATCAGACAGTTTATAAGGCGTTCGGCAACGAAGCATAATCGTATATGGTACCGAAAAACCAGACTCCTTGATCAAGGGATTAATTATCTTTGAGAAATCAAAGAAAAACTCCAAGGAGTTCACATCTTTCTCTTCCAGAATTATACTGTCCAGAGCATAATTCTTCTTGCTGACTTCATTAATTTTTCTCAGAACATTCTCAAAAAATTGCTGTTTTCTTAATTCCTCTGCAAAAATGGCTTCTGAAAATTCTTTCAAATTCGCAGCTCTCAAAGAATAAGGCAAACGCAAATCGTTAAAAACAATTCGCAAAGTTTTGATAAACAATTCCCTTTTCTGCGGAGAAACCATTACAGACAGATTTGCTTCCACATTCATCATTTTACCAAAGGTAGAAACAACCAATTCTTCAACTTGTTTTTTTGTTCTCATACTAATAATTTTTTATATTTAATATTTAACACTTACCACACAAATAGACAATCCAGTCTTTTCCGAATTCCAGATTTTCGATAGTTAGGCAACTTTCTTGCAAATCAAACTTTCTCAGCAAAACCAAGGCCGTTTTGTTTTATAAAAACTGGCCGGTACCGACATCATTCCTTCGCAGTAAAGGCTCTCCAACGCCAAATCTCTGCCAAAGCAAGTTCAATCGCTTCTTCCGCCGCTTTCTCAATCTGATTATAATCCAGAGCTTGACTTTGTGCCATTTGCGTTCCGTTTTTTTCTTTTATTTTCATATCTATAAATTTTAATAATACTTTTTGGAAACTGACTATAGCGCAATTTAATTTTTTTGTCAATACGTCAAAAAAAAAGAACCCGAAGCACTAAACTTCGGGACTTAATCAGAAAACAAAATATTTTAAACATTAAACAGGAAGTTAAGCAAATCTCCGTCCTGCACAACATAATCCTTGCCTTCGGAACGCATTTTTCCGGCTTCCTTACACCCCTGCTCACCGTTATACTTTACATAATCGTCATAAGAAATGGTTTCTGCCCGAATAAATCCGCGCTCAAAATCCGAGTGAATAATTCCGGCGCACTGCGGCGCTTTTGACCCTTTGAAAAACGTCCAGGCACGAACTTCTTTCGGACCGGCCGTAAAATAAGTTTCCAGCCCCAAAAGCTTGTATCCGGTTTTAATGATTTTAGACAGGCCGGACTCATTCAACCCGAGAGAGTCCAAAAACTCTTCCTTTTCTTCTTCCGTTTCCAGTTGGGCAACCTCCGATTCGATTTCCGCAGAGATAATAACGGCCTGAGCTTTCTCGGCCTCGGCTTTTTTCATAACTGCTTCGGAATATTTATTGCCGGTTGCTGCCGAAGCCTCATCTACGTTGCAAACATACAAAACCGGTTTTGATGTCAGCAATTGAAGCATTTTATACTGCTTATAAGCATCTTTTTCCGCCGGATCGGGAGCTGCAGTTCTAGCGGGTTTTCCTTCTCTCAACGCTGCAATAACCGGTTTCATAACAGAAACTCTGAGCTGAGCCTCTTTGTCACCGCCGGTCTTGGCTTTTTTCTCAAGTTGGTCAAAGCGCTTTTCCAAAGATTCCAAATCGGCAATCATTAATTCCGTTTCGACAATCTCGGCATCGCGGATCGGATCAACAGAACCTTCGACATGGGTAATATTGTCATCATCAAAACAGCGCAAAACATGAATAATTGCATCTGTCTCGCGAATATTTGCCAGAAACTGGTTACCCAACCCTTCCCCTTTGGAAGCGCCTTTAACCAAACCGGCAATATCAACAAATTCCAACTGCGTCGGAACAACATTCTTGGGATTGACAATTCTGCACAAAGTGTCCAGACGTTCGTCCGGTACGGCAACGCGACCGGTATTCGGCTCAATCGTACAAAAAGGAAAATTCGCCGCCTGCGCCGCAATCGTCTGGGTCAAAGCATTAAACAACGTCGATTTTCCAACATTCGGCAAACCGACAATTCCACAGTTAAATCCCATAAAAAAACTCCTCAAATATCCTGATAAACTTGAGGAGAGTTTTAGCTGAAAAATAAAGTTTTTTCAAGGAGTATTTTATCTACCCTTCAGCAACATTCCGATTTTGTTGGAATAAACCGCCATTCCGTCTTTCAGTAAAACATCAATCGTATCGGCAATCAGGGAAACGTTTTGCTCAATCTGTTCCGCATCTGCCTTGGAAAAACGGCTCAAAACATGACTAACAACTGCCTCGCCTTTTCCGGCCGGATGCCCGACACCGATACGAATACGATGATAATTCGGTGAAATTGCCGCATCAATCGACTTCAGGCCATTATGTCCACCCGCTCCGCCGCCTGTTTTAACTTTCAACTGTCCGGGCTGCAAATCCATGTCATCATGAATAACAACAATGTTCTCAGGCAAAATTTTATAAAAATTCGCCGCTTTAACAACAGAATTGCCCGACAAATTCATATAGGTCTGCGGCTTTAGCAAAAAGACTTTTTCTCCGGCAATTTTACCTTCGGCAATCAGCCCGTCAAACTTTGCCCTAAAAGGAGAAAACCCAAATTTTTCATACAAATAATCCGCAGCCAGAAACCCCACATTATGACGGGTTCCTGCATATTCAGACCCCGGATTTCCCAAACCGACAATCAAAAACATCAAATTTTCTTTCAAAAAAAGGGAGTCGCCGGACTCCCTTCATTTTACAAAAACATCTTTGAAATAGTAATCAAAAACCTAAAAACTATTTTCTAAGAAAGTCAACGTGAATCGGCATATCAGAAACCGGATGGAATTGAACATCCTGACAAACAGCCGAAATTGTTTTGCCATCCAAAACAATTTTGATATCAGCTTGATAAAAGCTGGCAGTATTCAAAGCTTTTTCAAGCTCAACCGGATGCAGACTGATCATAACAGGCTCTTGCTTTCCGCCATAAATAACGGCAGGAATGCGACCCTCACGACGACATGCGCGAGCTGCCCCCTTACCTGCTTTCTCACGCTTTTGCGCATTAAAAGTAATTTCCATTTTCAAAAATCCTTAAAAAAATTAAACTGAATTTATCTGCGGCGCCTCCAGGGGTGCCCCGCCAGACAGCTCTTTGTACAACAATTATTTTTATTTTTCAAGGGCTTTTTATAACAAAAAAAGGCCACAGAATAATCTGTCGCCTTTTATAATGCGCATCGGTCAGACAAGCCTCCGATTTTTAGTACTCTACATCTCTGTCAAAATACTCATCCGGTTTGTTTTTAAATATCCGCCCGATATCGTAATACAAAAAATAAACACCCACGGCCAACAGTACTATAAAAGCACTGCCAATCACCAAAAGAACAAATGTTTTCATACTTTTACATTTTTAGATTTCTTTTTTTCATTCAAGCCATGCTCAACGTCATACACGCGCCACACGTCCGTACGATAAACGGCATAAGCAAATAAAACAAAAACAACCAGGCAAAAAATAATAATGCCCCAAATAAATCCTATCATAAGCTTAAAAATTAATAATTATTTTCTATTTGCTAGATTAAAACAAAAGAAAGCAAAGTCAATATTTAAACATAAAAAAAGGTTCTTTTGCGCATTTAAGAACCTTTTTTTCAAAATTTTAAGCCTAAAACCTGTATATGTATCACCATCCCGTAATCAGCCAAATACGAGAATTTTCTGACAAAACATACTATATAAAAGTACAATAATTAAGCGGTACTCAAAAGAATCCGCAGTCCGAAAAACAATGCCTGAAGCATTATCTTTCCACATTTCAACATCGAGAGGAAAGACACAAGTCTGAAATAAAAACTATTGCAGACAAACTCTCTCTACGCATTTATATCAAACATTTTAACCAAGTCAGGGGATCAATCTGCGTTCGTTAAATGTTTTTTTGCCGGTAACAGCCATTCTGGACGTTCTTTCCGACAATTTATCGAGTTCCACCTAATAATGCTTCCATAATATATGTTTGTAATTTAAATAATGATACCTTTTCACTTGCCAAGGCTAAATGTTAAGATTTAAATTTTTATTAACAATCGGATTCTTTTTCGATTCGGTTTTTATACAACAATTTGAATTTACACAAAAAATATAAAAATAAAATTTTAAAATTTTTTCGATTCTTTTGCTTTTCCGATTCATCTTGGTTAAAAATTGCTTTACGAATCCAAAAATATATATGGAATCGAAAAAAGCGCCCGATTTCAGAATCGAACGCTTTTATTGTTTACCTACCGGATAAGCTTTCTTTTTCCAACCTCACCGGAAAAAAGTCAAAAAGACATATTTTCTTAATCTTAACAGGGAAAACCCGCTCTCTGTAGTAATCCTGCGAATGAGAAACGTTTTCCAGCAAAGCTCGGAATTTGAAATTTCCCTCTGTCAAATTACCACTCAAACATTCCCAACCGCAACCGTCGGCTTCAAAAAGATAAACCTTCCGCCAATCCAACAGCTTAAAGCGAAAAATTCTCAGCATTATCCAATAAACTAGAACCAGCAAAACGGCTGAAATGCCAAAAACAAATCCAACATCCGTTACCATAAACATTTTATAAATGTCTATCATCAGCGGTACCGCCAAAAACAACCTTGTTATCGACAAAAACAAAGAAAAATCCTCTGTACTGATAACAAATTTCATTTTCCAGATAACAGACAATCCCAAAAGAATAAGTATCGGCAGCAACAACGTAAATATTGCAAGCCAGTCAAAACCATTTTCCATAAAATTTATAATTTAGGTTAAACAATTTCAGCAGTCAGACTGTCATTAAAAATGACAACCTTGCTAATCCCAAAGACAATAATAAAAAGCAACTTTCCATAAATATTTGTTTTAAAATTAATAATAAATTTTCTAAATCAGATTTTAGACAAAAGAAAGAAAAAGTCAAACAAAAAGCGCTTTCTGTCATCAGAAAAACGCTTTTAAATTTCACTTTTATCTATTGCCTACAAACTAGCTTGATAAAGGTCAGTGCTGCGCTGTTTTTTTTCGACGACGTGTACGACAAAAGGTACACGAGGAGAAAAGAAACAAGCATGATAGACTTTCGCTACTCAAAAACTGCATAAGTTATCTATACTATTTTCTGAGCACTAAAAAGCTTGATAAAGGCCGGTGCTGCGCTGTTTTTTTTCGACGACGTGTACGAAAAAAGGTACACGAGAAGAAAAGAAACAAGCATGACCGGCCTTTTGCAAGCTTTTTATTTTTCGAGGTCGGCACCGGTCTCCTGATCCACTCTCTTCGCTGAAAGCTTAATCTTACCGCGATTATCTGTGCCCAGACATTTAACCCACATGGTGTCACCTTCTTTGTAGAAATCAGAAACTGACGCAATACGCTCATTTTTGACTTCAGAAATGTGAACCAGACCTTCTGTTGTGCCTAGGAAGCGTACAAATGCGCCAAAATCCATAATCTTGGTTACAACGCCTTTGTAAATCATTCCTTCTTCCGGCTCAGCAACAATACTCATAATCCACTCCAGAGCAGCATCGCCTTCTTCTTTTTTCATTGAAGCAATTTTAACGATACCGTCATCACTAATGTCAATTTTAGTATTGGTTTTCTCGACAATTTCACGAATAACTTTACCGCCGGAACCAATAACTTCACGAATTTTGTCAACCGGAATCTTAATGGCAACAATCCCCGGAGCCAGCGGTGAAACATTCGAACGCGGCTCGGCAATTGCTTTGGCCATTTCACCCAGAATATGGATTCTGCCCTCATGTGCCTGAGCCAGCGCCGTCTGCATAATCTCTTTTGTAATGGAAGTGATTTTAATATCCATCTGCAAAGCGGTCACACCATCTTTGGTACCGGCAACTTTAAAGTCCATGTCGCCAAGATGATCTTCGTCACCGAGAATATCGGTTAAAACGCTGAAACGGCCGTCATCTTCTTTAATCAACCCCATGGCAATACCGGCAACCGGTTTAGCCATCGGCACGCCTGCAGCCATCAAAGACAAAGTCGTACCGCAAACTGTCGCCATAGAAGAAGAACCGTTCGATTCCATAATCTCGGAAACCACACGGATTGTATAAGGGAAAGTATCTTTATTTTTCGGCATCATCGGATGAATGGCTCTCCAAGCCAGCTTGCCGTGACCAATTTCACGACGCCCCGGGCTGCCCAGACGGCCGCATTCACCGACAGAAAATGGCGGGAAGTTGTAGTTCAGCATAAAGTCTTCTTTATACTCGTTCATCAAACCGTCCACAATCTGAGCATCCTCGCCGGTTCCTAAAGTCGTCACAACCAAAGCCTGTGTTTCACCGCGTGTAAACAATGCAGAACCGTGAGCCTTCGGCAAAACATCAATTTCACATTGAATCGGACGAACAGTCTTGGTATCGCGACCGTCAATCCGGCGTCCGGTTGTCAAAACTTTTTCACGAACAACTTTGTGCATTAATTTTTCAATGGCATCTCCGACATAACGCATTTCCAGCTCATTTTCCGGATCAATCGTTGCCTTGACTTCTTCCGAAGCCTGCCCGACCAGAGTGCCGCGTTTCAGCTTGTCGGTTTCATTAAAAGCTTCTTCAAACTTGCCGCGGAATTCTTTTTCGATTCTCTCATACAAAACATCAAACTCGGGCGGAAATACCGGAGCTTTCCAAGATTCTTTGCCGGCTTCGGCTTTCAGTTCGTTAATCATTTTAATAACCGGCTGGAAGCTTTCAAAACCAAACATAACCGCATTCAGCATTGTTTCTTCAGAAAGTTCCTGTGCCTCGGATTCAACCATCAGTACGCCTTCGGAAGTACCGGCCACAGACAATTCCAGCTCTGTATCCTTCATCTGCTCGATTGTCGGATTCAAAATATACTGTCCGTCTTTATACCCGACTTTGGCAGCGCCGATCGGCCCCAAAAACGGAATACCCGATACAGCCAGCGCAGCTGAAGCGGCAACCATTGCCACAATATCAGAATCCGTCTGCTGGTCATGGCTCAAAACCGTACAAATAATCTGAACTTCATTTTTGAAAGCATCCGGAAACAACGGACGAATCGGACGGTCAATCAGGCGGGAAATCAAAACTTCGCGCTCGCTCGGCTTTCCTTCACGCTTCATAAAGCCACCCGGAACTTTACCGGTCGCATAATATTTTTCCTGATAATTAACGGTTAAAGGAAAGAAATCCTGATCAGCCTTTGCCTCTTTTGCCGCAACAACGGTTGCCTGTACAACTGTTTCCCCATAGGTAGCAATCACCGCGCCTGTTGCCTGTCTTGCTATTTTACCCGTTTCTAAAACTAACTTTCGTCCACCCCATTCCATCTCTTTTCGGACGACCTTAAAATCGATCATATTTCTTTTACCTTTCTATCTATAATCTATCTAACAAACCTCACCCGCTCGCAGGCAGGATTTTAAAAGGAATGCGGAGCCCGATTGCCCCGCACTCCGAAAATCAAAATTTCCGCTGACCGGAAAAACTGCTTTCGCCATTCATACCGGCTTGGCTCCCAAAAGAACCAAACATCAAGAATAAACAAACCAAAACACTTTCGAACAGCATAAAATCTTAACTCTTAAATTACTTACGTAAATCCAGTTTTTTAATCAAATCCTGATATCTGCTTTCGCTGGTTGCTTTCAAGTGGTCAAGCAGGTGACGACGACGGCTGACCATCTTCATCAAACCCAGACGAGAATGCAAATCCTTTTTATGAACGTTAAAATGTTCAATCAGGCTGTTGATTCTAGCAGTCCAGATAGCGATCTGAACTTCGGGAGAACCCGTATCATCTTGTTTCAAGCCAAAAGATTTGATAATTTCTTGTTTTTTTTCATTAGTAATCGACATCAAATTTTCCTTTATGTTAACAGTTAAACACGCGAACCGGAGAAATTTTTCTCTCATCGATTCGAACAATTGCCGCCGGACTGCTCTCAAACACGGCCACGGCCTGTTTGCCTGTCAAATTATCAATATCATAATTTTTAGGAGACAACCCTTGCCCAAGCCGGAGCTTGGCGGCATCAGCTTCCGATACAGCTAAAACCGCGATGTCGCGCAGTGATGTTATTAACGGAAGCAGAAATTCTTTCAGAGTGTCAGTATGCACTACTTTTTTTAAATTTTCCAGTAAAATCGTATCTTCAAGCGAAAATTTTCCGCATTTTGTCCTTCTCAACTCTTGTAAATAGCCCAAAGTCCCGAGTTTTCGGGCCAAATCACGCCCTAGCGTTCGCACATAAGTCCCCTTTGAGCATGTCACCCGAAACCTTGCCTGACAATCGGGCAGTTCTTCCAGAAGTTCCAAAGCATAAATCTCGACCTTTCTTTCAGGAATGGCCACATCTTCTCCTCTGCGTGCTAGATCATACGCGCGCTGCCCGTTGATTTTTATGGCCGAAAAAGCCGGCGGAACCTGTGTAATCTCACCAATAAACTGCGGCAAAACGGCCAAAATATCTTTCCGGCAGGGAATTTTTTCACAACGGAAAACAATTTCTCCTTCACTGTCACCGGTATTTGTTTCCGCTCCCCATTGCAGCACAAACTCATATTCTTTCTGCCCATCTGTAACCATAGGCAAAAGCTTCGTCGCCTCTCCGAAAGCCACCGGCAGCACGCCGGTTGCGAAAGGATCCAACGTTCCCGCATGACCGTTTTTCTTAGCGTTAAACATTCGGCGTGTCATATTGACCACATCGGTAGAACCCATGTCACGGGGCTTGTCCACAATCAGCCAGCCGTTTATATCTTCGCCTTTTTTATGCCTTGCCATTATAAAAACTCTCCTTTAAGGTCATCATCTCATAAAAAACAGCATTGCAGTGAACCCGCTTTTATAATTTTTTTTCATCTTATAATAATTTTATAATTAAATTTAAGACATTCTGAATAACCCAATATTTTCATTCCGGCATCAAAAAAACACTCCGAAAAGTGCTTTAATGTTTTTTCATTCCTTGTTCAAGTCTTCCTGAACCTTGGGATCTCTGAGCAAACGCTCAATCTTGTCAACCTGCTCAAACGTATCGTCAACCTTAAAAACCAGCTCGGGCGCATAACGCAACTGAAGCTTTCCGGCAACCTGCTTGCGCAGATAATTTGCCGCCAGCTGCAACCCTTCCAAAACTTCTTTAAGATATTCGCCGTTTGTTGTCATCATATAAACCGAGGCATATTTCAAATCCGGAGAAACCCGCACCTCGGTAATTGTAACCATGGTATGAATCCCTTCCAGATTTCTGATTTCACCATGGTCAATAAAACCGGCCAAAATCTTTTTAATCTCTTGCCCGACCCTGAGCTGCCGTTGCGAGGGTTCTTTCTCTGTCATTTTCTTTCTCCTATGTCAATCAATTAGAATTATATATACAGTCAATCTGTCGAATTGCAAGCAAAATCGCAAAACCGCCAAAATCAGACTTGTTTTAATAAAAAACCTACACTCCTGTTTTATCCTAACATATTATTTAATCTCCGCCGGCCGCCCTGATCACAAAACATAGCTATTGTCCAAAATACAAAAAAGTGATAAAATAAAAAAATTGAATAACAAATAAAGTTGTAACCATGAAGCTTTATCATTACATTACCAAAGGAAATTCGGCACTGGCTGAGGGAATCCTGTCTTTTGCCATGAATCCTAATGCCGATTTAAGCTACTACTGCAGACGCACCGGCGGCAAAACAACCCATGCCGCAATTGTCCAATGGATGGAGAGTTGTTTTAGCGGCCGCAGCCGTGCCATTCGCGGTTTTTCAGAACCGATACAATGGACGGAAAAAAGCATAAATATGTTCAAACCTTTTATTGAAAATGCCGATTTGTTTTCCATTGATTTAGAGGCTTTACAAAAAGACGGACTGATTGAAGCCGTTTATGTCAGTCCCGCAATCCGGCCGGATTTAGATAAAGACTTGCCGCAAGATGTTGATGAACGTCTGATAAAATTGGCCTCAATCAACGATATTGATACCTCTCCGGTAGACTGGTCGGTTTGTGATGAGAAACTGGGCTTGCGCTTTTCCGTTGTTCCTTATTATCTGGTTGTCATCAAAGGCGGAATTATCCCGCCGGAATACATAACGCTGGAGAAATGAGATGCATTATTTTACGCTCGACAAGGAAAGCCTTGACAATATCACTCGCAAGCCCAACCTGACTTTAGACATTCCGAAAAGCGGCTATAATTTTCGCGCAACGAATTATGTCGCTTCAAAAACAGCAGAACAAATCGCGGGATGTTCTTTTTTAGATACGACCCAATATTGCATTCTGGGCGCAGAAGACTGCGACAAAGCTGATGACCTGGTAATTGACGCCTGTATGAATGAGAAACTTATTACCGGAGAAATTGGCATTAATCCGACAGAGAACAATTTTCTGGCATTGGACTGCATTATGAATATTACGGCACAAACATTAAGCCTTGAAGATATCAGTCAGCGGCGGATGGCCGCACCATTAACGATTGCCACCGAAAACAAGGAAGCGCACGGCGTGGCTTTGTGTATTGATTCCAACAAAGACAAAAAGCATGTTGATATCATGATTTTGGAGCAACATGTGTCAAGAGACGGTGGAAAACTTGATTATTCAAAAGAAATGGACCTGACGCTGGCGCATTTGCAGAAAATTTTTGAGACACAAGACATGAGTGTCAACACCTATCAGAACGATAAGCCGATTTGTCGGGAAAAAGGTGTTTGCAGCATTGTATCAGCGGAGGTTTGCAAAAGACTGTTACAAGCGGAAAATCCGATGAAAACAGCTCGACTGGGAACAATAAAAATAAACAAAGAACAAATACAAAAACTCCATCACGACAATTTTCTAAACTATCAGAAAGATTGTTTTGTTCCTTACTCAAATACAAAAGTCAACAACATTTTACGATAGCTGATAAAAAATCATCTTATCCGACACTTACCCGCCTTTTGAAAAAGTCTATCTTGAAGCAAGCAGTGATATGGATGAAATCGTATCTCCCATTCCGACCAAAGTCACCGGCTTCGGAACCAAAATCGTCGGCACAGCAATCAGATCATACCCTCTGAAATCGGCAATACCGTCTTCTTCCAGTTTTTCATCTCCGGCATATACCGCCGCTTTTTTCAAAATATTCAAAGCCTCGTCATTCACCGGTGTATCTTTGCGAACCACAAAATCCTCCGGTTTTTCAACTCTGCCCAGACTGGCTTTTCCGGCCGCCGCCACGGCAGCCAGACACATTCCGCGCAAATTTTCCTGCGGTTTAATCCTAAAACCTTTGTCCTGCAAAGTCATATACAACCCGAACATATGCAGCTGAATCCGCGAACAACCAACCTTTTCCTTAATCCGGAAAACAGCTTCCAGCATATGGGCGCTGTCGGTATTCTCCTCACACTCGGCAGCAAACTTTTCTTCATCGATAACTTGAAGTACATCTATTGTCTCACGCTCGTTCAAACCGATTGAATCGACCAGCGGCGCAATTTGGCTGACAATGGCTTTCCTGACGGCAATATCCTGTGTTGAAGCCGCTTCCAAATGGACGATTCCCTGCGGATTAACCTTTTTCCAGCTTTTTATCAGCGGCAAAACATCCTCAATCAGCGCACAGCCGCCTTTATTGGCTGTCAGGGCATGAAAACCGGACAAAACAATAAAATCTATCGGATGGGTTTCTGAAAACCGAACAAAAGCGTCATCTTTCACCAGATTAAGATTCAACGGATCATAGGTTGCAATAAAACGATTTGACTTCGGACAAACAATCTTATGCCCGCCAACCGTCAGCTCATCGCCTTTGTCAAATTCCAAAATCCAGTGAATAAGCGGAATATCCTGCCCGCGGTTAATCAGGCAAGCCGGTTTTTCGACACCGTTTTCATCAAAAGAAACCAGATTGTCCAACTTCAAAAATTGCTCGGCCTGCAACTTCGGCAAAGAATTGGTATGGGCATAAACTTTAGAAACGCCCGCTGCCGCCAGCGCATTAGCCACAATACCGCCCTGACCGCCCATCTGCAGCCGGTCATAACCGATATTATCTACCATCCAGTCATAAATCGCCTTGTCTTCCGTCAGCCATTCTTCGGCAATCCCGCGTGAAAAACATTTAAACACGCCTTTAATCACGTCCGCTGGCTGCAAAAGCTTCGATTCTTCAATGTTATTCAGACTGTCCCAATTCAGTCCGGTTTTCTCAATCAGCTCCTGCAGTTTTTTCCCGCTGATTTTAAGAACCGCGTCAACATTGGCATTAAAAGCCGTTGCCGCTGCCCTGACTTCTTTCATCCGGTCTAAAGTCCGGTCAACATTGGCATATTTTGCCGCCCAGATATCCCTAAGCTTGGAATTGTTCATCAGCAGCTACTCCTCGTCATCATCTTCATAGCCGTCATTAGACACGTCAACTTCCGATTTGTCCTGTTCCACGTACAAATGCCATTTTTCGGCGCCAAATGCTTTGCATTTCGGACAGACGGAATGCCATTCCGCAGTTTTTTCGCCGCATTCTTCGCAAACCCAGCCGGAATCTTCGGCACAGTTTTTATATTTGTCCTTCCAAGATTTTGCTTCTTTTTTGTTTTTGTTAAAGACTTCCTCATACTCCGCAATCAAAGAGCAAACTCTTTTTGTGCAGGGATTGTTAATCAAAAAGATTTCCAACTCGCCTTTGGCTTTTTTCCATTTACCGGCCTCGGCACACAACTCTGCCAAAATCCGGTTATTCAAAGACGGGCGGAGAGAATTGGACATGGCCAGACTTTCCATATTTTGAATTTTGGCGCTAACATCATTATGATGATACAAATCCAAATAGGCATAAGCCACTTCGTCTGTCGGATTCTTTTTCCAGACCCGAAGCAAAATATCGCCAGCCTTGCGCACCTGATTATCGGTATTTTTATAATACTCTGCTAAAGCCACAGCTGCCGGAACCAGCGTATCATCGGCTTCAACCGCCTGTGAACAAAACTTAAAGAAATTAACCTCATCGCCGGCTTTCTGAAATTCCTCTGCCCTTTCAAACAGAACAATGGCCTTCAGTCGTTTGTATTTATCCGCCGGAATAATTTTCTTTTTGCGACCGGCATCAAGCACCTGCAAAGCGCCTTCCCAATCCTGCGCTTTAGCGCGCAGCTCAAACGCGCTCTCGATAATCCAGTACAAATCCTGCCGCAGCTCAAACGCGCGGTTTGCCGTCGCCAGCGCTTCTTTAAATTCTTTTTTCTCCATCTGAGCTTCAACTGCGGCCTTCATGCCGACAATCTGAATATCACTGTTTTTCATAATTCTGGCAGACAGCTCTTCCATCTTGTCATAATTTTTCTCGCCCTTATAAATTTTCATCTTCAAAACATCAATAATCGGATCATTGCCAATCATTTTTTTCAGATTTTTAATATGAAAGCGGGCTTCGTTCATATCACCGGCCGTAATTGCCGTCATTGCTCTCAAAACCAAAAGTAGCGACTTGTCAAAATCTTTGCGATCAATGACGATTTTTTCACTGATTTTCCCGGCCAGAACATCAATTGCGGCATTTTCCTTAATCTCATTTTCAAGATAAGAAGCCTTATAAGCCTCTCTGACCTGCAAATTAAATATCTTACGGCAAATCCGGTTACATATATCGATAACCAACACAAACATCAACACCAGAAGCATAAGCTCAGGCACGGATAAAATCTCATGATAGCTGCGCCAGTCAACGGTTACCACACTGGCCTTGTCCAACATCCAGACGATGACGGTAAAAATCAGACCAATAAAGATAAATGTAGATATTTTTCTGGTCATTCCATTGTCTCCTTTTTAATCGCATTGACTTTCATAGCTGCCAGAGAATAAGTAGAAATTCTGCCCACGGCCTGTTCAAAATCAACTTTGGCCAGAGCTTTTTCCTGCCATTTTCGCAAACCGACATCTTCCAGCAAGGTCTCATTCTCGGGCAAACGCAACTCTTCTGCCGCCTGAATAAAATTTTCTTCCCGCACAAGATCCCTGATATTCTTCAAATTCTGCAGAATTTGCATTTCCGCCTCTTCCGCTTCATTAACTTTCCGGACTTTTACAAAGTCGCTCAATTTGCTGAAAATCCGGTCTTTCCATGTCTGGGCTGCCGCATCTTTTTGCTTCTTTAATATGGCACCATAAATACTTTCAAATTCGTTAATAAGGCGTGCATTTGTTACAATTCCGGACGACGCTGTTTTCGCAATCACAGCCAAAGGTTCTGCCAACCGCGGATTATTTTGAACCAGCTGTTGCAAAACTTCTGCTTCATAAACAAAATTTCCGCCGCGGCCGGAAGCTTCTTTAACCATCATTACCGCCGTCAAAACCAATGCGTTCTCGTCTGTTGCCCTACTGACCAGTTTCAGCTTGTTTTCTGCTTCATCCAACCGCACCGCCAATCCCAGTACGGCCGAAGCATCCGCCTTAGAATTGATAATATTCATATTTGTTTTTTCAATAGCATCAAACTTATCATAAAGTTCTTTCAGCTTTTGCACGTTGACCGGCTCACCTTCTGCCGGCAAAGTGCTCTTCAGATTAAAAAGCTCTGTTCGCAGCATTGCAATCTGATTTTGCAAATCCTGAAAATCAGTTGCGGACGATTGTTTTTCCGAAAAATTATCAGAATATCGCGCCGCCGATTCCACCAGCAGCACTTTCGCTTTTTCAACCAATTGCGGATTCTTATAAATTACCAATCCGGCACCAAGAACCAGAATAAGCCCCAAAATTTTTGCTGAAGAATGTCCGCTGCTAGCAACTTTCCTTACCGAAGCGCTTTCTTCTGCCGCAGATTCTTTTTTCTCGATTTTATTTGCCATTTTCAACCTTTCGCCTGAAATTTTGCCTTTGCAATAAACTATTTTATAGTGTATATAATTAAAAAAAAACTGCAATAAAAAAGAGATAAGCAATGATAGTTTTAGGAATAGAGAGCAGCTGCGACGAAACAGCCGCCGCCATTGTTAATGATAAGCGGCAAATATTGGGCGAATGCCTTTTGACTCAGCTCGAAGAACATAAACCTTTCGGCGGTGTCGTACCGGAAATTGCCGCCCGCTCACATTTGGAACATATTGACGAAATTATTGAACATACTTTTCAAAAAGCCGGTTTAAGACCTGATGACATTGATGCCGTTGCCGCCTCTTCCGGCCCCGGACTGATCGGAGGTGTCGTCGTCGGCGTAATGGCAGCTAAAGCCATGGCTCTTGCCTTAAACAAACCTTTTGTTGCCGTAAACCATCTGGAAGGCCATGCTCTGGTTACCAGATTGACTAGTAACGTACAATACCCTTATTTACTATTACTTGTTTCTGGTGGGCATTGTCAGATTTTAGTTGTAAAAAATGTCGGCGAATACCAACGTCTCGGTACCACGATTGACGATGCGGCCGGTGAGGCCTTTGATAAAGTATCAAAAATGTTAGGCTTGGGCTACCCCGGCGGCCCGATGATAGAAAAAATGGCCGATGTCGGCAACAGCCGCCGTTTTGTTCTGCCGCGCCCGCTTTTCAATTCTCAGGACTGCAACCTTTCTTTCTCGGGATTGAAAACCGCCGTACGCAAAATTATTGAATCTTATTCGCCGGACGGCATATTGGAACATGCTATTCTGCCCGAACAAGATGTGGCTGACATCTGCGCCGGTTTTCAGCTTGCCGTTACTGAAAGCCTCTGCCACAAGCTTGAAAAAGCCATCCGTTATTTTCAGGAACATTATCCCGAAGGCAAAGACCTTGTCGTTTCCGGCGGTGTGGCATCAAACACCTTTTTAAGAAACCGGTTGGAACTTCTTGCCCAAGCCAATAATATGATTTTCTCCGCTCCTCCTGTCCGTTTCTGCACTGACAACGGCGTCATGATTGCCTGGGCCGGACTGGAAAGATTCCGCGCCGGTTATACCAATGACTTGGATTTTAAACCGCGCCCCCGCTGGCCGTTAGACGAAAACGCGCCCAAAGCAGCCGGCGCCGGAGGAGTAAAAGCCTGATGAGAAATACTAAAGAGATTCTGGAAATCATGGAGATTTTTAATCAGCGGGATCCCAATCCGCGCTGCGAACTCAACTTTCATAATGCCTATACCTTGTTGGTTGCCGTTATTCTTTCCGCCCAAAGCACCGACAAAGGCGTCAACAAAGCCACAAAAGAACTCTTCAAAACAGCCGATACGCCGCAGCAAATTTTAGCACTCGGCATTGATAAACTCAAAGAATACATCAAAACCATCGGCCTTTATAACAACAAAGCCAAAAACATCATGGTAATGAGCAAAGAACTGGTTGAAAAATATAACGGTGAAGTCCCCTCCGACCGCACGGCCTTGGAAAGTCTTGCCGGCGTCGGCCGCAAAACCGCCAATGTTGTCTTAAACGTTTGGTTTGACAAACCGACAATTGCCGTCGACACTCATGTCTTCCGCATTTCTCACAGGCTGGATTTCAGTCAGGGTAAAAACCCGTTGGAAGTTGAAAAAGATTTAAACAGCGTTCTGCCGGACAATTTTAAGAAAAATGCCAACCACTGGCTCGTTCTGTTCGGAAGATATGTTTGTAAGGCTCAAAATCCTGACTGCTTAAACTGCCCGATTGCTGCTTATTGCCACAGCACGGATAAAAAAATCAAAAATTAGGCTTGCGGCGCAAAAGCAGCATTAAAGCGCCGTCTCCGCCCTCGCTGACCGGCGAATAGTCAAAAGCCAACAGCAACGGACGAATATGGTCCTGATTCAGCCATTGCGGCACCAGATCTTTCAACACGCCTCGGGCGGCAAATATATCTTCATTTTCCCGATGCAAACCTTTTCCGGTAATAATCTGCACACAGCGCAAACCGCGCCGGACGGCATTTTGTAAAAAAGTTTCCACCTTCTGATAAGCCTCGTCAACCAGACAACCGTGCAAATCCAAACGCGCCTCTATTCTGAACTCTCCACGCTTAAATCGCTTTACGGTATTGGCATCAATATTGTTAAAACTTCCGGCTCGAAGATAATCCAACCGTTCACCCTGATAAAACTCAAAAATATTGATATTCTGCCTGATTTCCGGCAGTTCTGTATGCGGTTTTGACAAGTCAATATTAGACACCGGAATTTTCCGCACGCCTTTTACAACCTCCTGCCAAAAATCAGTATCTTCAGGCTGTTTTGGATCTGTCTTCTTCGGATTTTTGTTCAGATTTTTCATTATGGTCAACCATCAAATCGGCATAATTAAGCACGACAAAATCTTTCCAGTCGCCTTCCGGCGCCACACAGCCGATCTTCTTGTTTTTTGTATTCACCAGCACAATTCCGCCAAATTCCCAGAGTTTGCAACAATTATCATAATCCGTAGTCAAAAACTTTTTGGTTCTTTCAATCAGCTTCCTATGCATAATCTTTTTCACATAAGTGCTGTAAACCAAAATCATAACCACAATAAACAACAAACCAAACAATACCCCGACGCTGATAATCAGCAGCAAGCCGATAATCACCGGCACCAAAACCGGAAGCAAACACTCCCACGGATCATAAACCGGTGACTGCGGACGGTTTATTTTGGCATAATCCAGATATACCCGCAGTCTGTCCTGCTCTATCGCCTTCTGCAATGCTTTATAAACCAAAGCATCTGCCTTATTGGGAGATTTGCGTGCCATATCTATTGATTAACCTCCACGCCTTTGGGAATAAAAATAAAATAGCGTCCTGTCGAATTCATTTTTCCGGCCAGTTCCAAAACGTCATCACTGCCTGTTCCCCAGAAATAGTCACCGCGGATAGCGCCTTTAATAGCTTCTCCGGTATCCTGCGCAACAACCATTTTATAAGTTTCGCCGTATTTCGGCAATGCTGTTTCCAGCCAGAGCAAGCTGCCGTAAGGTATGTAGTTTTCATCAACGGCCAGACTTCTTCCCGCCGTCAAAACCACCCCTTCTGCGCCAATCGGACCGCTTTCATAAGACAACCGATGAAAAACATAACGCTTATTCTCATTCATCAGGTTTTTCGCCACGTCATAATTCTCATGCATCCATTTTTTGATTTCCATCATCGAAGCCTTATCTTTGCGTATAAGCCGTCTTTCCAGCAAAATCCGCCCGATTCCTGTAAACTTATGTCCGTTGTTGCTGTCATAAGCAATCCGAACCTGTTTGCCGTCTTCCGTTTCGGCGACGGCAGAACCCTGAATCTGTGCAATATACAAATCAACCGGATTAGCTGCCCATAAAATGACCGGCGCTTTCATCATGGTCTTAGAAATCTCGTCTCTTGTAAAATAAGGCACAAACTTCTGCCCGACCACGCGTCCCACAAGCTTTTTATTCGGATAAGCCTCGTCAAAGTCTTTCAGATTCATTTCAAATAAATCATACGGACGACCATAAATCGGATAATTATAGCCATGACTACGCGTAACCGAAACCTGAATTGTCGGTTCAAAATAAGACGTAAACTGTCCTATGTCATTGCCTTTGAACAAAACCTGATACGGCGTAAAATTCTGTTCGATAAAATTAGAATATTCCAGCGGCGCCGTTGTTTCAAGCTTCTGACAAATTTCCTTATAAGCCGCTGTCGGAATCTTAACCAAAGCTTTGTCAGAAAGAAACTCGCTGTCAGACGTCATAATTTTTTGGCAGGAACGGACAAAAGCCTGCATTGCCGTAGCCAGATCGTCTTTTTTCCATCCTGACAGTGTATTATAATCCGCCTGTTTCAGCTCAAAATCGGATTTGTCAATTTTTTCTTCCGCCGTCAAAGGAATCTCCGTCTGTTCGGAAGGTTGCTGTTCTTCCTTGCCGCAAGCAAAAAGCGCCAGCAGCAAAGCCAATAATTTAAGATTTTTAGTTCCTGTCATCGTTTACTTTCTCGTAGAAACCAACAGCCAGTTGGGGTTAGTTGAAGTCAAAGCTCGTTCAAAAGTCCAGGTATCCGAAATATTCTGAATAAAGTTTTCATCGCCTTCAATCACTTCGCCTTCAGCATTTTTCAAAAGATTAACCTGTTGCGAAATAAATTCTACCGTAATCTTGGCAATATTATCGGCAGAAACCTTTGCCTTAACAATTTCGGCCTTATCAAAACCAATGAAGTCTGCCTCGGAAACAATACCTTCGGCTTTTCTTTGTTCAATAATATCCTGAAACTTTTTTAACAATTTCTTACTGACCAGCATTTCCAAAGTTTCAATATCGCCTTTAGAGAAAGAGTTGACAACCATTTCAAAAGCCTTTTTGGCACCGTATAAAAACTTGTCTTTGTCAAAATTCGGAATCTGACGTAATGTTTTTTCGGTATCGCTCAAATTTTCCTGACTTTCGGCTTCGTCTTCGCCGCGGAACATTTCCTCCATCTGGTTTTTCTCAGCTTCTTTCATAATGATATCAAAAATCCTTGCAGCATTTTCCTCGGCTATTTTAGCTTTGTTTTCACTGTCAGCACTTGAGCCAAGTATAGAATGCAATCTTTTAAAAATTACTAAAACCACCACAAAAAGAACTAAAATATCAAAATATCCCGACAATATCTGTCTCCATAAAAAAATTATCCTCACGTCTTATATAAATATATAGCTGAATTATATCTTTTATCAACTATAATATTTGACGATTCAAAATTTTCAGGGTATCAATAAACAGAACACCACTTTAGGAGGAATACATGTCTGAAGAAAACCAAACCTCGGAACAACCGACAGCTAACGACAATGCCGGAACCCAGCCGCCGATTGTTATCAGCACCCAGTATATCAAAGATTTTTCATTAGAAATTCCGCACGCGCCGGAAATTTTCCGCAATTTAAATCAGGCGCCGGAAATAAATATTGATGTTGATGTTCATGCTGATCATCTGCATGACAACTTCTTCAACGTTTCTTTAAAAATCCGTATTGACGGCATCGTCAGTACCCAGCCGCTGTTTATTTTAGAACTTGACTACTGCGGCATTGTTGCCCTGAATGTTCCGGAAGAACATTTGGAACCTGTTTTGTTGATAGAAATCCCGCGAATGCTATTTCCTTATGCCCGCAGCTACATTACCAACTCGCTCATTTCTGCCGGTCTGCCGCCGTTGATGATAAACCCGATAGATTTTGTCGCCATGTATCAAAATCGCAAACAATCGCAAGAAAGACAACAACCTCAGCCGGAACAAAAATAACAAAAAAAAATCCCGAATAAGTAAAATTTATTTCGGGATTTTTTCTATTGAAATCACAACTTTTCATCTGTCTGTTCTTCTCGTGCGGCTGTCCATATAGCTTCTTTAATTTTAGCATTCAAAAATTCATTATGCTGCTGTAAGGCTTCTTCACTCAAAGCAAAAATCCGCGGCTCTCTGTACTTTTTATCCTTCATTACCGCTGCGGTTTCAGCCGTCGCCGTCTGTTTTTTATTTTTATCAAGCAAAAAGCTCGGTTCACGCCCGCCCAAAAGTTCAAGATAAACTTCTGCCAGCAGCTGCGCGTCAAGCAAGGCACCATGTAGCGTACGCTGTGTGTTATCAACATTAAAACGACGGCACAAAGCGTCAAGATTATTTCTTGCCCCCGGAAACAAAATTTTGGCAATTTCAAGCGTATCAACAACTCTGTCCCAAGTATATCCTTCTTTTCCGAGCTGCTTAAGCTCATAATTCACAAAGTTGATATCAAACTTGGCATTATGCGCCACCAGAGTAGCATCGCCGACAAACTCAATCCATTCGTCCGCCACTTGGGCAAAGTTTGGAAAATCTTTCAAATATTCATAAGACAAGCCGTGAATTTTAAAAGCATCTTCCGGCACATCTCTCTCCGGATTAATGTACCGGTGATAAGTTACGCCGGTCGGAATATGGTTAATCAGTTCCACGGCGCCTATTTCTACCAGTTTATCGCCGGCTTCCGGATCAAAACCCGTTGTTTCGGTATCAAATACAATTTCTCTGGTCATAAATAAAAGTCCTTCTTACGCATCTGCCAATTCATCTATAATATAAAGCAACTCCGTTTTCAACAAATTCAACGGTTTGTCGGTATCAATAACCACATCGGCCAAAGCGGCTTTCTCGGCATTGCTCATCTGAATATTATTGATTTTATCAAAATCTGCGGCAGAAATACCATCTCTTTTCATAACCCTTTGCTTTTGTGTTTCATAATCCACATCGGCCACAATAATCAAATCGCAATATTTGTCCCATCCGGCCTCAAACAGCAAAGCCGCATCCAAAACAAAAATGCCGTCGTATTTTCCGTTTTTACGAATAGCCTCAACAAGCCTGCGTTTCAAAAAAGGATGAGCAACAGCCTCAAGTTTTTTAAGCTGTTCTTGATTATCAAAAACCAAATTGCGCAGCTTTTTCTTGTTGATTTTTCCGTTTTCCGTCACGTCCGGAAAAACACCGGCCACTTTATTAATATAAGCCGGACGGGAATAAAGTTCCCGACTCCACTTGTCAACATCAAAAACCACACAACCAAGCTCTCTGGCCAAACCGGCCAGCGTTGTTTTTCCGCATCCGATAGATCCGGTAATCGCCGCTAACTTCATATCTTTCTCCCAAAACAAAGACTTATACATCTTATCCACAAAACTCTCAAATTCTGTGGATAACAGTCATCTTTCAGGAAGTTATACAATTTTATCACCATAAAAAGAATTTATATCTAAAAGTTATATACAGGGACAAACCACTTTCCCCACCCTCTGGATAAAAAATTTTTTTCATAAAAGGTTAAAAAAGTCTTTACAAGATTCTTAAACGATTCTTAACGAAGGTTAATAAAGTATTAACGATTCGCTTAACAAATTATTAACATCTGGATAAGTCTGCGCATAAAAAATAATCCACAAGACTCACAGGAATATACATACAACAAAAACTTTTTTAAAATTTAAATGTTTGCCCTGCGGGGCTGTTTATAATTTTTTTTAACAAACATTTGACATCTTACAAAGAACATACTATAAAAATCTTACCTTCCAAGGAAATAATCAATCCTATCCAAATTTCAAGGTATTCAATGAATTTAAAAGATCTCAAACAAAAATCCCCCAAGGAACTGCTTACGCAAGCAGAAGAGCTCGGTGTAGACGATGCCTCTTCAATGCGTGTGCAAGACCTTATGTTTGCTATTTTGAAAAAAGTAGCTGATGAAGACAACATTATTTATGGTGACGGTGTAATTGAAGTTCTGCAAGACGGCTTCGGTTTTTTACGTTCTGCAGAGTCTAATTATTTGGCAGGTCCGGACGATATTTATGTTTCGCCGTCGCAGGTTAAAAAATTCGGCTTAAGAACCGGCGATACCGTTGAAGGTGAGATTCGCGCCCCGAAAGATAACGAGCGTTATTTTGCCCTCACCAAAATCAACAGCATAAATTTTGAAGATCCGGAAAAATCTAAACTTCGGGTTAATTTTGACAACTTAACGCCGCTCTATCCGACTAAGAAACTAAATTTTGACATTATCTGCGGTGAAAAAGACTATACCACCCGCGTGATTGATTTAATTTCTCCTCAGGGAAAAGGACAACGCGGACTGATCGTGGCGCCGCCGCGCACCGGTAAAACCGTAATGCTGCAGAATATAGCTCATGCCATTGCTACCAATCATCCGGAATGTTATCTGATAGTATTGTTAATTGACGAACGTCCGGAAGAGGTAACTGACATGACTCGTTCCGTTAAAGGCGAGGTTATTTCATCAACCTTTGATGAACCGGCTTCTCGCCATGTTCAGGTTGCCGAAATGGTGATTGAAAAGGCCAAAAGACTGGTTGAAACCAAAAAGGACGTTGTCATTTTGCTCGATTCTATTACCCGTCTCGGCCGCGCTTACAATACGGTTATCCCTTCATCAGGCAAGGTTTTGACCGGTGGTGTGGATGCTAATGCTCTGCAACGTCCGAAACGTCTGCTTGGTGCCGCCCGTAATGTTGAGGAAGGCGGTTCTCTGACGATTATTGCCACAGCCTTGATAGATACCGGCTCGCGTATGGATGAGGTTATTTTTGAAGAATTCAAAGGAACAGGTAACTCAGAAATCATTTTGGATCGAAAACTAACCGACAAACGCCTGTTCCCGACCATTGACATCACCCGTTCCGGAACCCGCAAGGAAGAATTGTTGGTTGATAAAGATCGCTTGTCCAAAATGTGGGTGTTGCGCCGCGTCTTGATGCAAATGGGTATGACTGATGGTATGGAATTCCTGCTTGACAAGCTTCGTTTGAGCAAAGACAATGACGACTTTTTCAATAATATGAATTCTTAAAAATAGATATCCCCCAGTAAACTGGGGGTTCTCAGGAA